>NZ_AJTQ01000103.1 GCF_000262345.1 Streptomyces xiaopingdaonensis | reverse complement strand
GGGGCCGCGAGCCGGAACACCCGGTGGCGGACCGCTGGCTCGGGTGCCCGCCGGCAGGGAGCGCGGGCACCGGCACCGTCGAGGTATACGGAGCCGAGCCCGGTAGGCGGCCCCGCGGAGCAGCGCGCCCCGCGCGGCGGTACGACCGTGCACGGCTGCGGTCAGGTCCCGTCGCAACGGAAAGGCAGCGTTCGCCATGGTCTTGGGGTTCTCGGAGTCGGCTCTGCCCTTGGGACGCCGCCGTTGGGCACGGCGCACGGCCGCGTTCGCCGTCGCGGCCCTCGGTCTGGGTGCTCTCGCGCCCGCCGCGTCCGCCGAGGACTCGAAGCCGAAGGCGCCCGCGGCGCTCTACGGCGCGGGCGACCCCACCTACGACGGCGTCTGGCGGCAGTCGCTCGCGCTCCTCGCCCAGCTCGGCGCCGGCGCCGAGCCGGCGGCGAAAGCCGTCACGTTCCTCGCGGACCAGCAGTGCGACGACGGCTACTTCACGTCCTACCGGCCGCGCCCCGACGAGTCCTGCGACCCGAAGGAGACGCCGGGCGACACCAACGCGACCGCGCTCGCCGTCCAGGCACTCGCCGCCGTCGGCGGGCAGCGCGCCGGCGTCGACCGCGCCGTCGAATGGCTCAGGTCCGAGCAGAACGACGACGGAGGCTGGGGCTACGAAGCCGGCAGCCCGACCGACGCCAACTCGACGGCGCTCGTCGTCGGCGCGCTCCGCGCCGCCGGTGTGAAACCGGCCTCCGTCCGCGAGGGCGACGAGGCGCCGCAGGACGCGCTCGCCTCCCTCCAACTCGGCTGCGACGCACCGCAGGAGGAGCGCGGCGCCTTCGCCTACCAGCCGGAGAAGAAGGGCGGGCTCACCCCCAATACGGCGGCGACCACGGCCGCCGTGCTCGGCGCGTACGGCAAGGGCGTACTCGTCGAGCCCGCCGCCGAGGGCGCCGAACCCGCGGCGCTCGACTGCGCGGACGGCGGCGGCCACACCGCGCAGCAGCGCGCGGAAGCCGGAGCCGCCTGGCTCGTCGCGGAGTTGCAGCGCAACGGCGGCTACCTGAAGTCCTCCCTCCCCGGCCAGGACGACCAGCCCGACTACACCGGCACGGCCGACGCGGCGCTCGCCCTCGCCGCGGGCGGCCACGGCGAGGCGGCGCAGCAGCCCCTCGGCTGGCTCCGCAAGAACCTCAAGGAGTGGAAGAAGTCGACGACCGACCCGGCCGCCATCGGCACCGCCCTCCTCGCCTCCCGTTCCGCGGGCGGCGACCCGGCGAAGCTCGGCACGGCGACGCTCGACCGCCTCAACGCGACGGGGCCCGCGCCCTCCCCCGCCGCCGAGGACGAGGAGGACGACAGCGGCAACAGCACCGTGTGGACGTGGTCGCTGGTGCTCGTCGGGCTCGCCGTCGGCGGGGCTATCGGCCTCGTGCTCTCGACGCGGAGGAAGAAGTGAGGGCGCGCGCCGGGCTCCTGACGGCGGCGGTCGCCTCCGCCGCCGTGCTGGCAGGAGGCGCCCCGGCGCAGGCCGCCGACAGTTACCGGTACTGGTCCTTCTGGGAGGCGGAGGGCAGCGGCTGGTCCTACGCGTCCCAGGGACCCGCGGCGGCGAAGCCGGACGACGGCACGGTCATCGGCTTCCGGTTCGCCGTCAGCGAGGACTCGGGGGACGCCGCCTCGCCGCGCCCGCGCACCGAGTTCGCGAAGGTCTGCGGCGACACGTCGAAGGGGGACGGCAAACGCGTCGCGCTCGCCCTCGACTTCGGGAAGGGCAACGACGCACCCGCGGGCGAGCGCCCGCCGAAGCCGAGGACCGAGTGCGCGCAGGTGCCCGAGGACGCCTCGGCCGCCGAGGCGCTCGCCGCCGTCGCCGAACCCCTGCGGTACGACTCGGATTCGATGCTCTGCGCCGTCGAGGGGTACCCGGCGAAGGGGTGCGGCGAACAGGTCTCGGGGGACGGCGGCGGCAAGGGGGGCGCGGCGGACTCGGACTCGGCGGACTCGGCCGGGAAGGAAGACGACGGCGGCCTCTCCTCGGGCGCCGGGATCGCCGCGGGCGCCGCGGCCGTGGTGATCCTCGGCGGTGCCGCCGCATGGCAGGCCAGGCGGCGCCGGAGCTGACGTGGCGCACCACCCTGAACTCCCGCGCACACAGGGGCGTTCGGCAGCCGCCGAGCGCCCGGGCACGGACCGCGGCGTGCGCGCCCGGTTGCGGGCGCCGACGGCCAACCGCACCACCTCGCTCCACCCGGGCGCCTGGTGGCTCTGGGCGCTCGGCCTCGCCACCGCGGCCTCGCGGACCACCAACCCGCTGCTGCTCGCGCTGCTCGTCGCCGTCGCCGGATACGTCGTCGCGGCCCGCCGCAGCGACGCGCCCTGGGCGCGCTCCTACGGTGCGTTCCTCAAGCTCGGCCTGCTCGTCCTCGGTATCCGGATGGTCTTCGCCTTCTTCCTCGGCTCGCCCATCCCCGGCACCCACGTCCTCGTCACCCTCCCCGAAGTGCCGCTGCCCGACTGGGCGCAGGGCGTACGCCTCGGCGGCAGGGTCACGGCGGAGGGACTGCTCTTCGCGCTCTACGACGCGCTGAAGCTGGCGACGCTGCTCATCTGCGTCGGCGCCGCCAACGCCCTCGCCAACCCGGCCCGGCTCCTGAAGTCCCTGCCGGGCGCGCTCTACGAGGCGGGCGTCGCCGTCGTCGTCGCCATGACCTTCGCGCCCAACCTCATCGCTGACGTGCGCCGGCTGCGCACCGCCCGGCGGCTCCGCGGGCGCCGCGACAGGGGCGTACGCGCCGTCCTCAGCGTCGGGCTCCCCGTGCTGGAGGGCGCGTTGGAGCGCTCCGTCGGGCTCGCGGCGGCGATGGACGCGCGGGGGTACGGGCGCACCGCGGACGTCGGCCCCGCACTCCGGCGCACCACCGCGCTGCTGACGCTCGGCGGGCTGCTCGGCGTCTGCATCGGCACGTACGCGCTGCTCGCCGCCGAAGGCGCCGCCTTCGGGACGCCGCTGCTCCTCGCCGGCGTGGCGACGGCGCTCGCGGGCCTCAGGATCGGCGGCCGGCGCACGGTGCGCACCCGGTACCGCCCCGAACGCTGGGGCCTGCGCGCCTGGTCGGTCTCGGCCTCCGGCGTCGCGGTGGCCGCACTCATGGTCCTCGCCGGCTCGACGCACCCCGACGCGCTCCACCCGCCCGCCGTCCCGCTGACCGCGCCGCCGCTGCCGCTGTGGCCCGCGGCCGCCGTCCTCCTCGGACTGCTCCCCGCCGTCGTCGCCCCCGCTCAGCCGCGCACCCCTGCGGCCTCGGAGCCGCCCGCACCCGTACCGCGGCAGACGGCGCGGCTCCGGCCCGCGCTGTGGGCAACCGCCGGGCAGCCGGGCGGAGTCGACGTGCACCAGGAGCCCGCCGCCGGCGCCGAGGCGCCGCGCACGCCGGGCGGCGGCGCCCGGCTCTCCGGGTACGGCCGCCCGGGATCGCACCCCGCGCAGCACGGCAAGGAGCCCCGCCAGTGACCCGCTTCGAGCAACTCACCGCCACCCGCGAGGGCAGCACCCGACGCACCCTCCGCCGCACACCCGAGCGCAAGACGAACGCCTCCGCAACCGGCTCCGAGGCGCGCACACGACGGGTGGCGCCGCCCGGATCCGCGCACACGGCCCGCACCCCGAGGGCCCCGCTGGTGACCCGCTTCCAGCAGCCCACCGCCTCCCACACGAGCAGCATCGAACCCGCCCTTCACGGCACAGGCGGACGCCCGCGGAGCGACCCCGCCGCACCACCGCAACCGCCGACCGCACTCCCGCCGGCACCGCACCCCCCGCCGGCGAACCGCTGCAAGCAGCTCCCCGTCCCCCACGAGGACAGCACCCGACCCACTCCCCGCGGCATCTGCGGACGCCCGGCGACCGACCCACCGCGCACCCGACTCCCAGCACTCCACCCGCATCCCGAGGACCCCCACCAGTGATCCGCTTCGAGCAGCTCTCCGTCACCTACGAGGGCAGCGCCGAACCCGCCCTCCACGGCGTCGACCTCACCGTCCCCGAGGGCGAACTCTGCCTGCTCGTCGGCCCGTCGGGGGTCGGCAAGTCGACGCTGCTCGGCACCGTCTCCGGGCTCGTTCCGCACTTCACGGGCGGCACGCTCACCGGGCGCGTCACCGTGGCCGGGCGGGACACGCGTACGCACAGGCCGCGGGAGCTCGCCGACATCGTCGGCAGTGTCGGCCAGGACCCGCTCGCGCACTTCGTCACCGACACCGTCGAGGACGAACTCGCCTACGGCATGGAGTCGTTGGGGCTGCCGCCCGGCACCATGCGCCGCCGCGTCGAGGAGACCCTCGACCTGCTCGGCCTCAACGAGCTGCGGGACCGGCCGATCGCGACCCTCTCCGGCGGGCAGCGGCAGCGCGTCGCGATCGGCTCCGTCCTCACGCCGCACCCGCGGCTCCTCGTCCTCGACGAGCCGACGTCGGCGCTCGACCCCGGTGCCGCCGAAGAGGTCCTCGCCGTCCTCCAGCGCCTCGTCCACGACCTCGGCACCACCGTCCTCCTCGCCGAGCACCGCCTGGAGCGCGTCGTGCAGTACGCGGACCGGGTGCTGCTGCTCCCCGGGCGCGGCCGTCGGGCGCGGCTCGCCGAACCCGCCGAGGCGATGGCCGACTCGCCCGTGCGCCCGCCCGTCGTCGAACTCGGCGCGCTCGCCGGCTGGACGCCGCTGCCGCTCTCCGTCCGCGACGCCCGCCGCGCCGCGGGGCCGCTCCGCGAGCGCCTCGCCGTCCGAGCACCCCGGGAGACGGAGGTGCCCGGCACCCGGGAGACGGCGGGCGCGACGGAAGGCGTCTCGCTGCGGTACGGCAGCGTGGAGGCGCTCCACCGGCTCGACTTCACCGTCCGCCGCGGCGAGGCCGTCGCGCTGATGGGACGCAACGGCGCGGGGAAGTCCTCGCTCCTCGGCACCCTCGTCGGGCTGCACGCGCCGACCCGCGGCACGGTGTCGGTCGGCGGTGGGGCGCCGCACCGCACCCCGCCGGCGAAGCTGCTGCGCCGCGTCGGCCTCGTGCCGCAGGAGCCGCGCGACCTCCTCTGCGCCGACACCGTCGCCGCCGAGTGCACGGCGGCCGACGCCGACGCCGGTGCGGCGCCCGGCAGTTGCCGCGCTCTCGTCACCCGGCTCCTCCCCGAGGTGCCCGACGGGACGCATCCGCGCGACCTCTCCGAGGGCCAGCGCCTCGCCCTGGCCCTCGCCGTCGTCCTCACCGCGCGCCCGCCGCTGCTCCTCCTCGACGAGCCGACCCGCGGCCTCGACTACGCCGCCAAGGCACGCCTCGTGGCGGTGCTGCGCGAACTCACCGCCGAGGGCCACGCGCTCGTCCTCGCCACGCACGACGTCGAGCTCGCCGCCGAGGTGGCGCACCGCGTGGTGATCGTCGCGCAGGGCGAGATCGTCGCCGACGGTGCGACCGCGGAAGTGGTCACCTCCTCGCCGTCGTTCGCGCCGCAGGTGGCGAAGGTGCTCGCGCCCCGACCGTGGCTCACGGTCCCGCAGGTGCGCGCCGCGTTGGCGGACGCGCCGTGAGCGCCCGTGCGCCTGCGCTCCGCGGCCCCGTGCGGCTCGGGCCCAGGTCCCTCGCCGCGCTGGGGCTCACCTCGGCCGCCGGTGTGGCCGCCTTCGGCTGGCCGCTCCTCGCCGACTCCGCGTCGGGGCTTGCGCATTCGGGAGACGCGCCCTGGCTCTTCGCGGGGCTCCTTCCGCTGCTCCTCGCCGTCGTCGTCGCGACGATCGCGGACACCGGGCTCGACGCGAAGGCCGTCGCCATGCTCGGCGTCCTCGCCGCGGCCGGCGCCGCGCTGCGGCCGCTCGGGGCCGGCACGGCGGGACTCGAGCCGATGTTCTTCCTCATGGTCCTCGCCGGACGCGTGCTGGGGCCCGGGTTCGGCTTCGTGCTCGGGGCGCTCTCGATGTTCGCCGGCGCCCTGCTGACGGGCGGGGTGGGGCCGTGGATGCCGTTCCAGATGCTCACCATGGGCTGGGTCTCGATGGGCGCCGGCCTGCTCCCCGGCCACGCCTCCCTGCGCGGCCGGCGCGAACTGCTGCTCCTCGCCGCCTACGGCGCACTCGCCGCGCTCGCCTACGGCTTGGTGATGAACCTCCAGGGCTGGCCGTACATCGCGGGGCTCGGCTCGGGCCTCTCGTTCGTGCCGGGCGACCCGCTCCACGACAACCTCGCCCGCTATCTCGCGTACGTCCTCGCCACCTCGCTCGGCTGGGACGTGCCCCGTGCGCTGCTGACCGTCGTCCTTACCCTCACGCTCGGCAGCACCGTGCTCCGCGCACTGCGCAGGGCCACCCGCAGGGCCGCCTTCGACGCGCCCGCCGCCTTCCGGCCGCCGGAGCCTTAGGACGCCGATCGCCGTACGGGGCGCGGGGGTTCAGGACCGGTCGGCCGTCTCGCGGACGGGCTCGCGGCCGTCCTGCGGTCGCGGGGGTTCCCCCGGAGGCCCGGGCCGCTCGGCATCGGTCGGTGCGGGCGCGTCCGGCTCACCCGCCGCCGAGCCTCCCCACCGCCGTTTCAGCGCCGGCACCGCGCGCAGCGCGACGAGGAAACCGGCGGCGACCACGACGGCACCGCCGACCGCGTCGAGGAGGTAGTGGTTGGCCGTCGCCATGACGACGAAGAGCGTCACCGTCGGGTAGAGCGCCCCCAGCAGCCGCAGCCACAGCCACGGCGCGGCGCGCCAGACAACGACGGCGCACCACAGCGACCAGCCGACGTGGAGCGAGGGCATCGCCGCGTACTGGTTGGAGAGTTGCGTGAGCGCGCCGAAGTCCGGGTCGGAGAGGTCCTGAGGACCGTGCGCCGTGTCGATGTACCCGAGGCCCGGCATCAGGCGGGGCGGCGCGAGCGGGTAGAGCCAGAACCCGACGAGCCCGAGGAGCGTGGCGATGCAGAGCGCGGTGCGCGACGTCCGGTAGCCCGCGGGGCGGCGCAGGTAGAGCCAGGCGAGGAGCGCGATGGGGACGACGAAGTGGAAGGTCGAGTAGTAGAAGTTGCAGAACGCCTCCAGCCAACCGGTGCGCGCAGTGAGGCGGTTGAGCCAGTGCTCGACGTCGATCCGCAGCAGCGACTCCAGCCCGAGTATCTGCTCGCCGTGGGCCTCGGCGGTGGAGCGCTCGTCGGGCGCGAGGCTGCGCACGTAGGAGTAGGCCCAGTAGCCGACCCGGATCAGCAGGAGTTCGAGCATCACGTTGGGGCGGCTCAGCGGGCCCGACGGCTCGGGGCGCGCCCAGTGCTCGGAACCGCGCGAGAGGAACGGCACCGCGCAGGCGGCCGCCACGGCGGCGAGGAGCGGCAGGTTCTCGCCGAGCAGGTGCAGTCCGGGCGTCCCCGGCATCAGCACGCTCCCGTCGAGCGACATCACCAGCACCACGAGGATCGGCCACACCAGCCGGTCCCCCGTACGCCTGCCCACCCGCCCCGCGACCGCGAGGAGCACCCAGAGCTGCTGGTGTTGCCAGGCCGTCGGCGAGACGGCGACGGCGGCGCAGCCGACGAGCGCCGCGGCGAGCAGCGGCTGCCCGTCCCGCGCGTACCGCACGGCCCGGCGCACTGCGAGGACGGCGACGGCGAGCGCGAGGCAGGCGAAGAGCACGATCTCCACGGGGCCGCTCAACCCGGCGCGCAGCAACGCCCCGTGGAGCGACTGGTTGGCGGTGGCGTCGGCCGGGTCGCCGAGCCCGGTGCCCGCGAGGTGCCGCACCCAGTACGTCCAGGAGGCCGCCGGCAGCACGGCCCAGGCGAGCGCCGTACCGCCGAGGAAGGTGCCGGCCGCGCAGAGCGCGGCCCGCCGGCGTCCGGTGAGCCACAGCGCGGGCACGAAGAGGAGCACGGCCGGCTGGAGCGCGGCGGCGAGGCCGAGCAGTACGCCGCCGAGCCCGCGGACGGCGCCCGTCTCTCCTCTGCTCTGGAGCAACCAGCCGACGAGCGCCAGCAGTACGGGCAGGACGCTCGTCTGGCCGAGGTGGAAGGTGTTGCGTACGGGCACCGAGATCGCGAGGAGGATCAGCGCCAGCGGCACGGCGAAGTGCGCCGTCCGACGCGGCAGCGGCCCCGGCAGCGCACGCGCCGCGACGACCCCGAGCGCCGCGACGAGCGCCATGGTGCCGACCGTCCACGCGATGCCGAGTCCCTGTTCGGCGGCCCTGGCGAGCGGCCTGAGCACCAGCCCGGCGAACGGCGTCCCGGTGAAGGGCGCCTCGCCCTCGTAGAGCGAACTGGAGGCGGTGAGCGCCCCGTTGTCGATCCAGGCGAAGAGGTCGATGAGCCGGTCCTCCTGCGGCAGCCGCAGCACCGCGGCGAGCTGCCGGGCCGAGAGCAGCGCCGCGAGCAGCCACAGCCCGGCGAGCCCCGCCTGGCCGCGGGAGCCGAACCGCCCCCGCTTCGAACCCTCCCGGTCCGTCGCCGTCTCCGCTGCCACGCCCCGTCGTCTCCGTCCTGTCTCCACCGTCACGGTCCGACCGGTACGGACCCGGGCTCAGCAGCCCGAAGGATCGGACGCCAGAAACCTACTCGGTACCTGACCCGCCCCGCCGGGCAGTACCCGGACTGTCCGCGCAGCCCCCAAAAGCTCTCCCCGCCCGAGGGGCCGGGTACGCCAAGGCGGTTGATCGTACGGGACGGCGGCGGGGCGCGCCGCGGAGACCGGGAGCCGGACCTCGGCTGCGACAACCGTTGGGGTCGCGGGGGTTCACCGACGTGGCAGCGGCCCGAGCAACGACAGGCGCCCGCATCGCGGTTCGGGCGCCGGCCGGCTCGGCCTACTCGTTGGTGCCGCCCAGGTAGAAGAGCAGGTAGAGGAAGCCGGCGAAGAGGTGCCCGGCCACCAGGTAGGCGAACAGGCGGAGCTTCAGTCCGAACGGGGTGCGGACGTCGCGCTGCCGGTCGCCCGGTTCCTCCTCGGACCTGCGGTCATCGTCCGGCATGGGGTCCTTTCCGCCCGGGAGGGGGCGGACCTCCGCCCAGGCACAGCGCACCCGCGTCGCTCTGGAGGAGGGTGTGCACGAAGAGCAGGTCGGTTCCGCCCGACGAGTCCGACGAGAGCCGGTGGGGCGTGAGCGAGTCGAAGTGGGCGGAGTCGCCGGGCTCCAGAACGTCCTCGCTGTCCCCGAGGTTGAGCCGCAGCCGCCCCGCCAGCACGTGGAGCCACTCCTCGCCGGGATGGACCCGCACGAGGTCGCCCTGAGCGCCCCGCGGCACATGCACACGGAGCGCCTGCATCGCCCGATCCGGGCTCCCTGCCTGGCGGTACGTCCACCCGCCGGCCTCGCGCGCCTCCATCTCGGAGGCGCGCACCACGGAACCGGGCGCTGCGGGTGCCTCACCGAGCAGGTGGGACACGGTCGTACCGTGGACCCGTGCGAGAACCAGCAGCACGGGAAGCGACGGCTGCCGCTGCCCCGTCTCCAACCGCGACAGATGGGCGGGCGACAACTCGGCCCGCTGCGCCGCGGCCTCCAGGCTGAGCCCGCTGCGGCTCCGCAGCTCGCGCAGGCGCGGCGCCACGGCGGGCAGTTGGGGCCCGTGGTCCTGGGAGGTCATGGGAACGATTGGGCCAGACTTTCACCGCGGGGGCAAATTCCTTGCCTCAGAGGCAAAGCGCTTCCACGTCGACCCCAGCGGGCCGGTACGCCACCGCGGTTGCCCGTGGGGGACGATGGGGCGCATGAGCATCGTGAAGATCAACGCCCTCACCGTCCCAGAGGAGCAGCGCGCGCTGCTGGAGGAGAGGTTCGGGTCCCGCGCCGGCATGGTGGAGGACTCGGACGGTTTCGAGTGGTTCGAGCTGCTGCGGCCGCTGGAGGGCACCGACCAGTACCTCGTCTACACGCGGTGGCGGGACGAGGAGTCGTTCCGTGCCTGGATGGAGGGCTCGATGAAGTCGGCCCACCAGGGCGGAGGCGAGGGCGGCGAGCGCCGTACGGCGGCCTCGGGCTCCGAACTGTGGTCGTTCGAGGTGGTGCAGCAGGCGACACCGAAGGGCGAGTGACGCGGAGGCGGGCAACGCACTCCGGGTGCGCGGTGGTTCACGGAGAGTTGCCGGTGCTGCAAAGATGGCTCCGCCCGCCGGTCAGGGACACCCCGCTGTCAGGCACGGAGTACGGACGGAGCCACTTTGTTCCTCCACGATACAAAGAGCGGGCGCCCTTGGCCACACCGCCCCCGCGCGCCCGGCCGACTCCGCACGGTGGAGCGGCGATCGGCGGCCCCGCCCGTCACTCCGCGGCTGCGTCGGTCGGAGCGGGACCGACCTGCGGCGTCTCGGCTTCCAGCGCGGTGCGCGTCGGCTCACCGTACTCCCCTTGCACGTCACCGCGGACGTCCCGCTCATGCTGGAAGCGGACGACCCCGGCCTGCACCTCGGGCGTGAAGGTATCGGTCTCCGGATAGCCGGGGGTGAGCATCGACGCCGCCCGGAGCCGGAGCACCAACTCCCGTACGTCGGCCCCCGAATCGCCGAGGCGGAGCACCTCCTCGCGCACCGGGGGCGCAGAGGCGGGCGGCGACGCCGGACGTGTCGTACGCGTCGGCAGCGGGGGCGGAGGCTGCGTCGCCGACTCCACGCGCACCTCGCTCCTGGGCACGGGGCCCCGGTCCGCCGACGAGGGCGACGGCGCGGCGCCGCTCGGTGCGGCGGACGGTTCGGCGAAGTCGCGCTGCCGGGGAAGGTGCGCGGCCGTGCCGCGCTCGTCGCCGTCCGGCACCTCGGAGAGCAGCACCCCCGTGACGACGACGGCACAGAGCACGGCGGCGGCACCCACCCCCGACACCACCGCGGCCGGACGTCGGTACCACGGCGGGCGTACACCGCTCTCGCCCGATAACTCCGCCCGGCGCGGCGGAAGTCGGCCCGTCTGCTCGCGCCCGGAGCACGCCGACGACGCCGCCGGCTCGGGCAACCCCTGCACGGGGCGGTCGAGAGCGCTCACCCCCGGAATCGGATCCTCGGGCTCCGACGGGTCGACGTACGGGCGCACATGGAGCCGTTCGTCCTCGGGCGCCCCCGGCGCGCCGTGCCCGGCGCAGCCGCACCGCTGCCCGCTCTCGGCCGAAGGCCGCGCCCCGCACTCGGGGCAACTCCCCTGCTCCGCCACGACGACCCCTCCCCGGACCGCCGGTGCGTCGCGCGTCCCGTGCGTCCCACCGGGAACGGCCCGAAGAGACTTTACGCCGCGAACGAGGAGCCCGGTCCCGAACGCCTATTTCCGTACGGGAATCCCGGGCCCGCGGGCGTCAAGTCCGGGATTCGAGGGACCTCTTGGTCGCCGGACCGTAGTCGCCCCAGCGGTCGCCCCTGATGCGGTTCTCCACCTGGTAGCGGAGGACGGCCTCCTGCACCTGGGCCGAGTAGGTGCCGTCCTCCGGCGCGTCGGCGTCGAGCTTGCCGACCTGCTTCAGCCGGCGCTGGAGGTCGACGACCTCGGGTCCCGTGTCACCGACGCTGAGCCCGCCGCGCCCCTGGTTGCGGCGCCACTCGTCCCAGCGCTCCCGCGGGTTCCGCTGCTCCGCCCGCTCCGGCTGGGCCGTGCGCCGGGGCGGGGAGGAGGTGGCCGGCGCCTTGCGCTCCGCGGGCTCGTCGGCCTTCGGCCTGGTGCGCTGCTCCGTCTCCAACTCGGCCTGGTGCCGCGTGGGTCGGCTGCTCGACGGTGCGGAAGCGTCGTCGTCCGCCTCCTTCTGCTTCGCCGGCTTCTCCGCGGGCTCCTTCGCCGACTCGGTGGGACCGCCCGTCGGGTCGGCGGGTACGGAGCGGTCGTCGGCGCTGAGGCTGCGGTCGTCGCCGCTGTCGCCGCCGCCCGAGAGGAGCTGCGAGGTGAGGAGGCCGGCGCCGAGAGCGGCGGCGACGCCCGTGGCGGCGAGCGCGGTCGCGCCGCGGCGGCGCACGCGTCGCGGCTTGCGGTGGCTGCCGGCCGCCGTGCCCCCCGCGGGCTCGCCGACGACGGGCAGTCCGGCCGTCTCGCCCGTGGCCCTCGGCGCCTTGGCGAACGGGGAGAGGTCGGGAGCGGAGCCGGGGACCTCGTCGGGGAGGGGGCCCGGGAGCGCGACGTAGGGGCGTATGCGGAGTTGCTCGTCGCCCGGGTCCTGCTCCGTCGTGCAGGCGCAGGCCGGAGCGCCCTCGGGCGACGGTTCCGCCCCGCATCCGGGGCAGCCGCTGTGCGCCGCCATCGAGATCCCCTCCCCTACGGGCGCCACGCGTTCCTCGCCCGAATCACCGGCAACCGTCCAGGGCGGGACCTTACGCGGTGCGGACTGGTGGCGGTCAAGCGGACTGCCGTTCGGGGCAGTTGGGCGCGCGCCTCAGCCGGCGAGCGCCTCGTAGAGGCTGAACGCGGCGAGCGCCACCATCAGCGCCGCGGCGACCCGCGTCACCAGCCGCAACGGGACGAACCGCATCAGCGTCCGCCCGCCGAGGATGCCGATCCCGGCGACCGCCCAGAGCGCCAGCACGGCACCGAGGCCGACGGAGAGCGGATCGTCGTACCGCGCCGCGAGGTTGGCGGTCATGATCTGGGTGAGGTCCCCGAACTCGGCGACCATGATCAGACCGAAGCCGCTCCCCGCCACCTTCCAGAACGACTGGTCGGCCGGCGTCTTGACCTCGTCGTCCTCGTCGTCGTCCCTCTTGAAGAGCAGGACGGCCGCGCCGACGAGGAAGAGCACGCCGACGAACCCCTGCACGAGCCGGTGCGGAAGCAGGGTGAGCACGGAGCCCGCCGCGACGGCGAGGACGACATGGACGGCGAAGGCGGCCGCGACACCGGCGAAGACGTACGAGGCCCGGTAGCGGGCACCGAGCATCACGCCGGCGAGCGCGGTCTTGTCGGGGAGTTCGGCGAGGAAGACGACGCCGAAGACCACGGCGACGACGGTGAGGCTGAGCACGGTGGAGGCTCCTTGACGGGGCTCGGGCCGCCGCACCGACGCTGAGGACGCTCCGGCACGGCAGCGTCGGACGGCACCGCGCGGTGGACACGGTGCGGATACGGACGCTGCGGCCGAAGGTCTCGCTGGCGCGGGCGGCACGGATGCCGCCGCGCTCCGGGCGCCGGGCCCGCCGGAGCGGGCCAGTGTGTCGACGAGCCGGCGAAGAGCTACTCCCCTTCTGCTGCTGCGCCCCCGACCCTACGCGACGAGCTGCGCGGACGGCCACGGACTGCGCCGTCAGCGCCCGCCCGGAAGGCGCGGCGACCGCCCGCGTGTGACCGACACCACTTCCGGCGCTCGAACACCCGCGGCCCGAGAGCTCGTTCGCACCCGCCCGACCACCCGAAGGAGCGACGCGTCCCGGGGTGGCGACGGTCCGAGCACCGGGCAACCTCTTGCTATGACGTGGACACGACGCCAGGCTGTGCTCGGACGCGGGCGGCCGCCGCGTCCAACATCCCCCCACAGCAAGGGAGTTCGCATGCGTTCCACCCGTCGCAAGATCTACGCGCGTCGCGGCAAGCTCGCCGCGACCGCCGGAGCCGGGGCGCTCCTCGCCGGCCTCCTCGTCGGCACCCTCGGCACCTCCACCGCCCAGGCCGACCCGCCGGCGCCGCCGAGCGCGGGCGAGGCCGAGACGATGCTCGCCGGACTCACCGAGGAGGCCGAGGGCTCCTCGGACGGCTACGACCGCGACAAGTTCTCGCACTGGATCGACCAGGGCGACAACTGCAACACCCGCGAGGCCGTCCTCAAGCGCGACGGCACGGACGTCGAGACCGGCAACGACTGCTACCCCACGAGCGGTTCCTGGAACAGCGTCTACGACGACGAGTCCGTCAGCGACCCGTCCGACCTCGACATCGACCACGTCGTCCCGCTCGCCGAGGCCTGGCGCTCGGGCGCCTCCGACTGGACCCAGGACAGGCGCGAGTCCTTCGCCAACGACCTCGACACGGCGCAACTCCTCGCCGTCACCGCGAGCACCAACCGCTCCAAGGGCGACAGCGACCCCGCCGACTGGCTGCCCCCGTCCGACGGCTACCACTGCGAGTACGCCCGCATCTGGGTGTGGGTCAAGGACACCTACTCGCTCACCGTCGACTCCGCGGAGAAGACCGCACTCACCGAAGCCCTCGGCACCTGCTGACCCCGCTCCCCCGTGCCCTCCCCGGACGCGTCCGGGGAGGGCACGCGCCGTTCCGCGTGCAGTGGCCAACTGGCCTATCCCCGCACCGTTTCCGTACGGTGCGGGCTGAGCTGCGGATCGGCGGTGCGCCGAGGAGGAGGGTCGATGACCGGGTTGCGACTGGGTCCCGTACTGCGCTACGTCAACGAGGACACCGCCACGGTGTGGGTCGAGACGGAAGCCCCCTGCACCGCGGAGGTGGAGTGCGAGGGCTCGACGGCCGGCGGCTCCGCCGCCACCTGGCAGATCTCCGGGCACCACTACGCGCTCGTCACCGTCGTCGGCCTCGAGCCCGGCACCGAGACCCCGTACCGCGTCCACCTCGACGGCGAGCAGGTCTGGCCGCTCCCCGCCTCGCCGTTCCCCGCCAGCACGATACGCACGCCGCCGGAGGACGCCGACGGACTCCGGGTCGCCTTCGGCTCCTGCCGCTGGGCGACCCGCCCCGCGCACAGCAGGCACGACCCGCTGGGCCCCGACGCGCTCGACGCACTCGCGCAGCAGGCCGCCGAAGGCGCCGAGCGCCCAGACCTCCTCCTGCTCCTCGGCGACCAGGTCTACGCCGACGAGACCTCGGACCGGGTCCGCTCCCGCCTGGCCGAGGACCGCGACCTCTCCGAACCGCCCTGGGACCAGGTCGCCGACTACGGCGAGTACACCGCGCTCTACGACGAGTCCTGGGGCGACCCCGAGGTCCGCTGGCTCCTCTCGACCGTCCCCAGCCTGATGGTCTTCGACGACCACGACGTCATCGACGACTGGAACACCAGCGCCTCCTGGCAGGAGGAGATCCGCGCGACGCCGTGGTGGCACGAACGCATCGTCGGCGGCCTCACCTCCTACTGGGTCTATCAGCACCTCGGCAACCTCTCCCCCGCCGCACTCGCCGAGGACCCCGTCTACGCGGCCGTCCGCGAGAGCGACGACGGCACGGCGGCGCTGCGGAAGTTCGCCGAGGAGGCCGACGCGGACCCGGCGGCCGTCCGCTGGAGCTACCGCCGCGACTTCGGGCGCGTCCGGCTCCTCATGGTCGACAGCCGCGCCGGACGCGTACTCCCCGAGCAGCAGCGCGCCATGCTCGACGACGACGAGTGGGAGTGGCTCACCGAGCAGGTGCACGACGGCGGCCCCGGCGCGTACGACCACCTCCTCATCGGCTCCTCCCTCCCGTGGCTGCTGCCGCCCGCGATCCACGACGTCGAGGAGTGGAACTCGGCGCTCTGCGCCGGGGCGCGCGGGGAGCGCTGGGCGGCTCGCGGCGAACGCCTGCGCCGAGCCGCCGACTTGGAGCACTGGGCGGCCTTCCCCGCCTCCTTCCGCGCTCTCGGCGCCCTCATCGAGGAGATCGCGGCCTCCCCCGACGCGCCCGCGACGATCAGCGTCCTCTCCGGCGACGTCCACCACGCCTACACCGCCGAGCCGCGCTTCTCGCGTCCCGTCAACTCCCGCGTCACACAGCTCACTTGCTCGCCGATGCACAACAGCGTCCCCGGCTTCATGCGCGTCGGCTTCCGCATCGGCTGGAGCGCACCGGGACGCTGGCTCGGCCGTGCGCTCTCCCGCCACGCCAAGGTGCAGCGCCCTTCGCTCGGCTGGGACCGCACCGGCGGCCCCTGGTTCGGCAACCAGTTGATGACGCTGGACTTCCGCGGCCGCAAGGCGGACCTCGCCCTGGCACAGGCCCGCCCCCTCCCCGACGCGCCGCACCCTGCGGACCCGCACGACGCGCCCGCCGCGCGGCTGGAGCGCATCCACGGCATGGCACTCGCGTAGGCGAAGAGCCCCGCCGGGCGGCGGGGCTCAACTAGGGGTGGGTGTAGGTCACTTGGCGGGGCGCTGAGTTTCCGTGACGAACGCGGACCAGGCTGCGGGGGAGAAGCGAAGTTCGCCTCGTCCGACATCCTTACTGTCTTGAACGGGGACGCTTCCCGCGGACGCGAGAGCCGGGGCCCACTCGACGCACTCGCCTGTCTGGGCGCTGTAGCTGGACTTGACCCACTGCCTGTCGTGCATGCTCATCCCTCACTGTGCCGATGTACAGATCAGAATCATGGGGGCCCAACGCACAGGCCCGCAGGCTTTCCAGGGATTGCCAGGCGTTGCTGACCACTGTGTCCGCTCCGTAGGGGCGCGCCCCCTGAGGTCCCTCTACGTACACCACAGGCGAACTCTCGAAGTTCTCGAACACGGTGAAAGGAATGTTCGTGGCTCCGGCCGCGGATTCGTACGGCAGTACTTGCACCGTCAGCGTCGGATGCCGCTTCAACTCCGCCCTGATGTGGTCGAGTTGTTCGACCATCGTCCACGGCGAGCCGATCCTGGCACGCAGGCAGGCTTCGTGAAGGACCACCCAAACCCTCGCTGGCTCCTCTCGCTGCAAGATCTCCCGGCGCTGTACCCGCCTGGCGACTCGCGTTTCGATCTCCTCGACAGAGAGGAGCAAGGGACCGCGCTCAAAAACGGCTCGCGCGTATTCGGCCGTCTGCAACATGCCCATGA
The DNA here is from genome assembly GCF_000262345.1 of Streptomyces xiaopingdaonensis. GTDB lineage: Bacteria > Actinomycetota > Actinomycetes > Streptomycetales > Streptomycetaceae > Streptomyces > Streptomyces xiaopingdaonensis. The sequence continues at coordinate 60,538 of NZ_AJTQ01000103.1, read as the reverse complement.
TGAACGCGATCGAGTAATCATGGACGGCAGAAGCCTCCCGCTCCGTATCCACGTACGGCGCGAACCACGACACGTGCTGCCCTTCCGTGATCCGCAACAACTGCGTCGCGAACAGACCCCCGTGTTGAACACCTTGTCGCAGCCTTCCGCGAACCGCGTCGAGGGCATGATCGTGCCGGACTCGACCTTGCTCACATACGTACGGCTGTAGCCGACGGCCCGAGCCAGGCCGTCCTGTGACACACCCCGCGCTTCCCGCATCCGCTGCACGTCCTGACCGAAAGTCCCCTTCCACGAGGGCGGGTTCACTTTCGTCTTCGTCTGCACGACTCGCACCACGACAACCAGCCCGAACTCGGTCCGACAGAGCCCCCACCCGTGAAAGGCGGCGCTCACCCCGGTACATCCTAAACCGCACCGTGTTCTCCTCACCACGCAGAGTGAAAGGAGCCATGCCAACTCCCCGCACGGCACAACCGAACGAAGCAGTGCACGAACTGCGCACGGCTCTGGCCGAAGCCGGTCTGACGCTGCCGTCCCTCGGTATCGACCCCGTGACCCTCGCCGCGCAGGACGAGGAGCCGCCGCTGATCGCGCTCGGCCGGTGCACCGCCGAGACCGCGCGGGCGCTCGCCTCCGCACTGAGGGGAGCGTGACACCGTGTCGCAACTCCCCGTCGGCTCCCTCGTCATGGACCGTCGCAGCGGCTGCACCGGAATCCTCACGGACGTCCTGTCCTTCGTGGACCCGGCCGCCGAACCCGACCGACGCCACCCCCGCGCAACGGCGTTCGTCCGCCCGCCCGAGGGCGGCGTCGAACTCCGCTTCCATCCCGAGGACTTGGTGGTGCTCCACAGCGAGTGCGCCCACCCCCGGCTGGAGAAGCGCGAGGACGGTACGTACTGCACCGTCTGCAAGTCCAAGATCTACCTCCCCGCCTGACACGCACGTCGCCCGCCGCCCTCGCGAAGAGGACGGCGGGCGACGTGCCGCACGGCTCAGCGCCGCGGCTCACCGAACGGGACGGAGAAGCAGGCGACCCGGTCACCGGCCTGCCCGGCGTGGCCGGGGCCCGTCTCGGTGCCGTGCTCGTGGAGCACGAGCGAACGGGCCTGCCCCGTACGGAACTTCCACCGCTGGACCGCCGACGACTCCCCGTGCCCGAGCAGCCCCGAAGCGAAGTCGAGCCACACCTCGTTGCGCGGGTTGGCGTACTTCGGGTCGGTCGACGGCTGATGCGGGTCGCGGACGTTCTGGTAGTGCGGCCCCGAGTCGTCCGGCTTCGCGCCGCACGGCTTGGTGTGCACGTGCGCCCCGAAGTGGTGGCCCCTGGCCACGCCCGCGACGCGGAGCGAGATCCGCGTCGCCCCCTCGTCGACGACCTTGATCCGTGCGCCCTTCGGCACCAGCCGCTCGTCGTAGGTGACCGCTCGCGGTACGTGGCCGCCCTTGACCGGCGCGAACGTCCCCTTGTGGGACGCACGGTAGAAGTCGTCGGCCCCCTGAGCCGCCGCAGGAACGCTCGCGGCGACGGCGCCCACCAGGGCCAGTGAGGCCGCCTGTACTGCTACTCTCATCCGTTCCTCCACCTGTTCGCTGTGATCCGTCCGTAGATCCATAACCACGTACCGAGGTGAGAGGGGCACCACGCGGGCCAGGCGGCTCCGCCGGGGGTATGCGGGCGTAGGCTGTACGGCGGTAGACGCCTGTGGAACGAGAGTCGGGCAGGGGAGAAACGGGGAACGCACAGTGCTGGAAATCCTGGGGTCCCTGACCACCTCCCCATGGATCTACGCAGTTGTCGCAGCATCGGTACTACTCGACGTGTTCGTGCCGCTGCTGCCGAGCGGTGTGCTCGTCATCACCGCGGCTACCGCAGTCGCCGGGACCAGAGCCGCGGACGCCGCGGGCTCCCTCCACGCAGCGGGCGACAATCCGCTGACGGCGATGGTCCCCGAGATGCTGCTGCTGGTGCTCTGCGCCGCCGCGGCCTCGATCGTCGGGGACCTCGTCGCGTACCGGCTCGCCTGGCGCGGAGGCGCCCGCTTCGAGGGCGCCATCGCCCGCTCCCGGCGCCTCACCGTCGCCCAGGAGCGGCTCGGGCACGCGCTCGCGCGCGGCGGCGGGGGGCTCGTCGTACTGGCGCGGTTCGCGCCTGCCGGGCGGTCGGTCGTCAGCCTCGCGGCCGGGGCCGTGCACCGGGACGCGCGCCAGTTCGTCCCGTGGTCCGTGGTGGCCGCGTTCGCGTGGGCCGCCTACAGCGTCGGGCTCGGCTACCTCGGCGCGCAGTGGCTCGGTGCCTCGTGGTTCGGCACCATCGTCTCCGTCGCCGCCCTCTTCGCCGCGGGCGCGCTCGCCGCGTACGTCATAAAGCGCCGTCCCGCACCCGCCGCCTACGCCCCGCTCCTCCCCCACCAACTCCAGCGGTCCGAGCGCCCGGCGGAGTCGGCCGCGACCCGCTGAGACGGCGGCCCGGCCCGGCCCCTCCCGAACTGGCGGTGTCCACTTTCGCATTGGCCGGTCATGAGCGCTCCGTCATGTCGCGACCGCACCCCGGAGCGGCGTCCGGTACGGGATGATCGGTCGGCGACCGCCCGTCGAACCGCCCGAGGAGAAGCCATGCCGGACCTGCGCCAAGCACGCCTCGACGACCACCCCGCGCTCGTCGCGCGCGTGCAGACCTGGTGGGGCGACTCACGCACCCCCGCCGAGGCACGCGAGCTCTCCCTGCTGCTGCCGAAGCTCTTCCTCCAGTTCTTCTCCCGCACCAGCCTCGTCCAGGAGGACGCCACCGGCATCAGGGCTTTCCTCGTCGGCTTCCACCCGCCCGACGACGAGACGCAGGCGTACATCCACTTCGTCGGCGTCGACCCGCAGCTCCGCGGCCAGGGCCTCGCACGCGACCTCTACACCGCGTTCCTCCGACGCGCCGCCGCCTCGGGCCGCAGCGAGGTCCGCGCCGTCACCTCCCCTGCCAACACGGGCTCGCTCGCCTTCCACCGCGCCATGGGCTTCCTCCCCGAACCGGGCGACCGCGACCTCGACGGCCTCCCGGTCCACACCGACTACGACGGGCCGGGGCAGGACCGGGTGTGCCTCCTTCGCCGGGTCGGCGGGGCGTAGGGGAGCCGGGTTCACGGGCGGGAGCCGGGTTCACGGCCAGAAGAGCTTGGCCGGCTTCCCGCTCCTCTGAGCCGCCACCTTCGGCGCCTCGACGCCGTACCCGAGGCCGCGGAGGACTTCGGCAGCGGCTTCCGGAGCGTCGCGCACGGCGGACTTGAGCTGCATCAGTCGCCACTCCTCGAGGTGCCGGTCGATGACCGTCCGCCAGTCCGCCGCGGTGTCGATACCGAACTCGCGCTTGAGGAAGAGGAGTACGTCCTCCAGCGAAGGCCGCATCCGGTGCCCTCCGACCGGCAGGTGCATCTCGGACAGCCTCGGCAGCCGGTCGTGCCTGAACTTCTCCCCGGGCCGTCCGGCGTCGGAGAGCCGCAGCAGATACGCCATCTCGTCGCGGTGGGCGTGGACTTGGACGTGGGCGCCGGGAGGCTCCTGCGACTTCCGTTCGTACTCGAACCGCAGCAGGGGATCGGGGACGTCCGCGTAATAGAGGTGCACATGCGACTGGTCGGTGGCCAGGAAGGCGCTGTGCCCGTCCCAGCAGCAGAAGTACCGCACAAGCAGGCTCAGTCGCACGACGCCGCCGATCCGAACAGGGATGCGGAGCACCTTCTCGTCGTCGTGTATGGGGGCGACGCGCACCCTGTTGCCCATGTTGAGCGCATGGAAGCGCGGAGACTCCTCACCCAGGACGCCGCGCGTCAGCTCCGTCAGCTTGCCCGCGAAACCGTCGGCCAACTCGTTCAGCTTCTGCTGCTGTTCAGCACTCACCGCCGAGAAGGTAGTCGATGCTCTCGATCGTGTACCAGACGTCCAGGTCGTCGAGCGAGAGGGAGTACGTGTCGGCTCGGCGCCGCAACTCGTCGTAGCTCATGTGCACTTCCTGCAGGAGTCGCACGCGTTGCTCCTCCAGTTCGGCCCGCGTCCTGTGGATCACTGTGGGCATCGCACTTCCCTTCGTACTGACTTCTCCAAGTGAAGCAGGACCCACTGACAGTCGCGAGCGGGCGCGTCGTGTCCGTACGACCTCAAGTCCCGTCCCCCGAGCGGGCGCACGTGGGCGGCCGTCGCCGGCGACGGCCGCTTGGCTCGGTCGGGCGGAACCGCATGAAGCCCCTGCGTGACCGCAGTCCGGACTGAGCTTAGGATCGTCGATGTCCGGGCCGCCGCTCACAGGAGCTGATGCGCCTTCGCCCGCCGTACGAGGGGACTTCGATGGGCTCGTTCGACGTGCCGTTGGACGACGAGCGCACCCAGCTCGACGCGTTCGTCGAGGAGTACCGGAGCGCCGTCGAGGCAACCCTCGACGGGCTCGCCGAGGAGCAGGTCCGCCGCCGGCTCGTCTCTTCGGAGACGACGTTGCTCGGGCTGCTCAAACACGTCACGTGGATGCAGCGGATGTGGTTCGAGGAGTGCGTCGGCGGTACCCCGCGCCGGGAGCTCGGCGTCGTCGAGAGCCCGGACGAGTCCTTCCGTCTCACCGACGACGACACCGTCGCCTCCGTCACGGCGGCCCACAGGGAAGCCTGCGCGACGGCCGGATCGATCGTCGCCGACCTGCCGCTGGACACCGTCGTGACCGGCCACTGGACCGGGCCGCGCACGCTGCACTGGGTGTACCTGCAAGTCCTGCGCGAACTCGCCCACCACTGCGGGCACGCCGACATCCTGCGCGAGCAACTCCTCGCCTCCGACTGACCCTTGAGGCGACGCCGGTCGGCCGGCTCTCCCGTGCGCCACCGCCCGGTCCGTCGGACCGCCGCCGACTTTCCGGCCACAGGGTGGCCCACTCGCTGCCGGGAACATGCGGTGCGGGACTTCCGAGCAGCTCCGGCCGGTGATCAACAAGGACGCGAGGGCCATGGACGATGTCTTCGCCGACGTCGGAGAGGGGACGCGTGAGCGCGGCTGTGGCTCCCTCTTTGGCTCCCCACTGAAGCGCGTACACGGCAAGAGGCCCCTTGCGCGATGCCGCAGGGGCCTCTCGGTAGCTGGTCACAGCGCTACGTACTCGGTGGGCACAACCGGATTCGAACCAGTGACATCCTGCTTGTAAGGCAGGCGCTCTACCGCTGAGCTATGCGCCCTCCATCGGGCACGCACCCGACGGGGGTCAGCGTACCCTGCCGGTGGCGAGACGGCGCAAACGCGCTTGTGCTGGGGGTATCCCCACCCCGAGGTCGGGGGGCGGCGGTATCGCCGCTCGGGCGGGTGCTTTCTAGGCTCTTCGTCGGTGGGTCGGACGGTCTGCCGGACGGTCTGGGAGGCGCAGTGAGGTACGGGGTCGGGATCGCAGTGGTCGGCGTCATGGCGGTGATCGCCGTCGGCGGTGTGGCGGCGGGGGTCGCGGTCGGCACGGTCGGGGACGGGAAACCCGAGAAGCGGACGTTCCGTGCCCCGGCGGGGGACCGCCCGCTCGCGCTCGACGTCCGGGGCAGCCGCCTCGAGCTGGTGCCTGCCGCCGACGACGCGGACGGCGTGGAGGTGACGCGCTGGTTCAAGGCGACGCGGGTGGCGGGAAAGGCCGAAACCGCGTGGTCGCAGGCGAAGGAAGGGGACATCCGCCTCCACACCAAGTGCGCCGGGTTCATGGTCAAGTGCGAGGGCCGGTACCGCGTCGCGGTGCCCGACGGCGCCTCGGTGCAGGTGCGCGGGGACTCGGGCAAGGTCACCGCGCGCGAACTCGGCGCGCTCGACGTCGAGACGGGGAACGGGGCGGTCGCGGTGGAGCGCGCCTCGGGCCCGGTCAAGGTGCGCACGGACAACGGCACGGTGGATGTCGACGGTACCGAGGGCGCCGTCGACCTCGGCACCTCCAACGGGAGCATCAAGACCCGCAAGGTGGACGGTGCGATGCGCCTGGAGACGGACAACGGGCGGATCGAGGTGCGCGACACCGAGAGCGAGCGGATCAGGGCGCGGGCCGACAACGGCACCGTGGACCTCGCGTTGAAGGGCAAGCCGCGGCTGGTCGACGCCCGCACCGACAACGGCAACATCTCGATCGCGCTGCCGACGGGCGGGGGCGCGGAGTACGACGTCTCGACGGAGACGGACAACGGCGGCGTCGACGTCTCCGTTCCGGATCGCAGCGCCAGTCCTTACCGGGTGTCGGCGGAGACGGACAACGGCCGGATCGCCGTCAAGCCCCTGGGATGATCCGCCCCGCGCCGTCGGAATCGCTTGCGGTTTCCGCGAACGTACCGGCTCGTGTGTTCGTTGCCACTGGTGGGAGAATGACCGTCGATCCACTGGCTGCGGCACACGGGAGAGGGACACGTGACGGCGAGGAACGGTGGCGGGACCCGCCGCTGGGGCTGGGGCAGCGGGCGTGCCGAGAACCTCAGGGCCGACGCGCAGGCTGCCCAGGACGCCGCGGCAGCAGCCTTCTACGAACTCGACACCGCCCAACGCGACCTGCGGATCTCGGTGGAGACCATCGGCGCGGTCGACGACTCCCCCGCGGGCCGCAAGGCCGTCGCCGACTTCGCCGAGTTCGGCAACCGCATCGACCGCGCCAGCCACGACTACATCACCGTCGTCGACAGCCACGAACTCGACCGCGACGACCTCGACGCCTCGGCCGCCGCCCACGCGCGCGCCGAGCTGGAGCGCGCCCGGCACGACCTGGAGCGCGTCAAGGCGGAGTTGGACACCTTCGCGCGGAGCCTGGCGCCCCTCGTCGAGAAGGCGGAGGGCCAGCTCGCCCGGATGGCGCCCGCGGTGGAGCGGGCCAAGCAAGCGCTCCTGGGGGCCACCAACGCGCTGGACGAGGCCCGGAGTTCGGGCCTGAAGGCCGACGCCCTCGCGGCCCGGCTCGCCGCCCTCTCCCCCGAGCTGACGAGGCTCAACGAGGGCGCGGCCCAGCACGGCGTGCAGGCGACGGTGCACCGGGCCGACGAGATGGTGCGCGAGGCCGAGACGATCGCGCAGGAGGCGAGACGCCTCCCGGAACGCGCGGCCGAGATCGACAAGCGGATCGCGTCCCTCCGCACCCGTACCCAAGCGCTGGAGACGCGGGCACAGCAGGTCGATCCGGTCCTCAGCGAGCTGCGCAGGCGGTTCAGCGCCGCGTGCTGGCAGGACCTCCAGCAGGTGCCGGAGCGCGCCGCCCAGTCCGTCGCGCAGGCCCAGCAGAAGCTCCGCGAAACATCGACGGCGCGGGACGAGCAGCGGTGGGAGGACGCCACCACGCTCCTCGCCGAGGTGCGGGGCCTGCTCAACGACACGGACGAGGCCGTCAAGGCAGCCGGCGAGCGTCTCCAGCGGCTCAACGACGTCTCGTTCGACCAGAGTTCGGAGGTGGACCGCACCCGGTTCGCCATCCGCGACGCCCAGCGCCTGGCGATGGCAGGACGCAGCACCCCCGACCCGCGGCACGCCCAGCCGCTCGACGAGTCGGTGGAACGGGTGGACCGCGCGGTCGCCTCGTTGACCGGACGCCACCCCGACTACTGGCACCTCCTCACCGAGCTCGACGCCGTCAAGGAGACGGTCCAGGCCGTGGTCGACCGTATCCGCGAGGAACGCGGCGGCGGTCGCTGAGCCCGCAGCGGCCGGACGGGAGGCGGCTAGGCTGTGGCCATGCCGCGATACGAGTACCGCTGCCGCGAGTGCGGCGACACCTTCGAACTGAGCCGTCCCATGGCCGAGTCGAGCGCGCCCGCCGACTGCCCGCAGGGCCACGGGGACACCGTCAAGCTTCTGTCGACGGTCGCGGTCGGCAGCGCCGGCAGCGCACCGTCCGGCGCCGCGCAGTCCGCCGGGGGCGGGGGGTGCTGCGGGGGCGGTTGCTGCGGCTGAGGGACGGTCCGGGACCGGCCGAGGGGTGCGGCCCCGGACCAGGGGTCCCGCCCCCGCCGCCGTGGCCTGCCTGATCCGGGACTTGAGGACAGCCGTCCCCGCCAACGCTCCGGCCGCACAACCCAGTTGCAGGCAACTCTTCTGACGGTCCTCCGCCCGGACGAGCCACGGCGGAGTGCTGAGACGGCACGACGACCGTTGACGTCTTCTTAGCGGACCCCGTGACGACTCTCCGTTGCCTTCGCATTGAACGCCTGTTTAGCCTGCTCGCATGCGAACAGGAGGCGCACCAGGCGCAGTTGACCCCGGCGGCGCGTCCGCGCAGATCCGCGACGCCGCGGTCGTGCGGTTCGGGCGGGACGGGTTCGGAGCGGGCCTGCGGACGATCGCGGACGACGCCGGAGTGACGGCGGGGCTGATCGTCCACCACTTCGGCTCCAAGGAGGGCCTGCGCAGGGCGTGCGACGCCCATGTACTGGCGCTGCTGCGGACGGCGAAGGAAGAAGCCCTCACCGACACCGACACCGGCTCGCTGCTCGCGCGGACGGCTGGCATCGAGGAGTTCGCGCCGATCGTCCGCTACCTGCTGCGCAGCGTCCAAGCGGGCGGAGAGCTGGCGGCAACGACCGCCGAGCACATGATCGGTGACGCCGCGGCGTACCTCGCCGCGGGCGAGGCGGCGGGCGTCATCCGCAGCAGTCGGGCTCCGGCCGCGCGCACGAGGTTCCTCGCCTACCAGGGGCTCGGCAGTCTGCTGGTCTGGTTCACCCTCCACCCGGACAACGGGGACGACGCCCGTTTCACGGCCTCCCTGCGCGAGTACGTGCGGACCATCACCTTCCCCGCCGTGGAGCTGTTCTGCCAGGGGCTTTTCGTCGACCGATCGATGCTCGACGACCACCCCCTGCACGTCCCCGACCCACCGTCGGACGGCGCTTCCGCATGACCCGCGCCGGCGCCCCCGCACGCCTCCGTCACGGACCGACGACGAAAGACAACAAACGGCGGCAAACGACGACAGACGGGGTACCCACATGACTCCTGCCATCGAGATGCACGACGTCACCAAATCCTTCGGCCCGGTCCGGGCGCTCGACGGCCTCGAACTGGCCGTGGCACCGGGCGAGGTGCACGGCTTCCTCGGCCCGAACGGCGCCGGAAAGTCCACCACGATCCGCGTCCTGCTCGGACTGCTGCGCGCCGACAGCGGCACCGCGCGCGTGCTCGGCCACGATCCGTGGAACGACGCCGTCCCTCTCCACCGCCGCCTCGCCTACGTCCCCGGTGACGTGGAGCTGTGGCCGAACCTGACCGGCGGCGCAGCGATCGACCTGCTGTCGCGGCTGCGCGGCGGCGCCGACCCCGTCCGCCGCGACGAGTTGTGCGCACGCTTCGACCTCGACCCGGGCAAGAAGGGACGCACGTACTCCAAGGGCAACCGGCAGAAGGTCGCCCTGGTCGCGGCCCTCGCCAGCGACGTCGAACTGCTGCTGCTCGACGAGCCGACGGCGGGGCTGGACCCGCTCATGGAGGCGGCGTTCCAGGAGTGCATCAGGGAAGCCAGGGAGGCCGGTCGCACGGTACTGCTGTCCAGCCACGTCCTCGCGCAGGTGGAGGTCCTCGCCGACCGCATCTCGATCGTCCGCCAGGGACGGATCGTGGAGTCCGGCTCGCTCGACGAACTGCGCCACCTCACCCGCACCTCCGTCGAGGCCGCCACCGGGCGGCCGGCCGACGCCCTCGCCGACCTCCCCGGCGTCCACGACCTGCGGACCGAGAACGGCCGCCTCCGCTTCGAGGTCGACGGCGACCGACTCGCCCCCGTCGTGCGGTATCTCGGCGAACACGACGTGCACGCCCTCAGCGCCCATCCGCCGACGCTCGAACAACTGCTGCTCCGCCACTACGGCGACGGCACCTCCTCCCGCGCGGACGGCGGGAGGACCGCATGACGGCCGCCGCCCTCCCGGCACGCGACGGGCTCGCGCCGGGAGGCTTGACCGGCACGGGCAAGCTCCTCGTCTTCATGCTGCGGCGGGACCGCGTCCGCTTCTTCGGCTGGACGCTGGGGCTGACCCTGCTGATGGCCTACTTCTCCTCCGCGATGGGCACCCTCGCGGAGACCGAGGAGGACCTGGAATCCTTCGCCGGTTTCGCGAGGACCCCCGCCGGTGCCATGTTCGGCGGCCCCGGGTTCGGGTTCGACGCGTTGACGGTCGAGCGGTTCCTCGTCGGCGAGTACGGCCTGTACCTCCTCACGGGGGCGGGGCTCATGGGTCTGCTGACGGTGGTCCGGCACACCCGGGCCGAGGAGCGGGCGGGGCGGACCGAGCTGATCCGCGCCAACGTGGTCGGCCGCCACGCACAGCTCACCGCGGCGCTGCTCCTGACGACGCTGATGGCGGCCGTGACCACCGTGCTGATCACCGCCGTCATGGTCGGAGGGGGCTACGACGGCGCCGGCTCCCTCCTGTTCGGCGCGGGCGTCGGTGCCTGTGCCCTCGCGTTCGCCGGCACCGCCGCGGCCACCGCCCAGATGTCCGCCCAACCGCGGGCCGCCGCGGGGACGGCGGGCGCCGTGCTCGGCGCCGCGTTCGCGCTGCGGGCCCTGGGGGACATGGCCCACGTGCAGCAGAGCGGCCCTTCCTGGCTCTCGTGGCTCTCACCGATCGGCTGGTCCCAGCAGACGGCGCCCTACACGCTGGACCGCTGGTGGCCACTGCTGCTCTCGCTCGCCTTCGCCGCGGCGACGGCCGCGCTCGGCTACGCCACGTCGATACGCCGCGACCTCGGCGCCGGCCTGATCCCACCGCGCCACGGCGCTCCCCGGGCCGCCCCGTGGCTCAACTCGCCGCTCGCGCTCGCCTTTCGCCTGCACGGACCGGGTCTCGTCGGATGGAGCGCGGCCGTGCTCCTCGGCGCGGTCGCGTACGGATCGTTCACCCAGCCCCTGCTCGACGGGCTGGAGGACGCTCCGGGGCAGGTGGTGACGGTGCTGGGAGGTGCCGACAACCTCCTCAACGGCTACCTCGGAACCATGGGGCTGATGTGGGCGTTCGTCGCCGGGACCCACGCGGTCCTCGCTGTCCAGTCACTTCGCAGCGAGGAGACCGAGGGCCGCACCGAACCCGTCCTCGCCACGGCCGTCAGCCGCCGAGCCCTGCTGGGCGGCCACTTGACCGTCGTCGGCCTCTCCTCGCTCTGGCTGCTTCTCCTCGCCGGACTCGGCGACGGCATCGGCGCCGCGGCGAGCACGGGGGACGCCGGCCTGCTCGGCGAAACGGTGCTCGGCCACGTCGCGCACGCACCCGCCGTGTGGCTGGTACTCGCCCTCGCCGCCCTCCTCTACGGCGCTGCGCCCGGAGCCGTCCCCCTGGTCTGGGCGGTGTTGGCGTACGGGCTCTTCGCAGGCTTCTTCGGCCCGCTCCTCGACCTGCCCGAAGTCGCCCAGTCCGTCTCCCCGTTCGCACACGTCGGCGAGTACCCGGCGGAGACGCTCAGCGTCGCCTCGCTCGCCGTCCTGACCGCCCTCGCCGCGGTCTGCACGGCCGCGGCGCCGGCCGCCTTCCGGCGGAGGGACGTCGTCACCAAGGCGTAGAGCCCGGCGCGGCCTCTCCTCCGGCGGGAAGAGGGGAGGCCGCGCCGGCTGACATCCGCGCCCCGCCCCCTCCCCGCAGCGCCTCGTGCGCTGCCGCCGCGATCCGCTCGCCGGCGCGGACGCCGCGCTCGGGGAGGGCCTCGATGTGCGGCAAACGCCAGCCGGTGTCGGCGAGTTCGCCGTGCCCCGGACGCCAGCCGGTGTCGGCGGCGGCGAGCATCCCGGCGTCGAGGAGGGAGTCCCCCGCGGCGTGGAGCAGGGTTGCTCCACTGCGGCGGACGACCTCGGCGACGGCCGCCTCCTTGGTGAGGACGGACGGGACGGCGTAGACCTTGCGCCCCTGCATCGAGACGCCCCAGCCCCGCGGCCCGGCCCAGCCGGCGAACGCGTCGAGCCAACCGGCAGGCAGGCGCGCCCTGTCCACGACGAGGTAGGCGAAGAGGTCCTCCGCCGTGCGCTCCTTGAGGAGCCAGTCGGGCCCGGCGTCGCGGAGCATCCGGGACCGCACCTCGGCGAGCGGCGCGCAGTCGCCGAGCCGCCCGCGGACGGCGGCGTGCCACACCGGGTCGCTCTCCCCGTCGACGAGGAGGTGCCCGCCGTTGGCGCAGACCGCGTACCGCGGCGCGGGGCCCGGCAGCCGGACGCGGGCGAACTGTTCCCTGGTACGCGTGGTGACGGGGACGAAGCCGCCCGACGCGGCGAGCGAGGCGAGGTGCCCGGCCGCCGCCTCGGTGACGTAGGAGAGCGGTGCACCCCGGTACGTCTCGACACCGAGCAGCCGGGGGGCCTCCGCGTCGGGGCAGTCGAGGGCGAGGGCGCCCGCCGAGTAGATCAGGGTGCGGTCGAGGTCGGAGGCGAAGAGCGCGTCGGTCACGGGGCGCCGTCCCGACTCGCGGCGGGCGCGCCGGAGTCGGCGGCCCTGCCGTCGGCACCCGTGGCACCCCGCGTGTACCGCGGGTGGACGAGGCCGACGGCGGCGTACGGCAACCCGTCGACCTCCTCAACGGGCACGCCCCGCTGCTCCGCGAGGAGCCGGACGTGGTCGAGGTCGGCGCCGACACCGCGCCGCGCGAGCACCCGCCACGGCACACGGCGCAGCAGCACCCGGGTCGTCTCGCCGACGCCCGGCTTGACGAGGTTGACGTCGCGGATGCCGTACTCCTCGCTGATCCGGTCGACGGCTCGCCAACCCTCCCAGGTGGGCGTGCGGTCGGTCGCGCGCAGCGCCGCCGAGTCGGCCGCTGCGTCTTCGCCGACCTCGGGGAAATGCCCCTCCACCCGGTCGAGGAAGAGCTGCGAGACGTCGTCGGCGGCGAGTTCGCGGTAGAACTTCGCACCGTGGAAGTCACCGGGGCCGACGAGGTCGTCCCGCAGGACGGTGCGCGATATCAGCCCGGAGACCGTGGAGTTGAGGCATGCCGAGGGGATCAGGAAGTCCTCGCGGGTGCCGTAGGTGCGCACGCAGGAACCCGGGTCGGCGAGGACGGCGAGGGAGGGGTCGAAGCCGGGGTGTGCCGCCACCGCGTCGGCGAGCTCCCTCGTGATGGCGCCCTTGCCCGTCCAGCCGTCGACGAAGACGACGTCGCCAGGGTCGTGGTGGGCGGCGAGGAAGCGCAGCGCCGCCTCGTCGATACCGCGTCCCCTGACGATCGAGACCGCGTAGTGCGACAGCGCCACCCCGTGCATCCGCAGCGCCCAGCGCCGCATCAGCACGCCGACGGGTGTGCCGGCCCTGGCGAGCGAGACGAGGACGGGGCTCGGACCGCGCTCGGCGAGGACGGTCTCCGTGACCGCGCCCACCGCGCGCGCGAGGCGGGAGGCCGAGTGGTCGAGGGCGCTGTGGAAGAGCTGCCGGTAGCGGGGGCTCGGCTGGTACTCGACGGGCAGGGACTCCGCGTAGTGCGCCCCGCCGCTCTGTATCGCCTCCTCCCGCTCCTCGGTCGGCGCCTCCAACTCGACGTCGGAGAGGTCCCGCAGGAGCCAGCCGACGTCCTCGGCCCGGTAGGACGAGAACTGGGGCCCGTGCAGCGGCCGACCGGCGGGCGCGTCGGACGGGACGTGCGTCGGCAGGACGCCGAGGAGGAGGCGCCCCGTGTGCGGCGCGAGCTGCGCGAGCAGGCCGCCGGGGGCGCGGAGCGCCTCGGTGTCGCCGACGTCGTCGACGAGGGCGACCACGGCGTCGAAGCCGCCGCCCGCGACGTTGTACGCGTACCTGGTCTCCGATTCCGGTTCACCGGGCGGCAGATCGTGCGGGGTGAAGGTGAGCGCGGTGCGGATCGCGTACCCGTCGTCGTCCACGGGCAGCGCCGGCGAGCGCGTGGTGGTGGAGAAGCGGACCTCGACGGACTCGCCCAGGCGTTCTTCGAGTGCGTGCGCGATCCGCAGCGGTACGTACATCAACTCCTCGGTGCCGAGGACGAGTACGCGCGCGGGGCGCGCAGGCGCGAGCCGGTCGGCGAGGCGGGCAGCGACGCCCGGCAGCGCGGCGTCGAGGCGGGACGCGTACTCGCGGCCGACTCCGTGCCGCGCACCCTCCGCGAGCCCGGCGGGCCAACCGAGGTCGACGCGGCTGAACTCCGGCTCGGGGCAGGGGTCCGCCGGAGGCGGCGCGTGCGCGGCGACGAGCCGTTCGCCCCGCTCCAGCACGTCCGCGGGGAGCGTGACCCGTCCCGCCGCGAGCGAGACGACGTCGACGCGGGTGCCGAGGGAGGCGGCGAACTCCCCGAGGGCCGCCTGGTCTTCGGCGGTGCGGACGTCCACGAGCGAGACGAGCACGTACCGCTCCCGCGGCTGCCGGCGGTGGAGCGCGGCGAGGGTGTTGCGGGCGGTGCGCCCCGTGGAGAACTCGTCGTCGACGAGGACGAGCGGTCCTTCCGCGAGGAGCAGCGACGGGTCCTCGGGGAGCAGCAGGTGCCCGGTGGCGTGGCTGTGCTCCTCCTCGAAACCGCCGAACGGCGCGACCCCCGGCACCCGTCGGCGGGTGGAGTGGAGGTAGGCGGCGCCGAGTCCGTCGGCGACGGCGTGGCCGAGGCCCGTCGCCGTCTCCGCGTACCCGAGGACGGTGGCGCGTTCTGCGGCCTCGCCGAGCAGGGCGCGTACGCGCCGCCCCAGGGTGCGCCCCGCGCCGAGGACGACCGAGGGGCGCTGCGGTACGTGCTTGCCGAGCACCCGCGAGACGAGCAGGTGGGCGCGCTTCGGGTTGTGTCGCAGCGCGAGTCCGACGAGTTCGCGCAGGCCCTCCCCGCCGAGCCGGACGCCGAGTTCGCGCTCGACCCACTCGCCGCTCCACGCGCCGCGCGCGGGCGCCGGCCCGCCGTCCCGCTCGGCCGCCTGTACCACCGTTCCGTACTCGCCGTTCACCTGATCCCCGCCGCCAGCAGCTCGACGAAGCCGACGCCCTCCCTGGCGACCCCGAAGACCTCGCTGCGCAGCAGCGTGCGTTCGGCCCAGGCGCGGTGCGGCTTCACTTCGTTCATCTTGTTGGTGTACGCGGAGCGCAGCACTCCGCCGCCCGTCCGCTCCGGGCGCAGGATATCCGTCGCGTCCGTGTACTCCTCGTGGCTGACGACGGAGAGGGCGTGGACGGGGGCCACGTGCGACGGGTGGATGCAGGTCTTGCCCAGCAGCCCGTTGGCGCGGTCGAGTTCGATCTCGCGCAGGAGGCCGTCCATGTCGTGCGCGATGAGCGACGTGCGCAGCTCGTCCGCGCGGCCGCTGGTGAAGGGGGAGCGGCGGAGCTGCGGCTTGAACATCCGCTCCTGGAGCCTGAAGTACTCCCAGACGGGTCCTGTCACCGTGAAACCCGAACCGTCGGCGCGTGCGAAGAAGTTGACGACGTCGCCGATGACGGAGGCCACCAACTGCACGTCGTACGCCGTCATCTCGGGGGTGCGGCGCAGCCCGTACGCGGAGCAGAAGTCGGTGACGCCGAGGCGCAGCGCCAGGACGCGGTCGCGGTGCGCGCGGACGCAGCGGGCGATGCCGGCGAGGGTCGCGGTGCGCGTCTCCAGGTGGAGCAGCTCGGGGGATTCGAGCACCGGCATCGCGAAGAGGCGGTGCCCGCAGTCGCGTTCGGCCTGCTTCAGCGCGTCGAGGAAGGGCGCTCCGCTCTCCTCGGTGAACTTCGGCACGACGAAGCCGGAGAGGAGGCCGACCGCGGGCCCGAGGCGCTTGGCGAGGTCGGGTATCTGCTCGGGGGTGCGTACCCGTACGAAGAGCAGCGGGAGTTCGGCTCCGTCGTCCTCGGCGAGGGCGAGCTCGTCCAACTGCCGCACCAGGTTGGCCTCGGCCTCGGAGACCTCGCCGTCGGGGACGGCGTCCTCCAGGCAGAGGACCATCGACACGACGCCGCTCCGCGCCTGCTGCACCACGTCGGCTGCGAGGCCGGGGCGGTTGGCGGGGCTGTAGAGAGTCGCGCCGAGGGCGGCGGCGAGGGTGCGGGCCGGTGATTCGGCGGTGAACTCGTCCGGTTCGCGGTGGAAGAGGCCGCGTCGGACCTCAGGCGCCAGGTGCCTGAAATGCCGCATGGATGTCCTTACTCACGTCGCACTCACCGCTGCCGCGCGTCCGGCCGGCCGCCGCGTTGCGGACGTTTCCGGACGAGATGGGGGCGGTGCCGTTCGTTCCGGCGGGCCGGATATGGCCGGGGTCGTTCATCGTACGTACGGGGACAGGTCAAGAGTTCCCCAAGGGGTGGGGAGCCGCGTCACTCGACCCCGCCCCACGTTGTCCCGGGACGCCGCGCACAGGCAGGATGAACCCATGACGCACGCCATGACGAAGGGCTCCAACGCGCCCCTGGAAGCGAGCACCGTGCGTGCCGTGCTCCGCTGGTCCCCGGGCGCCGGCGTACCGGACATCGACGCATCCGCTCTCCTGCTCGCCGAGGACGGACGCGTCCGCTCCGACGACGACTTCGTCTTCTACAACCAGCCCCGGCACCCCTCGGGGCTCGTCCGCCATCTCGCGAAGTCCCGCGAGGCGGAGAGCCTGCGGGACACCGTCGAGGCCGACCTCACCTCGCTCGACGAGGGCGTGGAGCGCGTCCTCCTCGCCGCCTCGGCCGACGGCGGCACCTTCGCCGACGTCGGGCCGCTGCGCCTGCACCTCTACGACACCGCGGGCGAAGAGGCGGAGGAACTCCTCCACTTCGACGTCGAGCCGGAGACGGGCGAAGAGACGGCGATGCTCTGCGGCGAGCTCTACCGCAAGGACGAGGGCTGGAAGTTCCGCGCGCTGGGCCAGGGTTACGACACCGGGCTCGTCGGGCTCGCCACGACCTTCGGTATCGCTGTGGACGAAGGCGTGCCCGAGGAGGACGCACTGCCCGCTTCCGACGAGCAGGCCCCGCCCACCGAACCCCCCGCCCCGGCGGAGCAGCAGAGCGAGCCGGAGCAACCGGCGGAAGACACCGGGTACGACGCCGACGCCACGGTGCCGCACACCCCGTTCCGCACCCAAGTCCCGGCGAACGCACACCCCGAGGCGCCCCGCTTCCCCGGCGCACCGGGCGGCGCACCGCACCCGCTCGCTCCGCACCACCCGACGGAGCCCTCGGTCCCCGCGGCCGCGGCGCACGTACCCGGCGTCCAGGCGCCCCCGCAGCCCCTGCCCGGAAATCCGCCCCCGTCGACCGTCCCCCCTGCGCCGCCGCAGGCCGGTTACGGCTACCCGCAGCCGCCGCAGCAGCCGCCCACCACGCAGCCCGCGTACGGCTACCCGCAGCCGACGTACGGCTATCCGCAGCCCGACCCGAGCTTCGCGCTGCCGCCGCAGGGGCCGCAGTTCCTCCAGCGGTAGGCGGGCGGGGCCCCGCCCACCGCCGGTTCGGCGTCACACCTTGTGCGTCTTGTACCCGCGGCCCCACTGGAGCCCCCAGCCGTAGAGGCGGTCCAGCTCCGACTGGAATCCGTAGACGTAGCGCACCTCACGGCGGACCGTGAGTTCGTCCTTCTCGTTCTGGAGGAGCAGTACGGCGCACGAACGGGCCTGCGGTGCGCGCTCGTCGAGGCTCACCTGGATCCGGGGGCCGCTGCTGGGATACAGCGTGAGGACCGCGTGCGTACGGTCGAACGCCGGGGTGCCGTCGTAGATGTAGACGAAGAAGAGCAGCCGGGATATCTCTTCCTTGTTGTCGAGGTTGACGTAGACCGTCTCGCCCGAGGGGGAACCGAAGCGGTCGTCGCCGCTGAGCTTCACGTACGGCGGACTGCTGAGGTCGCCGAAGAAGCCGCCGAGCGGCTGCACGACACCCTTGGAGCCGTCCTTCATCTCGTACAGGCAGGCGAGGTCGAGGTCGACGTTGACCACACCCTGGGTGTGGGCCTGCACCACCTCGGGCTTGAGGCTGCGCAGCGGGTGCCTGAGGGAGCCGCGGGGGCGGGTCCTGCCGCCGCCGACGTCCGAACTCCGCATCCGCCAGGAGAGGTTGACGCGCATGCCGCCGGTGTCGGCGCCCTGCTTCGTCAACGAGACCTCGGAGTGGCGCTTGGTGAGCTCGACGGCATGGCCCGAGAAGGGCCCCATCGAGTCGAAGGACTGCCCCCCTGCGCCCCTGCCCATACCGCGCCGCCAGTGCTCCCACAGGGAGACCATCGCACACCCCCACTCCGGCCGCTGTTCCACTCGACGCTGCGGGGCGGCACGAAACCGCCGGCTCCGGCCGCCCCGCAAGGAGCGTTCCTCAAACCGGGCCGCGTCACACCCGAGTTGCTGTCCCCGACTCGACGTGCCCGTCGTCCCCTTCCTCCGGGTCTCCTCCGCCCTCGGCCTCCAGCCGCCTGTTGCGGCGGATCGACGACCAGAAGGAGAAGGCGATGAGCGCGACGCCGACGAGGCCCGTGATCACCTCGTGGATCTCGTACTTCACCGTCACCAGGAGGATCATGGCGAGGGCGCCGATCGCGTAGTGCGCGCCGTGCTCCAGGTACACGTAGTCGTCGAGGGTGCCCTGCCGGACGAGGTAGACGGTGAGCGAGCGGACGTACATCGCGCCGATGCCGAGGCCGAGCGCCATCCAGAAGATGTGGTTGGTGATGGCGAAGGCGCCGATGACCCCGTCGAACGAGAAGGACGCGTCGAGGACTTCGAGGTAGAGGAACATGAAGAACGCCGCCTTGCCGGCGAGGCCGACGGCCGACGGCTGCTTGCCCGCGCGCTTCGCGGCCTCCTCTTCCTCCTGCTCGCGCTCCTCTTCCTCCTCCAGCTTGTTCTCGAAGTGCCCCGAGAGGCCGCCCACGATGAGGTAGGTGATGAGGCCGGCGATGCCCGAGAGCAGCACCGTCCCCGACTTGTCTGCGTGGCCCGTCGAGACGTGCGCGGAGGTGGCGAGCGTCGTCGCCGTCACCAGCAGGATGACGAGCGCGAGGCAGATCGAGAGCGAGTCGATCTTGCCGAGCTTGGAGAGCGGACGCTCCAGCCAGCCGAGCCACTTGATCTCCCGCTCCTCGAAGATGAAGTCGAGGAAGATCATCAGCAGGAACATCCCGCCGAACGCGGCGATCGCGGCGTGCGCGTCCGTGACGAGGTCCTGATACGTGCCCGGCTCGTCGACCGCGAGCTGCACCGCCTCGATCGGCCCGACCTGGGCGCTGATCGCGACGATGATGACGGGGAAGAGCAGGCGCATGCCGAAGACCGCGATCAGGATGCCGATCGTGAGGAAGATGCGCTGCCAGAAGGCGTTCATCTTCCTCAGCACGCCCGCGTTGACCACGGCGTTGTCGAAGGAGAGCGAGATCTCCAGGACGGAGAGGATGGCGACGACGGCGAAGCCGGTCCAGCCCCAGAAGTATGCGGCGAAGGCGAGACCGGCGACGGTGACGCCGATCGACCAGCCGAAGGTTTTCAGCACTGCCTACCCCATCGTTTTCGTTATCAGGTGCGGTATCAGGTTCGGTCTTGCCATGGTGGGGGGTTCGGACGCCTCGGGGGCATGCGGGGTTGCTCCGAGGGCCGCGCGTGCTCCGGCGCACAGGTACATACGCCGTCTCGGACCTGATACTCGGAAGCTCGGACCTGATGCACGGAGGTACGTGGAGCTCAGCCGTCAGGCGACGTTCACGCCGAAGTCGAGGGCGATGCCGCGCAGCCCGGAGGCGTAACCCTGGCCGACGGCGCGGAACTTCCACTCGCCGTCCCTGCGGTAGAGCTCGCCGAAGATCATCGCTGTCTCCGAGGAGGCGTCCTCCGTGAGGTCGTAGCGAGCCAGCTCCTGGCCGTCCGCCTGGTTGAGCACCCTGATGTAGGCGTCGGTCACCTGGCCGAAAGTCTGGTGCCTCGACTCGGCGTCGTGGATGGATACCGGGAAGACCACCTTCTCCACGTGCGCCGGCACCTTGGTGAGGTCGACGAGGACGGTCTCGTCGTCCCCGCCGCTGCCGCCGACGAGTTCGTCTCCCGTGTGCTCGACGGAGCCCTCGGGCGAGGTGAGGTTGTTGTAGAAGACGAAGTACTCGTCCCCGGCGACGCGTCCGCTCGCGTTGCAGAGCAGAGCGCTGGCGTCGAGGTCGAAGTCGGCACCCGTGGTCGAACGGGCCTTCCAGCCGAGGCCGACCTGGACCTGGGTGAGGTCGGGTGCGGCCTTCGAGAGGGAGACGTTTCCCCCCTTGGCGAGCGTGACGCTCATGTTCTGTGTTCCTCTCCCCGATGGCGATGGAGCCAGTGTGACGGCACCACCCGACGCCGCACACCTCCCGGTTGCGGAAGTCTGCGGCGCCGGCGGCTGCTGGATTCCGACCGCTCGGGCCGGTGGTCAGTCGTCGCTGCTCACACGTTGACGCCGAAGTCCTGAGCGATGCCGCGCAGCCCGGAGGCGTAACCCTGACCGATGGCGCGGAACTTCCACTCGGCGCCGTGGCGGTAGAGCTCGCCGAAGACCATCGCCGTCTCCGTCGAGGCGTCCTCGGTGAGGTCGTACCGGGCGAGCTCGTTGCCGTCGGCCTGGTTGACGACGCGGATGTACGCGTTGCGCACCTGGCCGAAGCTCTGCTGACGGGTCTCCGCGTCGTAGATGGAGACCGGGAAGACGACCTTCTCCACCTCGGCGGGGACGCCGGCGAGGTTGACGTTGATCACCTCGTCGTCGCCCTCGCCCTCACCGGTGAGGTTGTCGCCGGTGTGCTGGACCGAACCGTCCTGGCTGGCGAGGTTGTTGAAGAAGACGAAGTTCCGGTCGTCGCCGACCTTTCCCTCGGCATTCGTCAACAGGGCGCTGGCGTCGAGGTCGAAATCGCTCCCGGTGGTGGTGCGAGCGTCCCACCCGAGGCCGACCATCACCGCGGTCAGGTTCGGGGCCTCCTTGGTCAGCGAGACATTTCCGCCCTTGTTGAGGCTGACTCCCACGAGTCCTCCTGATGGTTGTTCGGAAGGAGCACGATGTGCCCCGTTTTCCCGTCATACGGATGCCGTCGGGCTCAACGACTCGATCCTAGTGAGGGGTTCCCCTCCCCACACCCCTGTGACAAGGACCGCTCACACCGGCCGCCCGGCCCTCCCCCACGCCGACAGCACCCGGCGAGCGCGCTCACCGCACCGGCCGGCCCTCGCCGCTCGGTGCCGCGTACGCGCTTGCGTCCCCTGCTGCCCCGAGCGCGGGTGGCGAAACCGGACCCGCAGGCGCACCTCCGGCCGGGCGGGCGCCCGGAACAGCAGGCGGGCGACAGCGCTCAGCACGGGCCGGGCGGGGGCGCACTGCCGGACGGCAGCCGAGCAGGAGCCCGCTGCTGACGCGAAGCCGCGACAGGAGCCACCGCCCGACCGACGTCGGCCGTCGCCCCGGTTCAGAGCTCCTTGAGCGCCTTGGTGTACTCGTTGAGGTCCCGCGCGTCCGGGATCGCGTTGACGACGTTCCACCGCACGGTCCCGGTCTTGTCGATCACGAAGGTGCCGCGGACGGCGCAGCCCTTCTCCTCGTCGAAGACGCCGTAGGCACGCGATGCCTCGCCGTGCGGCCAGAAGTCGGAGAGCAGCGGGTACTCGAGCCCCTCCTGCTCGCTGAAGACGCGGAGCGCGAACGGGGAGTCGTTGGAGACCGCGAGGAGCTGGACGTCGTCGTTGACGAAGGTGGGCAGCTCGTCGCGGAGCGCGCACAGCTCTCCCGTGCAGACGCCGGTGAACGCGAACGGGTAGAAGAGCAGGACCACGTTCTTCTTGCCCTCGTAGTCGGAGAGCCGGACGGCCTGGCCGTGCTGGTCCTTGAGCGTGAAGTCCGGAGCCTTGGTGCCGACCTCGATCGCCATGGCGGGGTTCCCTTCGGTGGACGGGACAGAGTCCGCCCCACCCTATGCACTGCGCCCCCGCCGGCTTCGGGCCGGTCGGGGGCGCAGTGCACGATGGTCGAGTCCGGTCAGCGCTTTCCGGAGCGCGCCCCCTTCGGGGTTACCAGACGGCTGCCGGTCCAGTCCTTGGCGGCGTTGAAGCTCTTGGTCTGGGAGAGTCCGGCGGTCTGGGACGCCTCGCCGATCTCACTCGGCTCCACGTAGCCGTCACGGCCGGTCTTGGGGGTGAGCAACCAGACGGGAGCACCCTCATCGATCATGGTCGTGGCGTCCACCAGCGCGTCCGTCAGGTCGCCATCCGACTCGCGGAACCACAGCACCACGGCGTCGGCCACATCACCGTAATCCTCATCGACGAGCTCCTGGCCGGTGATCTCCTCAATGGCCTCGCGGAGTTCCTGGTCGACGTCGTCGTCGTAGCCGATCTCCTGGACCACCTGCTCGGGCTGGAAACCCAGCCTTGCGGCGGGGTTGGTCCGCTCCTCCGCGTGGTCCGCGGTCGCGCTCACGGATTGCCTCCTGTCGTGTTTCTCGGTTATGCCTGCGCTCCGCTTACCCGCGAAGCATTGGCGGTAGTCCACACGGGCGGGCCGGATCACGCAAGTACCCGGCGGTCTGTCCCGCCCAAACGTTGACGTGTCATCCCAGAATGCCCGATCCTCCGGCCTTCTCACCACCGGGCAGCGGGGAAGAACCGACGGTTTTGCCCCGAGTGCCGCACCGCTCTCGCCGCCACCGCGCACCCCGAGGGGCGCCCGAGTGCGACCGATCACGCATGGTACGAGCGTAAGGTGCCGCATCGCGGAGACAGGTGGCTTTGCCGCTTTTCCGTCCTCGTCCCGTGGGCGGGGGGACGAGCGGTGCGGTTACCTTGCGGTAGAGATGACGGATTCGCGCGTGCGGTCCACGATGGAGGCGCGCGACACCTTGCACGGCAGGCACACACATTGCGATAACGAGCAGCGAAGGAACAGCGTGGCTTCCGCATCAGATCGCACCCCGATCATCATTGGCGGCCTTCCCAGCCAGGTCCCCGACTTCGACCCCGAAGAGACCGAGGAGTGGCTCGCCTCGCTCGACGAAGCCGTCGACGAGCGCGGTCGGGACAGGGCCCGCTATCTCATGCTCCGGCTGATCGAGCGCGCCAGGGAGAAGCGCGTCGCGGTACCGGAGGTGCGCAGCACCGACTACGTCAACACCATCGCCACCAAGGACGAGCCTTTCTTCCCCGGGAACGAGGAGATCGAGCGCAAGATCCTCAACGCGACCCGGTGGAACGCGGCCGTCATGGTCTCCAGAGCGCAGCGCCCCGGCATCGGAGTGGGCGGGCACATTGCCACCTTCGCCTCCTCGGCCTCTCTCTACGACGTCGGCTTCAACCACTTCTTCCGCGGCAAGGACGAGGGCGACGGCGGCGACCAGATCTTCTTCCAGGGGCACGCCTCCCCCGGCATCTACGCCCGCGCCTATCTCCTCGACAGGCTCACCGAGCAGCAACTCGACGGCTTCCGACAGGAGAAGAGCAAGTACCCCAACGGGCTTTCGAGTTATCCCCACCCGCGCTCGATGCCGGACTTCTGGGAGTTCCCCACGGTCTCGATGGGGCTCAGCCCGATCGGCGCCATCTACCAGGCGCGGATCAACCGCTACCTCGAGGCGCGCGGGATCGCCGACACCTCCAAGTCGCACGTGTGGGCGTTCCTCGGCGACGGGGAGATGGACGAGCCGGAGTCGCTCGGGCAACTGTCGCTCCCCGCTCGCGAGGGGCTCGACAACCTCACCTTCGTGATCAACTGCAACCTCCAGCGGCTCGACGGCCCGGTGCGCGGCAACGGCAAGATCATGCAGGAGTTGGAGTCGTACTTCCGCGGTGCCGGATGGAACGTCATCAAGCTTGTGTGGGACCGCTCCTGGGACCCGCTGCTCGGGCAGGACAGGGACGGCGTGCTCGTCAACAAGCTCAACTCCACGCCCGACGGACAGTTCCAGACATACGCGACGGAGAGCGGGGCGTACATCCGCGACCACTTCTTCGGCGGGGACCAGCGGCTGCGCAAGATGGCCGAGGGCATGACGGACGAGCAGCTGCTCCACCTCGGGCGCGGCGGCCACGACCACCGCAAGGTGTATGCGGCCTACAAGGCGGCCAAGGAGCACAAGGGCCAGCCCACGGTGATCCTCGCGCAGACCATCAAGGGATGGACTCTGGGCCCCAACTTCGAGGGCCGCAACGCGACTCACCAGATGAAGAAGCTGACCGTCGACGATCTCAAGGGCTTCCGGGACCGTCTCCACATCCCCATCGCCGACTCGGAGTTGGAATCGGGCCTGCCGCCCTACTACCACCCCGGCAGGGACTCCGAAGAGATCCAGTACATGCACGACCGGCGGCGCGAGCTGGGCGGTTACGTACCGACGAGGATCGACCGCTCGAAGCCGCTGACGCTGCCCGGGGACAAGGCGTACGCCGCCGTGCGCAAGGGCTCCGGTCAGCAGCAGGTCGCCACGACGATGGCGTTCGTGCGACTGCTGAAGGACCTGATGCGGGACAAGGAGATCGGCGAGCGCTTCGTGCCGATCGCCCCCGACGAGTACCGGACCTTCGGGATGGACTCCTTCTTTCCCTCTGCGAAGATCTACAACCCGTTGGGACAGACCTACGAGTCCGTGGACCGCGAGCTGCTCCTCGCGTACAAGGAATCCCCCACCGGACAGCTCATCCACGACGGGATCACCGAAGCGGGCTGCATCGCGGCGACGATCGCCGCCGGCTCCACGCACGCCACACACGGCGAACCGATGATCCCGATCTATGTCTTCTACTCGATGTTCGGGTTCCAGCGCACGGGCGACCAGTTCTGGCAGATGGCCGACCAGATGTCGCGAGGCTTCGTCCTCGGCGCGACGGCCGGGCGCACGACCCTCACGGGTGAGGGACTCCAACACGCAGACGGTCACTCGCAGTTGCTCGCCTCGACCAACCCGGGAGCCGTCGCCTACGACCCGGCGTTCGGCTTCGAGATCGCCCACATCGTCAGGGACGGTCTGCGGCGGATGTACGGCTCCACCGAGGAGCACCCGCACGGCGAGGACGTCTTCTACTACCTCACCGTGTACAACGAGCCCGTCCAGCAGCCGGCCGAGCCCGAGAACGTCGACGTGGACGGCATCGTCAAGGGCCTCTACCGGTACCGCGAGGGGCAATCCGGCAGCACCCCGGCGCACATCCTCGCTTCGGGCGTGGCCCTTCCCTGGGCGGTGAGGGCTCAGGAGCTCCTCGCCGAGGAGTGGGGGGTACGCGCGGACGTGTGGTCCGCGACCTCCTGGAACGAGCTGCGGCGCGAGGCCGTCTCGGTGGAGGAGCACAACCTGCTCCACCCCGAGGAGGAGCAGCGGACGCCCTATGTCACGAGGAAGCTCCAGGGTGCGGAGGGGCCGAAGGTGGCCGTCTCCGACTGGATGCGCGCCGTTCCTGACCAGATCTCCCGCTGGGTGCCGGGGACTTACCAGTCCCTCGGCGCGGACGGCTTCGGCTTCGCCGACACCAGGGGCGCGGCTCGGCGCTTCTTCCACATCGACGCCGAGTCGATCGTGCTCGCCGTCCTCACCGAGCTGGCGAAGGAGGGGAAGATCGATCGCTCCGCGCTGAAGCAGGCCCTCGACCGGTACCAGCTCCTCGACGCCACGGCCGCCGCTCCGGGAGCGGCGGGCGGGGACGCCTGACCCACGGCCGGCCCGGCAGGGTGCGGGTGCCCGAGCTCCGCTCGGACCGCCCGTACCCCGCCGCGGCGGAGGTCGGTCCGCGCGGAGGACGCGCGCAGCCGGCCGAGCCGGGCCTCCGGCCGCGGCGCCGCACCTTCGCGGCTCGCCGACGAGCGTGGGCATCTCAGTTCTCCCAGATCTTGAACGCCCGTACCGCGTACGCGGCGCGCGGGGTCCATGTGCCTGAAGGATGGGTGTGGAACTCCCCGGTGCTGGCGCACTCACGGCTCTGGTAGACGGTGACGGGGCGCCCCGTCCGGTTCGCCAGCGCGGCCGCGGAGGCTCCCTTCGGCAGGGGGACACAGCTCTCGATATCCGTGTCGCTGAGTTCGTGGACCCACCTCTTCGCCTTGAACCCCTGCTTCTGCCAGAGGCACAACTCTCCGGCGCCGCACGGCCCGAGCTGCGGTTGCGCCGCACCCGCCGGCGAGGCGCCCGCCGCGGGCACCGTTCCGACGCCCCACACCGCCAGCACCACCACGGCGCCGTACACGAAGCGAGGCGCCCTCACTCCCGGAGCACGGCCCTGCATCCCCCGCTCGACTGCTCGCGGACCACTCTTACGCAGCGTGCACGCACGCATACACTCAACTCCCCCGTGAAAGGCCGGCGTCGCTCTTCGCGCCGGCGCACTCGGGCGGCAACGGCCGCCCCGACAACACCCCGCGGCAGGCGCCGCACCGACGGCTCGGCGGACGCGCGCTCCGGGACTCCTCCCGCCCTGCGAGCGGGACATGAAAAGCATGAACGCCCCGACCGCGCCACGCCAAGAGCCTCCGGCCCACATCACCCGGTCCAGCGGCCGAGTTATCCACAACCGCGGGTAACCGCAGGTCAGCCACGAACTGACGCCCGCAGAGGACCAGTTGCCCCCTCTCCGGCAGCCTTACCGCCGACCGGAAGCCCACGCGGCGCCCGCCCCACTCCGAAGCACCACGCGGAACCCACCCACGCCCACGACGCGACCCGAGGCCCCCGCCAACCCCTCTGACAGCCACTGACAATTGACAAACATACTGACCCGCCGGTAAACGTCTCGTGCCTGACGCACCGTGCAGGGCGATCCACCGGAGGTGTCCAGAAGTGACCGGGCTGCGAGAGCGGAAGAAGCAGCGGACCAGGGACGCCCTTCTCCTCGCCGCCCACCAGCTCTTCGTGGACCACGGGTACGACGCCACCACCGTCGACCGCATCGCCGAGCGGGTGGAGGTCTCCCAACGCACCTTCTTCCGCTACTTCGCGAGCAAGGAGGAAGTGGCCTTCCACTTTCACGACGTCGTCGAGGAGGTCTTCGTCGGCAGCATCGTCGAGAGACCGCTCGACGAGGCCCCGTACGACGTCCTGCGCAACGCGCTGGACGCGGCATGGACGGCGACGGCCGAAGCGGTGGAGGACGTCCTGCCCCTTCGCCTCCACCTGATGATGTGGCGCACCGTCGAGACCACCCCGTCGCTCCTCGCCGCACATCTGCGGCGGCAGTCGGCGATGGAGGACCGGGTCAGCGCCGAGATGGCGGCGCGCACCGGACTCGATCCGGACCTAGACCCGCGCCCGCGCGTGCTGGTGGCGGCCTTCTGCGGCGTGATGCGCGCGGCCGGTCGCCGCTGGAGCTGCGGGCCCGACCTCTCCGTCGAGGCGGCGCGCTCCTTCGCCGACTCCTACGTCGAGCACCTCGCTCCCGCGCTCGGCCGCGACTGGGGCGTGCAGCCCCGCGTTCCCTCCCCCGCCACGTCTGCGGACCCCCCGAAGGAGGCAATGCCCCGTCCCGCCGGTTGACCGCAGAGAGCCCCTCCCTCCCGGCAAGCGCTCCCGGCAAACGAGGCGGAGACACCCGCACGGACGGCAATCCGGCCGAGTCCGGGGAAACAGCCGCTTCTCCGCAACTCCGCAGTGTGAAAAGGCAATACACCACCGCCCGTCACAGGCGCTCCGCGCCTCGTCAAACGTGAGTTGACTCACGGCCAGCGCGGGATTCGACCGACCCCGGGGGCCATCTCTTATGGTGACGCCTCAGTGACTTACCTCCCCGCCCTTGGCAACCAGCTCTCGGGTTCCGGACTCCCTCCGGCGGAAGCCTCCGGAACCACGGCCTGGCGTGCGCTCCTCGCGCTCTCGGTGGTCTTCGTGCTGCTTGCGACGACGGGCTGGACCGCCGTGCACGAGCACAGCGGCGAGAGCGGACCGCGTGCCGCCGCACTGGAGTCCTGGTCCAAAGGCAGCATCGCGGGGCGGGACCTTCCCGACCCGGAGGCGGGCCCCTCGGTGATCGCGCCGTTCATGGCCTCCCTGAGCGAGCGGCAGCAGCACCGGCTGGCGGACCGGTATCCGCTCGTCGTCGGCAACCTCGGCGGTACGCCGGTGGAGCTGCGCTACCGCGCCAACCACCGCGCGCTGGAGGACGCGAGGGACGTGGAGCGTTCCCGCATGGTGGACGACCGCCTCACCGACGAGGGCCGGCAGTCGGCGGCGCGCCGTATGCACCGCTTCGAGTCGCTGCTGCTGCCGGACCGGCAGATCCTCGCCTTCGACCCGGCGGGCCGGGGCAGAGCGGCGGAGGTCTTCGGGGACCTCGACAACGCGCAGCGGATCTCCGTCGTCGTCCCGGGCGTCGACACCGAGTTGACGAACTTCGAGCGGACGCAGCGGAAGTACAGCGCGCCGGTCGGGATGGCGCATGCGCTCCAGGACAAGGAGGAGGAGACCGCTCCCACCGTGCCCACGGCCACCGTCGCGTGGGCGGACTACACAGCGCCGACCGGTCTCGGCGTCGCCGCGGCCTCCGGCGGTTCGGCCGAGGAGGGTGCCCAGCGGCTGACGGACTTCGTCGGCAGCCTCCCCCAACTCGACCGCTCCCGGGTCGCTCTCTTCTGCCACAGTTACGGTTCGGTCGTCTGCGGCGTCGCGGCCGACGACCTTCCCGAGCAGGTGAGCGACATCGCCGTCGCCGCCAGCCCGGGGATGCGCGTCGACCGCGCGGGAGATCTCGACACCTCGGCACGCATCTGGGCGATGCGCGACTCGGACGACTGGATCGCCGACGTGCCGCACATGAACGTAGGCGGCCTGGGCCACGGAGCCGACCCCGTCGGCGAGAACTTCGGCGCGCGCCGCCTCTCGGCCGCGGGCGCCGAGGGCCACACCGGCTACTTCGTCCCCGGCACCTCCAGCCTCGCCAACTTCGCCGCCATCGGCACCGGTTCGTACCATCTCCTCGACTGCGCAGCGAGGGACCCGTCGTGCACCGCCGGGGCCGAGCACCGGACGTCCGCGTCCTCGGCCGACACCTGACGACGCGCGTAGCACGACAACCCGCGACGCGGGAGCAACTGCCGCATACGATGACCCACATGGGTGACGTACTGGCTGGAAATCACTCCGCCTGGGAGTTCGAAGCGAACTCCGTGCTCATCCGCTTTGAACGGGGGATTCGCACGCCCAAGCTCTTCCAGGCACTGGGAGAGCGACGCATCCCGTACGAGGCGCTGAGCACGGTCGAGCTGCTCCCCGGCGGCAAACGCGGAACGGTCGTCCTGCACGTCGTGCCCCGGGAGGGGGCCGACCCGCTGCTGGACGCGGCCGACGGACAGCTCAAGCCCGGCAGCGACCCCTACCGGCTGGTGCTGCCGGCCGACCGGGAGACGCTCGCCGAGTACTACGCGGACCAGCTCCGCGAGGAACTGGGACCGGAGTCGGGCAAGCCAGCCGATCGGCATCTCGTCGAGCCGCCGAAGCCGCCGCTGAGCTTCAAGGCGTACGACGGAAAGGCCACGTTCGACGGCGAGACCGTGGCCTTCCGATGGTTCTCGACGGGCGCCTCCTCGGCTAAGTGGAAGGCCGGGGACCAGTCCTTCGGGGTGCGCGAGATCGACGGCATCGAGTGGCGGTCGCCCGAGGTCTTCGACGGCCATCTGCGGCTCCACCTGCCGGGGAACGAGGCCGCGGCGCAGCCGGACCAGGACCCGGCGTCCGTCGTCTTCGGGCTGGGGTACGGACCGGTCTACGAGTCGCTGCCGTTCGCCGCGGCCGTCCTCGCGGCCGCGGCGGCCGCCGGCGGGCCGGTCACCCACGGGCTGCGCCCGACGACGGGCCCCGCGCGCGGCGACCCCGCCGACATCGCCGAACGCATCCGGCATCTGGGCGAGCTCCACGAGGCCGGCCTCCTCACCGACGAGGAGTTCACGGCGAAGAAGACGGAACTCCTCGCGCTGCTGTGACCGCGCCCGGCCCCCTACCGGGGTAGGGGGCCCACCGGTACCCGCGGAGGAGGCGGCCCCGCGCCGCCCGGGCCTACCGTCGGTGCATGCCGCAACTTCCGCCCGAAGAGACGGTGTTGGCCCGCGAGCGGCGCCGTATCGCAGCCGGGGCCCGGCTCTTCGCGACGGCCCTGACCGTGCCGGCGCCCGAGCCCGCCCCGCTCGCGGGAGCGGCACGCGGTCGGCTGCGGTGGTTGCAGCAGCTCGTGCCGCTGGCGGTCGTCGCGGTGCTGCTGCCGGTCACCGTGCAGGTCCTCGCCGACGGCTACGGCCTCACCGGCGGTGTCTCGGGCGCGCTCGCGGTGGCCCAGACGGCGCCGTTGCTCCTGGTCACGAGCCGGCCCCTCACCGCCTGGTGGCTGGTCTTCGTCGCCGACCTCGCGGGCGCCTTCGCCCTGCTCGGCGCCCCGGCAGCCGAGCGGCCCTGGCCGTGGACACCGATGGTGATCATCGGCTATCTGCTGCTCTGCCTGGGGCTCGGTCTGCGGGAGCGCCGGAGCACGGTCGTCGCCGTGTGGGCCGTGACGTCGGTGGTCTCGCTGGCGTTGGGGCTCGTTGCGCAGGAGCGGAGCGAGGGGACCAACGTACTGCTCGTCGTGCTCAGCGGCGTCGTGCTCTTCGTGGGTGCCGCGCTGCGCGAACGCGCCGAGGCACGCCGGAAGTTGGCCGAGCAGCAGACGATCAGCGAGGCCGAACGGGCGGGGCGGACGCTGCTGGAGGAGCGGACGAGGATCGCCCGCGAGCTCCACGACGTCGTGGCCCACCACATGTCGGTGATCACGGTGCAGGCCGACAGCGCCCCCTACCGCCTGCCCGACGTGCCCCGCGAGGCGGAGCAGGAGTTCGCCTCGATCGCCGCCGCCGCGCGTGAGGCGCTCGCGGAGATGCGCCGTCTGCTGGGGGTGCTGCGCAGCGAGGGGGCGCGCGGTGAGCGTGTGCCGCAGCCGGGGTTGGAGCGGCTGCCGCAGCTCGTCGAGGCGACGGTGAGGGGCGGCGTGCCGGTGGAGCACTCCGGTACGCCCACGCGCCCGCTGCCGCAGGCGGTCTCGCTCTCCGCGTACCGGATCGTGCAGGAGGCGCTCGCCAACGTCGTGCGCCATGCGCCGGGCGCGCGCACCCGCGTCGACATCGGCGAGGAAGCAGGCCGGCTCAACGTACTGGTGGTGAACGAACCCTCGCCGCACCCCGAGAGAGCGCCGTTGGAGAGCACGGGCACCGGGCACGGCCTCGTGGGCATGCGGGAACGCGTCCGGCTGCTCGGCGGTGCGGTCGACGCGTCGCCGCTCCCCGACGGCGGCTTCCTCGTCGCCGCCTGGCTCCCGCTCGCCGGCACCGAGGCCCCGATGGCGGAGGACACGAAGGCGTGAGCACCACGACGGAACCGGTGCGGGTCCTGGTCGTCGACGACCAGGCGATGGTGCGCGCGGGGTTCGCCGCACTCCTCGCCGCACAGGCCGACATCGACGTCGTCGGGGAGGCGGAGGACGGCGCCCAGGGCGTCGAGGTGTGCCGCCGCACCCGGCCGGACGTCGTCCTCATGGACGTGCGGATGCCGGTCATGGACGGACTGGAGGCGACGGGCCGACTCCTGGGCGCCGCACCGGGCGAGCGGTCCCCGAAGGTGCTGATGCTCACCACCTTCGACGTCGACGACTACGTGTACGAGGCACTGCGCGCCGGGGCGAGCGGCTTCCTGCTCAAGGACGCGCCGCCGAGCGATCTCATCGCCGCGGTACGTGTCGTCGCCGCGGGCGAGGCGCTTCTCGCGCCCTCGGTGACGCGGCGGCTGATCGAGGAGTTCGCGCGGCAGTGTCCCCGCAGGAGCCGCTCGGCACCGCGGCTGCGGGAGCTCACCGCGCGTGAGCGGGAGGTGCTCGCGCTGGTGGCGCGCGGCCGCTCGAACTCCGAGATCGCCGGCGGGCTGCACCTCGCCGAGCAGACGGTGAAGACCCATGTCAGCCGCGTCCTCACGAAGCTGCGCCTGCGGGACAGGGCGCAGGCCGTGGTCTTCGCCTACGAGTCGGGCCTCGTCTCCCCCGGCGAGGAGTGACGACCACCCCCTACCCGCGTACCCCCCGAGAGGGCACGCCGGTGTGACGCGCTCGCCGTGACCGCCCCCGCAGGCTTCCCCGCGACAGGCAGCCGGAGCCTCCGGCAGCCGCCGAGGGGGGTACGAGGTGGAGCGCAGGGCAGCAGGGAAGCGGCGTCGGCGGGGTGTCGCGATACTCGCGGCGGTCGCCGTGCTCGGGACGGCCGGCTGGGCCGCGGGGGCGGAGCAACCGGTGACGGCTCCGCCGCCCGGCTCGTCCGCCTGGCGGGCCGACACGGCGGACGGGAGGCACCCGCCCTCCCCCGGTGCCGAACCCGCCGACGTGGCCACCTACTTCGCCGGCCTCCGGGACGCCGGAGCCCGGCTCGCCCGCCGCCACCCGCTCGTCGCGGGCAACCTCGACGGCGCACCGCCCCGGCTCCGCTACCGCGCCAACCGCCTGGCGCTGCGCGCCGAACGCGCACGCCAACACGCCCGCGCGAAGGACACCGGCCGGACGCCGGCGGAGCGCGCCAGGGCGCGCGCACGAGCCGCCCACTACGGTCGACTCGGTACCGCAGGACGGCAGATCCTCGCCTTCGACCCCCGCGGCAGAGGCCAGGTCGCCGAGGTGCTCGGCGACCTCGGCACCGCCGACCGCGTCGCTGTGCTGGTGCCGGGCGCCGACACCGACCTCGCGCGCCTCGAGGGAAAAGGCGCCGACCGGTACGGCAGACCGCTGGGCGCCGCCGAGGCGCTCCGCGCCGAGATGCGGCACGCGGCCCCCCGCGTGCGGACCGCGGTCGTGGCGTGGGTCGGCTACACCGCGCCTTCGGGGCTCGGCCCGGACGCCGCGACGGGCCGCCTCGCCGAGGCGGGCGCCCCGCGGCTGAAGCGGTTCCTGCGCGGGCTGGCTGCCGCCGGCGCACCGGCCGACGCGGTCTTCTGCCACAGCTACGGTTCCGTCGTCTGCGGACTAGCGGCGCACGGCACCGACGCGTTCCGGGACCTCGTCGTCTACGGCTCCCCCGGCGTACGCGCCGACTCCGCAGGCGAGTTGGGGAGCGCCAGGGTGTGGGCGGCGAGGAGCGGCGGCGACTGGATCGGGCGGGTGCCGCACGTCGACATCGGCGGACTCGGGCACGGGGCCGACCCCGCGGACAGGGGGTTCGGGGCGCGCGTCGTGGACACCTCGGGCGCCGAGGGGCACGCCGGATACCTCGTACCGGGTACGGCGTCGCTGCGGAACTTCGCGTCGATCGCGCTCGGCAGGTACGCGGACGTCACCTGTGAGAGCGGGTGCCGCCGTGGCTGACGTACGCGCCGCGCTCGCGCGCATCGAGGCCGCCACCCCGCCCGACCGCGACCGCGCCGTGGACGGGCTGCGCGCGCTCGCGCTCTGCTCCGTCCCGGCGGGCCACTGGCTCCTCGGCGGCTTCGTCAGGGAAGCCGACGGCGCGCTCCGCAACGCGAGCCCCCTCGGGACGCTCGGCTTCCTCGCACCGTTGAGCTGGGGCCTCCAACTCCTCGGTGTCTTCTTCCTCGTGGGCGGATACGCGTCGGCGCTCTCCCTGCGCCGGTGCCGCGACCGCGGCGAGACCGTCGCCGAGTGGCTGGGCTCCCGACTGCTGCGGCTGGGGCGTCCCGTACTGGGGGTCGCGGCGGTGTGGGCGGCGCTGGTGCCGGTGCTCTCCTGGCTCGGGGTGCCGGGTGCGACGCTGCGGACGGCGGCCGTGCTCGTGGTGCAGCCGCTGTGGTTCGTCGGGGTCTACGCCGCGGTGACCGCGCTCACCCCCTGGTGCTTGCGGGCCGCGCGGAGGTACGGGGTGTGGAGCGCCGTCGTGCTGTGCCTGCCTGTCGCGGCCGTCGACGCCGTGCGGTACGGGCCGCTGGCCGAGGCGGCCCCGGAGTGGCTGGGACTGCTCAATCTCCTCCCCGGCTGGCTCTTCGGCTACCAACTCGGCGTCGTGTGGCGGGAGCGGGGGCTCGACGGGCGGGCCTGCGCGGGGCTCGTCGCAGGCGGCGGGGTGCTCTTCGCGGTGCTGCTGTGGCGGTTCGACTACCCCGCCTCGATGGTGGGCGTCCCGGGGCAGCAGCGGACCAACTCGCATCCGCCCTCGCTGCTCGTCCCGGCGCTCGCCGCGGTGCAGGGCGGGCTTGCGGTGCTGCTCCGTGCGCCGCTCGGGCGGCTCCTCGCGCGGCCCGCCCTGTGGTCCCCGACGGCGGTGCTCAACCTCGCCGCCATGACGGTGCTCTGCTGGCACCAGTCGGCTCTGCTCGCGCTCGCCCTTCCCGGCGCGGCGTTCGGGGTCGTCCCAGGGCTCACCGAGGCCCCGTTCGCGCCGGGTTGGGTACTCGCACGCCTGGCGTGGCTCCCAGTGCTGGTGTGCACGCTGGTGGTACTCGGCCGCCTCACCCACCGGTTCGAGCCCCCGTGGCGCGGCACCGGGCGCGCGCACAAGGCCATGGCAGGGGCGCTCGCCTTCGCCTTCGCGCTCTACGCATTCGCCGTGGTGTGACGGACCCGACTCCCCGACGGCACGGCCTCACCGGTACGGCTCGGCGACGGCCGCCGCGTGGGCGCTCACCTTGCATTCCAGCACCTCCAGCGCGCCCTGGAGCTCCGCGATCCGCCCCCGCACGTCCTCTCGCGCGGCGACGAGGAGCTCCAGCCGCTCCCCGACCGTGTGGTCGCCCTCGCGCACCAGCTCCGCGTACCGCACCATCTCGGCGACCGGCATCCCCGTCAGGCGCAGCTTGCCCACGAGGGAAAGCCAGTCCAAGTCGCGGTTGGTGAACCGGCGTTGACCTGTGTGCGAGCGCTCCACCTCGCCGAGCAGCCCGATCCTCTCGTACCAGCGCAGGGTGTGGGCGCTGAGCCCGCTGAGCGACACCACCTCGCCGATCGTGTAGCGGTCCCGCCCGTCCGGTCGCGGGTGCGCGACGGGCACGGGGGTTCCGCAGCCGCCCGCGTCGACGTCCTGCCCATGCCTCTCCCGTACCTTCATGCCGAAACGGTACGGAGCTGGAGTGCACTCCAAGCAAGGGCGCCGGGAGCGGCGACGGGGACCGGGACTAGGCTCGGCCGCATGGAGAGCCTGCGCATGATCGACGACTGGCCCGTACCGGCAGCGGCAGCCGCGGTGGTTCGCGCCGACGGCACCGTGGCCGGCAGCCGCGGCCCGGCCGAGCAGCCGTTCCGCCTCGCCTCGGTGACGAAACCGCTCGCCGCGTACGCCGCGCTCGTCGCGCTGGAGGAGGGCGCCGTCGAACTCGACGAACCGGCGGGACCCGAGGGTTCGACCGTGCGCCATCTTCTCGCGCACACCTCGGGACTCGCCTTCGACGAGCCGCGGACGATGGCGGCCCCCGGCACCAGGCGCCTGTACTCCAACACCGGGTTCGAGGCCCTCGGGGACCACCTCGCCAAGGCGACCGAGATCCCGTTCTCCGCCTACCTCAGGGAGGCGGTGCTCGAACCCCTCGGCATGGCGGGCACCGAACTCCCCGGCTCCCCCGCGAAGGACGGCGTCTCCACGCTCGCCGACCTGACGCGCTTCGCAGCCGAACTCCAGTCCCCCACCCTCGTCGACCGCTCCACCCTCGACGCGGCGACGCAGGTCGTGCAGCCCGGACTCAGCGGCGTGCTCCCCGGCTACGGCCACCAGAAGCCCAACGACTGGGGGCTCGGTTTCGAGATCCGGGACGCCAAGTCCCCGCACTGGACCGGCTCGGAGAGTTCGCCGCGCACCTTCGGACACTTCGGGCAGCGCGGCAGCTTCCTGTGGGTCGATCCGGAGGCGCGGGCCGGCTGCGTCGCCCTCGCCGACCGCCAGTTCGGGCCGTGGGCGATCGAGGCGTGGCCGCCGTTCACCGACGCGATCCTCGCGGAACTCCGCGCAGGCTGACCCTCACCCGTACCGCGGCTCCGCGCTCATCTCCCACGCGAGGAGCTCGGCGCCCTCCCCCGCCGCGCGTACGGTGAGCCGCTCGGCGCCTGCGACCCTCGCCGCGTCACCGGTGCGCAGCAGTTCCCCGTCGAGCTCGGCCGCCCCGCGTACCAGGTGGACGTAGAGCCACTCGGCGTCGGGCAGCTCGGTGGGCTCGCCCGGCGCCAACCGGCGTACGTGGAGCACCGCTTCGGTGCGCGGGAGGGCGAAGGGGGTGGCGTCCGCGATCCCGCGCACCACCTCGTACTCCGGCTCCGTCCCGAACGCCCCCGGCACCACCCACATCTGCACGAAGCGCAGCACGCCCTCGCCCGCGTTCCGCTCGACGTGCCGCACTCCGCTCCCCGCGCCGAGCCGCTGCACGTCGCCAGGGCGTACGACGGTGGCGTTGCCGGCCGAGTCGAGGTGCTCCAACTCTCCGTCGACGACCCAGGTGACGATCTCCACGTCGCGGTGCGGATGCTCGGCGAAGCCGGCGCCCGGCGCGAGCGTCTCCTCGTTGCAGGCGACGAGGAGGCCGAAGTTGACGTTCTCCGGGTCGTAGAAGCCGGAGAACGAGAAGGCGTGCGCGGTCGAGACGCCGTCCGCGTGCGCGCCCCCCTGGTAGCGGTGCTCAGCCCGCCAGACTCGGGTCGACTGCGTCATATGTCCACCGTAGTCCGCCCCCGCGCCCGCCCTCCCCGCGGGATGAGGCAGGCTTGGGGCGTGCCCGAACCCACAGACGACCCGCAGGAGCCGGACCCGCAGCCGCACCCGCACAAGGCCACGCTGCGCCGGCTCGAACACTCCTCGGGAAAGCTCGCCGCCGCCGCCATCGCGCGCATGGACGAGCAACTCCCGTGGTACCGCGCCATGCCTCCCGAGAACCGCTCCTGGATCGGGCTGGTCGCGCAGGCGGGCATCGCCGCCTTCACCGAGTGGTTCCGGCACCCCGAGACACCGCAGGCGATCAGCACCGACGTCTTCGGCACCGCGCCCCGCGAGCTGACCCGCGCGATCACCCTGCGCCAGACCGTCGAGATGGTGCGGACCACGATCGAGGTCGTCGAGGCCGCGATCGACGAGGTGGCGGCGCCGGGCGACGAATCGGTGCTCCGCGAGGCGCTCCTCGTCTACGCGCGCGAGATCGCCTTCGCCACCGCGCAGGTCTACGCGCAGGCCGCCGAGGCGCGCGGCGCCTGGGACGCCCGTCTGGAGTCGCTCGTCGTCAACGCGGTGCTCTCCGGCGAGGCCGACGAGGGGGCCATCTCCCGTGCGGCCGCGCTCGGTTGGGGCTCGCCCGAACACGTCGTCGTCGTCCTCGGCAGCGCGCCCGACGGGGACAGCGCGCTCACCGTCGAGGCGATCCGCCGCGCCGCGCGGCACGCGAAGCTCCAGGTCCTCACCGGCGTCCTCGGCAGCCGGCTCGTCGTGATCGCAGGCGGCTCCGACGACCCGCTCCGCGCCGCGAAGTCGCTGATCGGGCCCTACGCGGCGGGGCCCGTCGTCGCCGGGCCCGTCGTCAACGACCTGCTCTCCGCGACGCGTTCGGCGCAGGCGGCGACCGCGGGGCTCAAGGCGTGCGCGGCCTGGCCCGACGCGCCCCGGCCCGTCCTCGCGGACGACCTCCTCCCGGAGCGCGCGATGGCGGGCGACCCCGCCGCGCGCGACCTCCTGGTGGAGGAGATCTACAGACCGCTGGAGCAGGCCGGTTCGGCCCTGCTGGAGACACTCAGCGTTTACCTGGAGCAGGCGAGCAGCCTGGAGGGCGCGGCACGCATGCTCTTCGTCCATCCCAACACCGTCCGCTACCGGCTGCGACGTGTGACGGACGTCACCGGATGGTCACCTTCCGACGTCCGCTCGGCGTTCACGCTGCGTATCGCCCTCGTCCTCGGGCGGCTGGCGGACTCCGAAGGACCGGCGTAGGGCGGCACCCTATCTTTTGTGGAAGAGGCACAATTACCCTCCACGTTCTTCGTATCGGTCCCCACCGGCGGGGACCGCCGTTCCCAAGAGAGAGTTGAGAGCGTGCTCGTACTCGTCGCTCCCGGCCAAGGCGCCCAGAAGCCTGGCTTCCTGTCCCCCTGGCTCGAACTGCCCGGCGTGGCCGACCGACTCAGACAGTGGTCGGACGCCATAGGTCTCGACCTCGTCCACTACGGCACCGAGGCCGACGCCGAAGAGATCCGTGACACCGCCGTCGCGCAGCCGCTCCTCGTCGCCTCCGCGCTGATCTCCGCCGAGGCGCTGCTGGACGGCGGCGCCCCCGCGGAACGACTCGGCGCCACCGCGGGCCACAGCGTCGGCGAACTCGCCGCCGCCGCCCTCGCCGGCGTCTTCCCCGCCGAGACCGCGCTGCGCCTCGTGCGGCGGCGCGGTGCGGCGATGGCCGACGCCGCAGCCGTCACCGAGACGGGCATGTCCGCCGTCCTCGGCGGCGACCCCGAGGAGGTCACCGCGCACCTCGACAAGCTCGGCCTCACCCCGGCGAACAGGAACGGCGGCGGGCAGATCGTCGCGGCAGGCACCGCCGAGCAGCTCGCGGCGCTCGCCGAGGAGAAGCCCGAGAAGGCGCGGGTCATGCCGCTGAAGGTCGCCGGCGCCTTCCACACCCAGCACATGGAGCCGGCCGTCGCCACCATGGCGCAGGCCGCCACCGAGGTCGAGCCGCTCGACCCGACGCTCCCGTACGTCTCCAACCTGGAGGGCTCGGTCGTCGACTCCGGCGAGGAGGTGCTCCGCCGTCTCGTCAACCAGATCTCGGCGCCCGTCCGTTGGGACCTGTGCATGGAGACCTTCGCAGAACTCGGCGCCGACGCCATGGTCGAGGTCTGCCCCGGCGGCACCCTCACGGGACTCGCCAAGCGCGGGCTGCCCGGCGTCCGCACCGCCGCCCTCAAGACCCCGGACGACCTCGACGCGGCACGTCAACTCCTCGCCGAGTCCGCCCCCTCCGGAGAGTGACGGCGAGGATGCCGTCCCCCTTCCGCACCCCGCGCCGTGCGCAGCCGGCAGGACCGTACGGCTCGGCCCGCCCGCGCCACGAGGACACCAAGGAGCTCCGAGAAGCATGACCGCGAAGATCAAGCCCGCAAAGGGCTCTCCGTACGCGCGCATCCTCGGCGTCGGCGGCTACCGACCGACCCGCGTCGTGCCCAACGAGGAGATCCTCAAGCACATCGACTCCTCCGACGAGTGGATTCGCTCCCGCTCCGGCATCGCCACCCGGCACTGGGCAGGGCCCGACGAGACCGTCGCCGAGATGAGCCTGGAAGCGTCCGGCAAGGCCGTCGCCGACGCCGGCATATCGCCGGACCAGATCGGCGCCGTCGTCATCTCGACCGTCTCGCACTTCAAGCAGACGCCCTCGATCGCCACCGAGATCGCGGACCGTCTGGGCGCGGGCAGGGCCGCGGCTTTCGACATCAACGCGGGCTGCGCCGGCTTCGGTTACGGCCTCACCCTCGCCAAGGGCATGATCACGGAGGGGAGCGCGGAGTACGTCCTCGTGCTCGGCACCGAGCGCCTCTCCGACCTCACCGACCTCACCGACCGCTCCACCGCCTTCCTCTTCGGCGACGGCGCGGGCGCCGTGGTCGTCGGCCCGTCGGAGGAGCCCGGCATCGGCCCCTCGATCTGGGGCTCGGAGGGCGACAAGCGGGACGTGATCGCGCAGACCGTACCCTGGGACGCCTACCGCGACGGCGAGGTGGAGAAGTTCCCCGCCATCCGCCAGGAGGGCCAGACGGTCTTCCGCTGGGCGGTCTTCGAGATGGCCAAGGTCGCCCAGGAAGCGCTCGACGCGGCCGGGATCGGCCCCGAGGACCTCGACGTCTTCATCCCGCACCAGGCCAACTTGCGGATCGTGGACTCGATGGTGAAGACCCTCCGGCTGCCGGAGAGCGTCGCGGTCGCCCGCGACGTGGAGTCGACGGGCAACACCTCGGCCGCCTCCATCCCGCTCGCGATGGAGCGGATGCTGGCGACCGGGCAGGCGAAGAGCGGGGACACCGCGCTCGTCATTGGGTTCGGGGCGGGTCTCGTGTACGCAGCGACGGTCGTTACCCTCCCCTAGTCAAGATCCCGCAGACCCGCACGAAGAGGTCGGGACTGCGGAACTCACAGCACACACCGAAGGAGCGCCGCCATGGCCGCCACGCAGGAAGAGATCGTCTCGGGCCTCGCCGAGATCGTCAACGAGATCGCCGGCATCCCGGCGGAGGACGTCGAGCTGGACAAGTCCTTCACCGACGACCTGGACGTGGACTCGCTGTCCATGGTCGAGGTGGTCGTCGCCGCCGAGGAGAAGTTCAACGTGAAGATTCCGGACGACGACGTCAAGAACCTCAAGACCGTGAAGGACGCGGCCGACTACATCCTCGCGCACCAGGGCTGAAGCCCTCGCGGCGCTCGGCAGGCCGTTGACGCGTTTGTCGCCACCCGGTCTCCGGGTGGCTCAAACGAAACACCCTCTACCAGTGGAGACAGAATCCAGTGAACGCGACCAACCGCACCGTGGTCGTCACCGGTCTCGGCGCAACCACACCGCTGGGTGGCGACAGCGCATCGACGTGGGAGGGCCTCAAGGCGGGCCGCTCCGGTGTCCGTCCGCTCCAGGAGGAGTGGGCGGCGGACCTGCCCGTCCGCATCGCCGCCCGCGCCGCCGTCGACCCCGGCGAGATCTTCCCCCGCGCCCAGGCCAGGCGCCTCGACCGCTCGGCGCAGTTCGCACTGATCGCGGCGCGTGAGGCATGGGCGAACGCCGGGTTCGAGGGCAAGGCGGGAGAGGGGAGCACGGTCAACCCGGACCGCCTCGGCGCGGTGATCGCCTCCGGCATCGGCGGCGTCACGACGCTGCTCGACCAGTACGACGCGCTGAAGGAGAAGGGCGCACGCCGCGTCTCCCCGCACACCGTGCCCATGATGATGCCGAACGGCCCCTCGGCCAACGTCGGCCTCGAGGTCAACGCACGGGCCGGTGTCCACACGCCGGTGAGCGCCTGCGCCTCCGGCTCCGAGGCGATCGGCTACGCGGTCGAGATGATCCGCACCGGCCGCGCCGACATCGTCGTCGCCGGCGGCACCGAGGCGGCGATCCACCCGCTGCCGATCGCGGCCTTCGCCAACATGATGGCGATGACCAAGGACAACGACGACCCGCAGGGCGCCTCCCGTCCGTTCGACACCGAGCGGAACGGCTTCGTCCTCGGCGAGGGCGCCGGCGTCATCGTGCTCGAGTCGGCCGAGCACGCGGCCGCCCGCGGCGCCCGCGTCTACGTGGAGGCCGTCGGCCAGGGCGTCTCCGCCGACAGCCACGACATCGTGCAGCCCGAACCGACCGGCAACGGCATCGCGTTCGCGCTCCAGCACCTCCTCGACGCCACCGACCTCTCCCCCCAGGACGTCGTGCACGTCAACGCGCACGCCACCTCCACCCCGCTGGGCGACGTCGCCGAACTCACCGCCCTGCGCAAGGTCTTCGGGAACGACGCCGACCACATCGCCGTCTCCGGCACCAAGTCGATGACCGGACACCTGCTCGGCGGCGCGGGCGGCGTCGAGACGATCGCCACGATCCTCGCGCTCCACCACCGCACGGCGCCCCCCACGATCAACATCCGCAACCTCGACCCCGAGGTGTGCGTCGACGTCGTGCGCGACGAGTCGCGGGAGCTGCCCGAGGGGCGCATCGCGGCGCTCAACGACTCCTTCGGGTTCGGCGGGCACAACGTCGTGACGGCCTTCCGGACCGTCTGAGCCCGTCTCGCTCGCCGACGAGGGCGGGGCCTTCCCCGGGAAGGCCCCGCCCTCGTGCGTGCCGTCAGCTCCGGCGCCGCTCCTCGAAGCCGGCGAGGAAGGACGCGGCCGCGTCCTCCGCGCCGTGCCCCGACTCCTCCGCGCGACGCAGCCGTTCGGCCCCCGCGGGCGCGAGGTCGAGGCGGACGCCGGCACGCTCCGCCTCCTGTGCGATGAGCGTCGCGTCCTTGCGCGCGCCCGAGAGGGGGAAGCTCGCCGTGTAGTCGGCGTTGATGATGTTCGCCGCCTTGGTGCGGAGGTAGGGGGAGTCGAGCGGGCCGCCCTGCACCGCGTCGAGGAAGGCGGAGGGGTCGACGCCCAGCCCCTCGGCGAGGGCGAGCGTCTCGGCCGTCCCGTTGATGAGCGTCAGCACCCAGTTGTTGAGGACGAGCTTGAGCCGGCTCGCACTCCCCGGCTCGGTGTCGAGCCAGACCGTCCTGCTGCCGATGGCGTCGAGGACGGGCCCGGCCATGTCGCGCGCCGCCGTCGAACCCGAGGCGAGGACGGTGAGTCGGCCCGCCTCGGCCGGAGCCTTGGTCCCGAGCACCGGGCTGTCGAGGAACTCCAGGCCGTGCTCCCGCGCGAACGCGGCCAGCGGAGCCGTGCCCTCCGGGCCGACGGTGCTCGTCTGGAGCCAGGCGGTGCCTTCGCTCAGTCCCTCGAGCGCCTCGTGCATCGTGCGGAGCACGGAGGCGGAGTCGAAGAGCGACGTCAGCACGGTGCCGGCGCCGCGCACCGCGTCGGCCGGCTCCGAGCAGAAGACGGCGCCCTCCCCCGCGAGGGCCTCGGCCTTCGCCGGAGTGCGGTTCCAGACGCGGACGTGCAGCCCGGCGGCGAGGAGGTTGCGGGCCATGGCGGCGCCCATGGTGCCGGTTCCGAGTACGGCTGCCGATGTGGTCTCAGACATGGCCGAAACCCTAGTCCCGGACCGCGTACGCGGGCGTGCGACGACCCGCGGACACCCGGCCGCCGCGCCGCTCAGACCACCTGGTGCAGCCACCTCACGGGAGCGCCCTCGCCCGCATGCCGGAACGGTTCGAGCTCGTCGTCCCAGGGCTTGCCGAGGAGACGATCGATCTCCTTGTGCAGCTCGCTCTCGCCGCGCGCGGAGCGCGCGACCG
Source organism: Streptomyces xiaopingdaonensis (assembly GCF_000262345.1). Taxonomy (GTDB): domain Bacteria; phylum Actinomycetota; class Actinomycetes; order Streptomycetales; family Streptomycetaceae; genus Streptomyces; species Streptomyces xiaopingdaonensis. The sequence continues at coordinate 17,847 of NZ_AJTQ01000103.1, read as the reverse complement.
CGGCGCGCAGGCGGTCCTCGGGGATGAGGATGTCGCCGTGCATGCCGGTGACGGCGTGGTAGATGCCGAGCTCCGGGGTGGAGCTGTACCGCTCGCCCTCGGCGGAGCGGCAGGGCTCGGCCGTGACCTCGAAGCGGAGGAGGTGCCAGCCGCGGAGCGCCGAGGCGAGCTTGGACGCCGTCCCCGGGTCTCCCTGCCAGGAGAGTTCGGAGCGCCAAGTGCCGGGTGAGGCGGGCTGTCTGATCCAGTCGAGGCCGACGCGGGCACCGAGGACTCCGGCCACCGCCCACTCGACGTGCGGGCAGAGCGCGCGTGGCGCGGAATGCACGTACAGAACTCCACGTGTCGTCGTCACCGGGACCTCCAGTGCGGTCCGAGGATCGCCGTCCCCGGCGCCTCGCCTACCAACCCGGTCAAGCGCGGGTACGGCGCCTGACATTGTGTACCGACGGTCACCTCACCCAGCTCCCGCGGCCACGAACAGTAAACACTACGGCGGTCGATTCTCCTCGAATAGGACAGCATCTGAGGCCACGTACGGCGGGCCTCCGGGGCGGACGCTGCGACACCCGCCTCCACCTGGGCAAAGTTACCTCGCCGCAGCCACCGTGCGGTGACGTACGGTCGGTTGTGCACCGGAGCGCCACACCTCGGACACCCGGCCGCCTCCGCGCGGCCGACAGAGCACAGCGCCGGGACGGGAGCCAGATGACGCACGACGACGGGGACGCACAGCGCCCACCAGGTGGGCGGCGGCGGGGAGTTGGGGCCCGCGGCGTCGCCGTCGGCGCGTTCGCGGCGGCGCTCGCCGCAGGGCTCGCGCTCGCCGCGGTCCACGGGGGCTCGGGCTCCGGTGGCAGCGGCGCGAAGACCCCGCGCACAGACGCCTCCGCACGCCCCTCCGCCTCGCCGTCGCCCACGTCCGAATCGGAATGGAACCGCGCGCCCGAGTCGCTCGCCGCCGTCGGGGACTCCATCACCCGCGGGTTCGACGCCTGTTCGCTCCTGGCCGACTGCCCTTCGGCCTCCTGGGCGACCGGCACCGACCGCTCCGTCGGCAGCCTCGCCTCCCGCCTCCTGGAGAGGCCGAAGGCGCACAGCTCCAACCACGCGGTGAGCGGCTCGCGGATGGCCGACCTGCCGCAGCAGATGCGCAGGGCCGCCACGCACGACCCCGACCTCGTCACCGTGATGACCGGCGCCAACGACGCCTGCCGGCAGACGACGGCGCAGATGACGCCGGTCGCCGAATTCCGCGAGTCCTTCCGGGAGGCGCTCCGCACGCTCCGCGCCGACCGGCCGAAGGCGCAGGTGTACGTCGCGAGCGTGCCCGACCTCCTGCGGCTGTGGGAGCAGGGGCGGGACAACCCGACGAGCGTGCGGGTGTGGGGGCTCGGTATCTGCCAGTCGATGCTCAAGGACCCGCAGTCCGACCGTCCCGTCGACGACAAGCGCCGCCAGGAGGTGCGCGAGCGGGTCGTGGCGTACAACGGCGCGCTCCGGGAGGTCTGCGCCGCCGACGCGCGGTGCAGGTACGACGAGGGCGCCGTCTTCGACTTCCGCTTCAGCGCCGGCGAACTCAGCAGTTGGGACTGGTTCCACCCCAGCCGCCAGGGGCAGCAGCGCCTCGCCGACCTCGCGTACCGGCAGATCACGGCGGAGGAAGACGCCGGGTCCGACTGACCGCGTCACCTTCGCACGCGCCCCTTCACCGGACGGAGTGACATCCCGTACCGCGGCCGATCAGCGAACTACCTCCGCTGACAAGGGAGTTCGTCGACGCCCTGGCGCGTGTTCCCCGCGACCGACCCATTGACGCCGGTGCCGGGCGTCCTTAGATTCACTTCCGTATTTCGAACGGCGATCGATATACCGAACACTCCGTACGAGAGCCACGCCGGCTCCCCGCCGGACGGCAGGCACCGCCTGGCGCCCGGAGGCCCAAGGCACCGCCAGGCACTGACCGAAGGGGCAACACCGTGCGCATCACCGGCCTCAGCACCCACGTCGTCGGCACCCCGTGGCGCAACCTGACCTACGTCGTCGTCCACACCGACGAGGGCCTCACCGGCGTCGGCGAGACGCGCATGCTCGGGCACACCGACGCGCTCGTCGGCTACCTGAAGGAGGCCGAGGCCAACCACGTCGTCGGCTCCGACCCGTTCGCCGTCGCCGACCTCGTGCAGCGGATGAAGTACGGGGACTTCGGACGGGCCGGGGAGATCGTGATGTCCGGCATCGCCTGTGTGGAGATGGCGTGTTGGGACATCAAGGGCAAGGCGCTCGGCGTCCCCGTCTGGCAGTTGCTCGGCGGACGGGTGCGCGAGCGCGTCAAGGCGTACGCCAACGGCTGGTACACCACCGAGCGCACCCCCGAGGCGTACCACGAGGCCGCACGCGGCGTCGTCGAGGCCGGCTACCGCGCCCTGAAGATCGACCCGTTCGGAAACGGCAGGCTGGAGCTGGACACCGAGGCCACGCGGTACGCCGTCTCGCTCATCGAGGCCGTCCGCGACGCGATCGGCCCGGACACCGAGCTGATGCTGGAGATGCACGGGAGGTTCAGCCCCGCGACCGCCGTTCGCCTCGCCCGCGAGCTGGCGCCGTTCCGGCCGGCCTGGCTGGAGGAGCCGGTGCCGCCGGAGAACCTCAAGGCACTCGCCAAGGTCGCCGAGAAGGTGGACCAGCCGATCGCCACCGGCGAGCGGATACACGACCGGATCGAGTTCCGCGAGCTCTTCGAGTCCCAGGCCGCCGACATCGTCCAACCCGACGTCGGCCACCTCGGCGGCATCCTGGAGACGCGCCAACTCGCCGCCACCGCCGACACGCACCACATGCTCCTCGCACCGCACAACGTCGGCGGCTCCGTGCTCACCGCCGCCTCCCTCCAACTCGGCTTCTCCACCCCCAACTTCAAGGTGCTGGAGCACTTCAACGACTTCGCGGACGCCGAGATAAAACACATCGTCAAGGGCGCACCCGAGGTCGTCGACGGGTACTTCGCGCTGTCCGGGTCCCCCGGCCTCGGCGTCGAGCTCGACACCGAGGCGGCGGCCGAACTCCCGCAGCAGCGCGCACACTTCGACCTCTGGGCCGAGGGCTGGGAGCGCCGCGCGCCGAAGAGCTGAGCCGCGCCCCACCGCCCGCGGAAGGAGACACCTTGAGCCGGAGCACCACCCGTCAGGTACGCGCCGTCGTCGTCGACGCGCCAGGCACCCACCGCGTCGTCAGCGGCCCACCGCCGCCACCCGGTCCCGGCGAGGTGCGCATTGCGGTGCACGCCGCGGGGGTGTGCGCGAGCGACCGCGAGGTCTGGCAGGGCACCCGCGCCGAGGGGTACGTCCGCTATCCGGTGGTCCCGGGGCACGAGTGGGCGGGGACGGTCGAGGCAGTCGGCGAGGGCGTCGACCCTGCGCTGCTCCGACGCCGTACCGTCGCCGAGGGGTTCCGCGCCTGCCGCAGGTGCACCCGGTGCCGCGAGGGCGCCACCAGCCTGTGCACGGGCGGCTACGACGAGACGGGGTTCACCAGCCCCGGCGGCTTCGCCGACACCCTCGTCGTCCCCGCCGACCTGCTCCACCTCCTCCCCGACGACGCCGACCTGCGCGCGGCCGCGCTCCTCGAACCGGCAGCCGTCGCCGCCGCGGCCGTCCTCGCGGGCGCACCACGGCCGGGAGAGCGGGTAGCGGTGCTCGGCGCGGGCACGCTGGGGCAGTTGGCCGTACGACTCCTCGCCGCCTCCTCCCCCGCCGAACTCCTCGCCGTCGATCCGCGCCCCGCAGCGAGGGAGCGTGCGCTCTCCATGGGCGCCACCGCCGAGAGCGCCGACTCCCCCACCGACGAACCCGACTGGGACCTGGTCGTGGAGGCGGCGGGGGCGCGCGACACCGCGAGGGACGCATGCCTGCTCGCACGGCGCGGCGGCCGCGTCGTCCTCACGGGGATGTTCGCCGACGGCGCCGAAGGCATCGACCCCGTCCACCTCTCGGTGAGCCAACTCACCGTCCGCTCGGTCTTCGGCGCCTCCTCGGCGGCGTGGAGCCACGCCGTACGCGCCTTCTCCACCGGAGTGCTGCCGCCGGCGGCGGTCGCCTCCCTGATCACGCACGAACTGCCGCTCGCCGAGTTCCCCGCGGCGATGGCGCTCGTCGGGGAGGGCGGCACGGGCAAGGTGCTGCTCAGACCCGACTGACCAGGACCCTCCCCGGCACCGTCCCTTCCGCCCGAACACCTGGAGCACCGTGCGTACTTCACCGGGTACCGCTTCCGCGCCCGCCGCATCCCCGCGCACCCCCGCGGGTGCCGCGCTCGCCTCGCTCGGCGTCCCCGTCCCCGCCCCGTCGCCCGAGGACGCCTCGCGGCACGCCTTCCCCGACGGGGGGCGCTGGCGCACCGAGGTGCCGTCCGTCGAGGGACCCGAGGCGCTGGAGACGGTGGTGCGCGAGGCGGAGCGCCTCGACGTGCCGCTGCACCGCATCAGCCAGGGCAGCGGCGTGTGGATGCTCACCGACGCGGAGATCTCCGAGATGGTCGCGGTCTGCGCCGAACGCCGCGTCGAGCTCTGCCTCTTCACGGGGCCGCGCGGCACCTGGGACACCGGTGCGTCCACCCGCACCGACTCCGGCGGGGCCGGCCTGCGCGCCCGCGGCCAGGACGCGGTCGCCGGCTGCGTCGAGGACGCGCTGCGCGCCGCCGAACTCGGCGTACGGTGCCTGCTCGTCGCCGACGAAGGGGTGCTCTGGCTGCTCCACCGGCTGCGCGCGGCAGGGCGGTTGCCCGCGGAGACGACGCTGAAGGTCTCCGCGCTCATCGGCCCCGTCAACCCGGCGTCCTACGCGGTCTACGAGCGCCTCGGCGCCGACTCGCTCAACGTCCCCTCCGACCTGACGCTCCAGCACCTCACCGAGATACGCCGGTCGAGCCCCGCCCCGCTCGACCTCTACCTGGAGGCCCCCGACGACCTCGGCGGCTACGTCCGCATGTACGAAGCCGCCGAGCTGATCCGCCGCGCAGCACCGCTCTACCTCAAGTTCGGCCTCAGCAAGGCCCCCGGCATCTACCCCTACGGCGCCCACCTGCGCGAGACCACCCTCGCCACGGCCCGCGAGCGCGTACGCCGCGGCCGTCTCGCGCTGGACCTCCTGGAGCGGCTCGGCGCGGCGGACGGGATGTCGCCGCTCGGTTCCCGTCTCCCCGGCGAGCTGTCCCGCTTCCCGGTGCCGGAAGGCTGAGCCCTGCGGGGCCCCACCGAGCCGGGGCCCCGCATCCGACGTGCCCGGCTCAGTGCGCGAGGCGGACGACCATCTTCCCGGTGTTCTCGCCGCGCAGCATGCCGAGGAAGGCGTCGACGCCGTTCTCGATGCCGTCCACGAAGGTCTCGTCGTAGACGAGTTCGCCGGACCGAATCCAGGCCGGCACCTCCTCGAGGAACTGGGGCCTGAGCGCCTGGTGGTCCTGGACGAGCATGCCCTGGAGGCGGATGCGCTTCTTGATCAGCTGGGCGAGGTTGCGCGGCGCCGGCTGCGCCTCGGTCGCGTTGTACTGCGAGATCATGCCGCAGATCGCCGCACGCCCGTGGACGTTGAAGGAGCGCAGCGCCGCCTCCAGGTGGTCGCCGCCCACGTTGTCGAAGTAGACGTCGATCCCGTCGGGCGCCGCCGCCTTCAACTGCTCGGTGACCGGCGCCGACTTGTAGTTGAACGCCTCGGTGAAGCCGTACCGCCCGGTGAGCTTGGCGACCTTCTCGTCGCTCCCCGCACTGCCGATCACCCGCGAGGCGCCCTTGATCCTGGCGATCTGCCCCACGATGCTGCCGACCGCGCCCGCGGCCCCCGAGACGAAGACCGCGTCGCCCGGCTGGAACGAGGCGACCTCCAACAGTCCTGCGTACGCGGTGAGTCCGGGCATCCCCAGCACACCGAGGTAGGCGGTGAGCGGCGCCGCCTCCGCCGAGATCTTCCCCGCGTGCTCGGCGGGCAGGGTGGCGTACTCGCGCCAGCCGAGACCGTGCACCACGTGGTCGCCGGGTGCGTACCCCTCCGCACGGGAGGCGAGAACCTCTCCGACGGCACCGCCGTCCATGGGCCGGTCGAGCTGGAAGGGCGCGGCGTAGGACTTCACGTCGTCCATCCGCCCGCGCATGTACGGATCGACGGAGAACGCGAGGTTCCGCACGAGGATCTGCCCGTCCTCGGGCTCGGCGACGGACTCCTCACGCAGCGCGAAGTCGTCCGGTTCCGGCCAGCCCTTCGGCCGCGCGGTCAACTGCCAGTTGCGACCTGTCGCCGGGATCGTCTCGGACGACGCCATGGGGGAACACCTCCGCGAACGGTTACTTCAGAACGTGAAGCAACAATGCGTGGAAGAATTTCACGTTGTCAAACAACCCGCGCTGCTGGCTACCCTGTACGGCATGGCAGTCCCCCGTCCCGCACCGGCGTCGCGGCCCGCGCCCCTCGACGAGCTGAGCCTCGAGGTCGTCGAGCTCGTCGGTGCCGTCGTCGCGCGCTACCACGAGGAGTACGAACGGGCCGCCGCCGAGCACGCATTGACCGGCGCGCAGGCGCGGCTGCTGGCGCTGCTCGCACGCGGACCGATGCCGATGCGGCGGATCGCCGAACACCTCAAGTGCGAGCCGTCGAACGTCACGGGCATAGTCGACCGGCTGGAGAGCCGCGGCCTCGTCGAGCGCCGCGCGGACCCCGGCGACCGCCGGGTCAAGGTCGCCTACGCCACCGAGGGAGGCGAGGCGACGGCGCAGAGCCTCCGCGGCGGCCTGGAGTTCGCCCGCGAGCCCCTCGCGGAACTCGCCCCCGGGGAGCGCACCCACCTGCGCGACCTGCTGCGCCGCATACTCGGCGCCGAAGCGGTCGACTGAGCAACCAACCCGCACCGCGCACAGGGAATTCACCCCGCGAACGGCACCCCCGCCAGCCCCTCCCCCACCCCGGGCAGCACCAGCAACGACCCGGCGAGCGGCCTGACCGCCGGGTGATCGCCGCCGCGCGCCGTGGTGACGTAGAGGTCGCGCAGGTCGGTGCCGCCGAAGGCGCACGCCGTCGGACGCGCCGCGGGGATCGTCCAGGCGCCGTCGAGTTCGCCGCGGGGCGTGTAGCGGCGGACGGCGGCACCGTCCCAGAGCGCCACCCAGACGCAGCCCACCGCGTCGACGGCGAGGCCGTCCGGGTAGCCAGCGCCCTCCTCGATCTCCACGAGCGTGCGCCGCTCGCCGAGCCGGACGCCGGAGGCGTCGGCCTCGGGGCGGTAGACGTCGATCCGGCGCGTGGGGGTGTCGACGTAGTAGAGGAGGGTGCCGTCGGGGCTCCAGCCGAGTCCGTTGCTGACGGTGACCCGGGGCAGGAGCACCTGCACGCCGCCGTCGCCGGTGTGGCGGCTGAGCGTGCCGCCGCCCGTGGCCTCGTCGTAGCGCATGGTGCCCGCCCACAGCGCACCGTCGGGAGCGACGGCCGCGTCGTTTGCCCGGCGGCCCGGGACGGGCTCCCGGCTGAGCCAGGAGAAGGCTCCGTCCTCGTCGTAACACCCCACGCCGTCCCGCAGGTTGACGACGAGCCCGCCGCCGGCCCGCGGCTTCGCCGCCCCCACGTGCTGCCCCACGTCGAGGACGCTGCGCACCCCGCTCCCCGGTGCCCAGGTGTGGACGCGCGAGGAGAGGATGTCGACCCACACGAGCCGGGACCTCGCCGCGTCCCAGGTGGGCCCCTCGCCGAGCCTCGCGGCCGCGTGGACCGCTACCTCGGGTGCTGCCGCTCTCGCTGCCATCGTCCTCACATCCGCCTCTCGCGCCGTGTGTGACCGAGCCGTTCGGAGAGTTCGCCCGCGCCCCGCCGCACCAGTGCCTCCAGCTCCACCCGGCGCTCCCGCGCGAACCGCACGACCGGCACCGAGACGCTCAGCGCGGCGACGACCCGTCCCGCCGCGTCCCGCACCGGCGCCGCCACGCACCCTACGTCCCGGTTGGACTCCTGCCATTCCACCGCCACGCCCCGCTCCGCCGCCTCGAGCAACGCTCCGCGCAGCGCCTCGGGTTCGGCGAGCGAGTACGGCGTCATCGCGCGCAGCGGTCCGGCTTCGGCGAGCCTTGCCTCCAGCTCGTCCGGCGGGAGCGAGGCGAGGAGCATCTTGCCGACCGCCGTGCAGTGCGCCGGCAGCCTGCGTCCCGCCGCCGAGACCATGCGGACCGTACGGGTGCTGTCGGCCTTGGCGATGTAGATGACGTCGAGCTCTTCGAGGACGGCGACGTGCACCGTCTCCTCGCACTCCTCCGCGACGGCCCGGGCCACGGACTGCCCCTCGGAGGCGAGGTCCATCTGCTCGGCGTACCTGCTGCCCAACTGGTAGGCGCGGACCCCGAGGCGGTAACGGGTCGGCTGCTCGGGGAGCGGCACGAGGAAGTTGCGGGCGGCGAGCGTGGTGACGAGCTCGTGGACGGTGGTGCGCGGCAGTCGGAGCCGGCGGGTGATCTCGGGGGCACTGAGGGTGCCGTCCCCTTCGAGGAAGAGTTCCAGGATGTCGAGTGCCCTCGTGACCGCGGGCACCAGCCGCCCCATGCCCGCCACCCCCTCTGCGCCCCGCTTGTTCGAGGACCCGAAAACCGATCGATATACCGATCAGACCCTACTGCGGCAGGCACCGGGCGGCAACGCCCTCGGCCCCGAACTCCCGTGAGACTAGGCGGACTTGCGCGGACGCGAGGCGGTCTTCTTCGCAGCGGTCTTCTTCGCGGCCGCCTTCTTCTGCGCGGACTTCCCGCCCGCCTTCTCCGCCGTCTTCTTCGCCGCAGCCTTCTTCGCGGCGCCCTTCTTCCGGGCCGCCTTCTTCGCCGCACCCCCGGAGGAGGAGCCACCGCCCTTCGCCGCCTTGACGCTGTTCTCCAGCGCCGACATCAGATCGATGACGTTGCCGCCCCGCTCCCGCGGCCCCCGCTCGTGCGGCGGCTCGACGCCCTCCAGCCGCGCCTCGACGACCGCCAGGAGCGCCGCCGTGTACTCGTCCTGCAGCGCCGAGAGTTGGAACCCCTCCGAGAGCGTCTCCATCAGCGACCGCGCCATCTTCAGCTCCTGCGGACGCACCGTCACGTCCTCCTTCGGCGCCACCTCGCCGGCGTCCCGCACCTCGTCGGGCCACAGGCAGGTCTGGAGCACGAGGGTCTCCCCGTGGACGCGGAGCACGGCGAGCGACTCCCGGGAACGCAGGGCGATCTTCGTCACCGCCATCTGGCCCGACTCCGTCAGCGCCTCCCGCAGCAGCACGTACGGCTTGTGCGCCGCACGGTCGGTGACCCCGACGTAGTACGCGCGCGAATACATCAGCGGATCGATCTCGGAGGCGTCGACGAAGGCGAGCACCTCGATCGTCTTCTTGCTGGGGATGGGGAGTTCGGCGAGGTCCTCCTCGGAGAGCGTGACGGTGGTCCCGTCCGGCGCCTGGTATCCCCGGGCGATCTCGGAGTACGGGACCTCCTTGTCCTCCACCTCGCAGAAGCGCCGCATCCGAATGCGCGATCCGTCCCTGCGGTGGACCTGGTGGAGCGGAACGTCGTGCTCCCGGGTGGCAGCGAAGAGCTGCACGGGGATCGTGACCAGGCCGAACGAGACCGCGCCCTTCCAGGTGGCCCTCATGCCGAGCTCCTTTCCCCGCGTCCGCTCCAGGCTAGGGCGGCGCAGGCTCCGGCGATATTCGGCCGCCGCCGGGCGCCTGACCACCCGGGGACGGGCCGCGTCGAAGCAGCCACCGGCCGCGCGCCCGGCCCGCACTACGGACGGTGATCTCCGCACCCTCCGGCGGGTAGGCGATCCCCCGGTACGCGTACGGCGACGTACCCCGCGAGGTGATGCGCGAGAGCGAGCCGAGCCCGCTGCCGACATCGACCACGACCGGCGCAGCCGCTCCTCCCCGGATCACCGGTACCAGGAAGGCGCTGCGGCACTGGTCGCCATGGCGACGGGTGAGTTCCGTGCGGCCGTACGGCGATGGCGCGGCCGGGAGGCGGCCGCCCAACTCCGCGCCCGCAGCGAGCGGTTCGCTGAGCTCCGGAACGCGGGCACGGCCGGCCGCCACGCGGCCGCACGCAAGAATGTCGACCATCGCGGCTGCGCACCGTCGCCCTCGCCCACGACGTCCTCCCCGCATCGAGCGCGAACCCAGCCGCACCGGCGCGCAACTCCGCACCGAGCGCCCCTTCTGTGGGATTCTCGGCCCTATGCCGCAAACGGAGATCGACGGCCGCACACTCAAGCTCAGCAACCTGGACAAGGTGCTCTACCCGGAGACGGGCTTCACCAAGGGCGAGGCGATCCACTACTACGCCACCGTCGCCCGCACCGTCCTGGCCCACATCGACGAGCGCCCGCTCTCCTTCCTCCGGTACCCCGACGGCGTCGAGGGCGAGCGGTTCTTCACCAAGCACGTCCCCCAGGGCGCCCCGGACTGGCTGACGGTGCGCGAGATCACGGTGGCGAGCAAGAAGCCGATGGAACAGGTACTCCTCGCCGACCGCCCGAGCCTCGTCTGGGCGGCCAACCTCGCGGCCCTGGAACTCCACACCCCGCAGTGGCAGGTGCCGCACCAGGGCGAGTCCGACCGCCTCGTCTTCGACCTCGACCCCGGCCCCGGAGCCGACATCCTCGACTGCCGCACCGTCGCCGACTGGCTGCGGGAGCGGCTGGAGGCCGACGGAATCGCCGCGTACCCCAAGACCTCGGGCTCCAAGGGACTCCATCTGCTCTCCTCGATCAAGCGGATGCCCTCGCAACGGGTCTCGGACTACGCCAAGGCACTCGCCGCCGAGGCGGCGCGGGAACTCCCCGACCTCGCCGTCAGCCGTATGGAGAAGAATCTCAGAAAGAAGAAGGTCTTCGTCGACTGGTCGCAGAACAACGCGGCGAAGACGACGGCCGCCCCCTACACGCTGCGCGCCAAGGAGCACCCGACCGTCTCCACGCCCGTCGGCTGGGACGAGCTCGCCGCCGCCGACTCCGTCGACGACCTCGTCTTCCTCGCCACCCAACTCCCCGACCGTCTGGAACAGGAGGGCGACCTGATGGCGCCCCTCCTCCTCAAGAAAGGCCGCCGCGCCCTCCCCTCCTGACCGCGCGCCTCAACCGGCGCGCCCGCGCTGCTCGTCGAGCGTGTCGCCGGCGCCTCCCGGGTACCTGATCCGCGCGCTCACCGACGGCGGAAGCCGGTACCCGGTCCGCTCCCCCACCGCGTCGACGGCCTTCGCCGCGGCCTCCCGGCCGGTCTGCACGGCAGCCTCGCCCGCGTTGCGCACCGCCGGGTTCTCGGCGATCCGCCTGGTCGCAGCCGCCAACTGCTCGTACCGCTCGCGGCCGGCCTTCGAGCCGAGTACGTATCCCACCGCCAGTCCGGCGGCGAACGTCAGCCGGTAGCGCATGGCCACCCCTTCCTCCGAGTTGTTCCAGTTCTCCGCTCCACGCGTGCTGCGCGAACCGTCGTGAGCACAGCATGCCGGAGGACGAGCGGGTACCGATTTCGGAGCACCCCCTGGCATGCGCTAATGTATTGCTCACCGCAAGGGAGCGCCCTCGGGAAACGGGGGCGCGGCGGTGCAGACGATCCCGCGTAGCTCAATCGGCAGAGCAGCCGGCTGTTAACCGGCAGGTTACTGGTTCGAGTCCAGTCGCGGGAGCTTCACTCGGAGGGCCCTCTGACAGGGGGCCCTCCTTCTTCTTTCCCATGTACCCGCGGCCGGCGCGCACTTCGACCCGGTTCGTGGAACCGCGGACCCTCCCGACGCTGTCCCTCACTCCGTACGTCTCCCCCGGCCCGGGCGGCAGATCGTATGAGGAGCTATGCTGCGGCAGACGGCGCGCACACATGTACGCGCCGCACCGCTGAGGGGCGGTAGCTCAGCCGGTTAGAGCAACGGACTCATAATCCGTCGGCCGTGGGTTCGAGTCCCACCCGCCCCACCGGGCTCTGCGCCCCCTGATCCGAGCACGGATCGGGGGGCGTTCCCATTGCAGCAGATCGACCCGCCATCGCCTCGCCGACACACTCATGCGAGGAGCAGTGTGGCCCATATCAGGACTCGTCCGGACACATCCCGAACCGTCAGGTGAACAGTCGTCCGGCGTCCGGGCACGAGGCGCGGCGTCGGACCGCGACGGGAAGTGGGTTCGGTCGTCGCCGCACTCCACCGCTCCGGGTATACGCGACAACTCTCCCTCCTGCGGGGGGACTCACCCGTACGCCGCGCGGCACCGGCGAGGTCGGGAGCCATGGCGGCATCACCGGCGCAACCCGCTCAGTCTTCTCCGACGTTGCGGCGAACCCGTTCCGACAACTCCCTGAGCCGCCGGACGGCGGCGACGCTGAGGCCCCGCGACGGATCGCCAGCACCGCACCTCCGGAGTGTTGCCCTTCGCGGTCCGCGCCCCGGCGAAGCCGCCGGAGGGCTGGCGGCCAGCCCCGGTGCGCCTCTGTCCTCGCTCCACCTGACCGGCGGGCCGGCTCCGCGTCCACGTTCTCGGCGATGCGCGCCAGGTCGCCCCTGTCGCTGCGGCGCATCCGGCGGCAGCTTGCGAGCGGAAGAGCCCCCGAACGACTGCGCAGGCAGACCTCGGCGCCGGGGCGCCCTTTGGAACTGCGCTGCGCCCCGGCCGGTCGGCGCGTACGAAAGGCGGTGAGGCATGCGGAGGCGTGCGGGGGAAGGCCAAGGCCCCCTCGTTCTCCTCGTCGAGGAGATGCACCCGGGTGGCGCCTCACGAGCCGGCGGTGCTCTGCAACCGGTACGCGGCCGACCTGGGCCTGGAGGAGATCGCCGTCTACCTGGCCGACGTGCGCCGGGACACCTTGGTCTCGCTGCCCGAGGACCGGCAGAGACCTTCGGTGCGACGTGGGCTCATTCCCGCCGCCGGGCTCGGCGGGCGAGGACGGCAACGGTCACTCCCGCCGCGAGGAGCACCGCCGTGGCGCCCATGAGCCACTCGCCCCCGCCGGCCCCGGTGTCGGAGAGGGCGGGGCCGGTGCCGCCGGCGGGCGTCTCGCCGCCCGTGGCGAGCGGTGCCGCGCGCTCCGATGCGGAGGGCGCGGGCTCCGGCGAGGGCGACTGGGTCCTGCCGTCCTCACCGGGGCCGGACGTCGGCGAGGACTGGCCGGGGCTCGGGCTGCCGGAGGCGTCGGGGCAGGCCGGCAGGTCGCCGGAGAACGGGGTGGCGTCGATTGTCCGGCCGGCCGGGGAGCCGGAAGAGGTGTGGGTGAGGGAACCGGCCGTGTAGAGGCGGCCGTTGGTGCCCGGCAGGTCGAGAGTCGTCCGGCTTCGCGGGTTGCCGACGAGGATGCTCCCCTGGAACGGGTCCGTGCCGTGCAGGTCGACGGTCGCCGCGTCGGGGAAGTTCCACAGCAGGCGCTCGCGCAGGCCGGGGCCCCCGGAGGTCAGGAGGCTCCGGACGCGGCGGGCGTCGCCGTAGAGGTTGACGAGGACGGTCGCGTCCTCCGGTACGGAGGCGAAGCGCAGGGAGGTCCCGTTGCCGGTGGGGGTGGCGAGATCGGCGTCGACGGAGAAGATCTGCAGGTCCGCGTTGCCGTCGCCGGTGAGGACCGTCTCGCGGCCCGTGGTGCGCCAGGTGCCCGTGGGGGCGCGGCGCTCGTCGCCCTCGTACGCGTAGCAGCGGCTCGCGGCGGTGAGCCGGGCGCGAAGGTGCGCGTACTGCCGGGCCGGGTCCGGCGTACGCACCGCCCGAGGCGTGACCGTTCCGGAGAGGGTGCCGCCGTACCTGGTGGCGCCGGCGCCGCCTCCGTCGTGGACGAGGAGCCGCTGCCCCTGCGCCACCGCGAGGTCGCCCCCGACGAGCAGGTGGTCCGAGTCGTCGGACGGCGGCACACGTGAACTGCCGCCTGGCGCACCGATGTTGTAGACCTGCGGGACGCCCGCGCGCTTGCGCAGGTCGAAGTCGCCGAGGACGACGTTGCGCCCCTCCGACTCCGCGGCGGCCTCGCGGACGTCGAAGTCCCCGCCGACGAAGACGTTGAGGTTGGTGTCGCGGTGCGCGACGGGGACGCCGGCCGGGTCCCGCCACGCGGCGGGGCAGTCGTCGCCGAGGCAGGGGCCGAGCCCGCCGGGCAGGGGGTCGGCCGCCGCGGGGAAAGGGAGGAGAGCGAGCGCCGCGCCGTCCTGATCCTGCACCGGACTCTCTGGTTGCCCCTGGCGCGGCTTGCTTCCATGGGAGCGCAATATGAAGCCTCCCCGCGCACCGAGCCGGGAGGGCGCGCCGTTCCCCGAGGACGCTCACGGCGTGCTCACCTGAACATCGGACGCGGCGTCAACCCGGGTTGCGGGCGGCAGTCCGCCCGACCTACGTTGCGGCCATGGCCGCAAGCGAGGCGGAGCAGACGGTGGAGAGCGCGCGGGCCGCGGTGGACGCCGACCCCGAGGTGGGTCTCCGCGGACTCGCCGCGCTGCGGCAGCTCGTCGAGCGGACGGAGGCCGCGCAGGTCGCCAACGCGCGCCGCGCCGGCTGGTCCTGGGACGAGATCGGCAGGGCGCTCGGCGTCAGCAGGCAGGCGGCGCACAAGAAGCACGGCGGGGCGTGAGCGCGCCGTCTCAGGCGCTGCGGAAGACGGACGCCATGCGCGCGACCGCCTCTTCGAGGATCCGGGGCGACGTCGCGTAGTTGAGCCGCACCCGGCCTTCGCCTCCGGTGCCGAAGGCCGGGCCCGACGTGAGGGCGACGCGTCCGCGGTCGAGGAAAGCGGCTGCCGGGTCCTCGCCGAGGCCCAGCGCGCGGCAGTCGAGCCAGGCGAGGATCGTCGCCTCCGGCAGCCGGTAGCCGACGGCGGGCAGGTGGGCGGCGAGGAGGTCGCCGAGGAGCCGGCGGCTGCGGTCGAGGCCGGCGAGGAGCGCGTCGAGCCACTCCCCCGCGTACCGCAGCGCCGCGGTGTGGGCGAGGACCCCGACGTGGCTCGGTCCGTGGCTCACCTCCTCGGGTATGCGCGCCAGTTCGTCGGCCGCGTCGTCGCCGCCCACCGCGACCGCGGCCTTGAGGCCGGCGAGGTTCCACGCCTTCGAGGCCGAGAGCAGCGAGAAGGCCCGCTCGGTGCCGGGGACGGAGAGGTAGGGGGTGTGGTGCGCCCCGTCGAGCACCAGCGGGGCGTGGATCTCGTCGGCGACGACGCGTACCCCGTGCGCCTCGGCGAGCTGCGCGGCCCCCGCGAGCTCCTCCCCGGTGTGGACGGTGCCCGTCGGGTTGTGCGGGTTGCAGAGGACCCAGGCGGCGGTGCGGCCCGACGAGGTCGCGTCGGCGAAGGCGGTGGCGAGGGCGGCGAAGTCGATCCGTCCGCCGGGGTCGAGCGGAGCCTCGAGCACCTTGCGGCCCAGGTGCTCGCAGAACTGGTAGATCGGCGTGTAGACGGGCGAGTTGACGACCACGGCGTCGCCCGGCGAGGTGGTCAGCTTGAGGACCTCGACCATGCCCTGCATCACGTCGGCGACGAGCGCCGTGCGGTCGGCGGGGAAGGACCAGCCCCAGCGGGCGCGTGCGAAGGCGTCGAGCGCTTCGGCGTACTCGGTGCCGAAGGCGTAGCCGGTGTCGCCGAGGCGCAGCGCCTCCTGCACCGCGTCGACGACGGCGGGGGCGAGCGGGACGTCCATCTCGGCGACCCACAGCGGCAGCACATCGGGCGGATACGCACGCCACTTGGCGCTGGTGCGGCGGCGCAACTCCTCCGGGGCGCACCCGAGCAGCGGGTCCGGCCGCTCTCCGGCGGCGGGTATCCGGGACGGCTGCTCCGCGCTGCGCATGCGACCTCCTGGAGAGCTTCGCCGACCGCTCCACGGTAAGCCGCGTACCCGCGCGACGCTCCCCCTCCGACGCAGATCCGCCGCCGTGCGGCAGGAGGGGCCATGCGTGGGGACCCGGCCGGGTCGGCCCGAGGATCGGGCTGGTCGCTGCCCCGGCACGACGTGGCCGAGCTGAACCGGCGCGCCCCGGACCAACGGGCCCGGGGCTCTCGGCAGTCGGGCCGGCCCGCGGGTCAGTGAGCGGCCTTGAGGCCGACCACGCCGCCGATGATCAGAGCGAGGAAGACCACCTTCAGGGCGCTCACCGGCTCGGCGCCGGTGAGCATCCCGTACACGACGGTGAGCACGGCGCCGATCCCCACCCACACCGCGTAGGCGGTGCCGACGGGGAGGTCGCGCATGGCGTAGGCGAGGCCGCCCATACTCGCCAGCAGACCGAAGCCGAAGACCAGGGAAGGGCCGAGCCTGCTGAAGCCTTCGGATTTGCCGAGGGCGGTCGCCCAGACGGCTTCGAGCAGACCTGAGAGCGCAAGAATCAGCCACGACACGGGTGCCTCCAGACGCGCCGTCTTGTCGCAGGCCGGGTACGGCACCCCTCGTCCGGTAGCCACTCGTCGGGCTCCCACCGAAGTTGGCACACCGGGCGCCGAAAGGCAAAATCCCGACGTCCCAGGTGAGCGGCGTGCTCGGGGTGCGTTCGGGGCTCGGGTGAGTGACGATCGGACGACGGCTCCGGCGCCCGGATCGGGGCTTGTGCACCCGCGGTTGCACCGTCGCGAGGCGGGAGGGCGAGCATGTCCGGATACGAGGGCGGAGGCGCAGGGGAGGGCGCCTGGGCGCAGCGCGCCGAGGCGGATCTGCCCGTCCACCGGCACCGGCAGGAGATCGAGCGGTGCCTCGCGCACGGCCTCCAGGGGGCGCCGACGATCGGCGACCGCACGATCCCGACGTTCGCACGCGGTGAGCTGCCCCACTTCGCCGGTGAGCGGGGCACCTTCATGAAGTGCCCGTTCGTCGAGGACGTCCACGACGTGGGGGACGCGGAGGTGGCGATCTTCGGGGTGCCGCTCGACGCCGGCGCCACCTACCGCCCCGGCACGCGCTTCGGCCCCCAGGGCATCCGCAGGTCGACGAACCTCTTCGGGACGTACTGCTACGAGCTCGGCGTCGACCTGCGGGAGCAGCTCAACATGGTCGACATCGGCGACGTGTTCACCGTCCCCGGCAACCTGGAGAAATCCTTCGACCAGATCAGCCAGGCGATGGCGCACGTGGTGAGCAGCGGCGTGATGCCGGTGGTGATCGGCGGCGACCATTCCATCGGCTACCCGACCATCCGCGGGATGGCACCGCACGTCGGCGGGAACATCGGGATCATCCACTTCGACCGCCACGTCGACACCCAGGAGTCCGACCTCGACGAGCGGATGAACACCTGCCCCTGGTTCCACGCCAACAACATCGCGAACGCGCCGGCGACGAACCTCGTGCAGATCGGCATCGGCGGCTGGCAGGCGCCGCGAGCGGGGGTCGAGGTCGGACGGGAGCGCGGAACCACGATCGTGACGGTCAGTGACGTCGCACGGGTCGGTGTCGAGAAGATCGCCGAGATCGCGTTGGAGACCGCCTGGAAGGATGCCGAGGCCGTCTACCTCTCGTTCGACATCGACGTGATCGACGCCGGGTTCGTGCCCGGCACCGGCTGGCCCGAACCCGGCGGTCTGCTGCCGCGCGAAGCTCTCGACCTCGTCCGGCTCGTCTCCGAACCGGGGTTGGCCGGTATGGAGATCGTCGAGTGTTCGCCGCCGTACGACTGGGCGGAGCAGACGGCGCTGATGAGCAGCCGCATCATCCTCGACAGCCTCGCGGTGCAGACGCGGGCCGGCCGGCTGGGGCGCAAGGCGGCCCGCGGGGACAGGGTCGCCTGGGGGCCCGAGCGCGACCGGGAGTGACGCCGACCGCCCCTGCTCCGTCCGGAGCGGAGGCGTGCTCGGACGGGAGGGTGGACGCCACGCCTGCGACCGATCCCGGGCGGGGCCGCCCCGGCGAAGGCGGTCGCGAGG
>NZ_AJTQ01000102.1 GCF_000262345.1 Streptomyces xiaopingdaonensis | reverse complement strand
GAGGGAGGCCGAGCCGAGCCGCCGCTCGGCGCAGAGCGGCTCGCCTTGCGGCCCGGATGCTCGCGGAACCGGTGGATCGGCGGGGCGCACGGGCGAGTTGCCGACGACGGCGTCCCGTCCCTCGCGACGCCCCCAACCGGCAGTACGGCTCCGCCGGCGCTGCGGCGCACCTCCCCCGGGCGCACCCGAGCAGCGAGTGGGACCGTTCTCCGGCGGCGGGTGTCCGACGCGGATCCTCCGCTCCCGCCGTCCGGCGGGAGGGGGCCATGAGGCATCATTTCCCGCCATGGGGATAGTCGCAGGACTGGACAGCTCAGCCGCACACACCAGCATCGTCGTCTGCGACGCGGAGAGCGGCGCCGTCGTCAGGCAGGGGTACGCGGAACACCCCGAGAAGCGGGACGACCCGCAGTCCTGGCTGATCTCCCTCGGCAAGGCCGCGAGCAGCGGCCAGCTCGCCGACGTCACGGCGATCGGTGTCGCGGCGCAGCAGCAGGGGCTGTTGGCCCTCGACTCGGGCGGGACGCCCGTCGGTCCCGCGCTGCTCGGCAACGACAAGCGGGCGCAGCCGGCCGCTGCCGACCTCGTCGACGCGCTCGGGGGCCGGCAGGCGTGGGCGCAGCGCGTCGGCGCCGTGCCGACGGCCGCGCACCCCGTCGCGAAGCTGCGCTGGCTGGCGCGGCACGAGCCGGAGGCCGCGGCCCAGGCCGCCGAGATCATGCAGCCGCACGACTGGCTCGTCTGGCAGTTGCTCGGCCGCCCGGAACGCCGGGTCACCGACCGCGGGGACGCCTCGGGCACCGGGTACTGGTCCGCGGCGAGCGGCTCCTATCAGGAAGACCTGGTGGAGTTGGCGCTCGGGCACCGGGTGCGCCTCCCCGAGGTCGTCGGCCCGGCCGAGCCCGCGGGCCAGACGCCCGAAGGGCTGCTGATCTCGGCCGGGACGGGCGAGACGATGGCCGCCGCCTTCGGGCTGGGGGTGCGCGCCGGGGACGCCGTGGTCTCGCTCGGGGCCTCCGGCTCCGTCTGCGCCGTCCACCACGAGGCGCTCGCCGACCCGTCGGGCTCCATCGACTCGTACGCCGACGCCACCGGCATGCACCTCCCTTTCGTGCGCACCCTCAACGCCACCCGGGTGCTCAGGGGCACGGCCGAGCTGCTCGAGACCGACCTCGAAGGACTCTCCGAGCTGGCGCTGCGATCGACCCCCGGGGCCTACGGCATGGTGCTGCTGCCGTACCTGGAGGGCGAGACGACGCCCCGACTGCCGCACACGGCCGGCTCGTTGCACGGCATGCGGCGGGAGAGCATGAAGCCGGAGCACCTGGCGCGGGCCGCCGTGGAGGGGATGCTCTGCGGGCTCGCCGACGCGCTCGACGTGCTCCGCGGCCGGGGCGTCGCGATCGGCTCGGGCGAACAGGGCGAGGAGGGACGGTCGGAGGGCGGGCGCATCTTCCTGCTCGGGGCCGCCGCCTCGCTGCCGGCGGTGCAGGCGGCCGCGCCGCTGCTGTTCGGCGGGCGCGTCGTCGTGCCGCAGCCGGCGGAGTACGCGGCGCTCGGTGCCGCGCGGCAGGCGGCGTGGGCGCAGCTCGGCGGCGCCGAGCCGCCGCGGTGGCCGGACGCCGCGTGCCGAATCTTCGAGCCGGGCGAGGAGTCGGCCGTCGGCCAGGCGGTGCGGCAGCAGTTCCGGACGGTGCGCGAGCAGGCGCATCCGGGGGCCTTCGACGGCTGACGCTCCGCCGGCGCGGACCGGCGCTGCGACGGTACCGGGGTACGCCGGCGTGCTGGTGTGCAGCACGCGCCCGGGGCGCGTCCGGCGTCCGCGGCTGTACGGGAGAATTGCGCCCGGTGTGACCAGGGATGACGCGATCTGCCGTGTCTTTACCGGAAATTGGAGGCGCGTCGGCGGAAGCTCACGCACAATGGTCAGTCGGCTCTGCTGTCCCAGGCTCGTGTCGTGTCACGGAAGTCTCGCCGCGTGCGCGTCCGAACCTACCGCCCACCGAGGAATCACGTGTGCTGATCAGTCTGTTGAGAACCCATCTGACCCCGTACAAACGGACGCTCGGCTGGCTGGTGGTCCTGCAGCTTGTGCAGACGGGCGGCACGCTCAGCCTCCCCACGCTCAACGCGAAGATCATCGACAAGGGCGTGGTCCCGGGAGACACCGGCTACATACTGCGTTTCGGCGCTCTCATGCTGCTCGTCAGCGCCGTCCAGGTCGTCTGCAACATCGGCGCCGTGCGCCTCGGCGCCGCCGCGGCCTCGGGGCTCGCGCGGGACGTCAGGGCGTCCGTCTTCGCGCGGGTGCAGACCTTCTCCGCCCGCGAGATGGGGGAGTTCGGCCCGCCCTCGCTCATCACCCGCACCACCAACGACGTGCAGCAGATCCAGATGCTGACGCTCATGTCGTTCACGATCGTCATCTCCGCGCCGATCATGGCGTTCGGCAGCGTGGCGATGGCGCTCGGGCAGGACGTGCCGCTCTCGGCCGTGCTCCTCGCCGTGGTACCGGTGCTCACCGTCTGCGTGGCGCTGATCATCCGGCGCATGCGCCCGCTCTTCCGGAAGATGCAGGGGCGGCTCGACGAGGTCAACCGTGTGATGCGGGAGCAGATCACCGGCATCAGGGTGGTGCGCGCCTTCGTCAAGGACGACTACGAGCAGGGGCGCTTCCGCGAGGCCAACACCGCGCTCACCGAGGTGCAGTTGGGCACCGGGCGCCTCATGGCGCTGATGTTCCCCGTGGTGATGACGACGGTCAACCTCGCGAGCGTCGCCGTGATCTGGTTCGGCTCGCACCGCGTGGACAGCGGCGGCATGGAGATCGGCGCGCTGACGGCCTTCCTCGCGTACCTGATGCAGACGGTGATGTCGGTGATGATGGCCACCTTCATGTTCATGATGGTGCCGAGGGCCGAGATCTGCGCCGAGCGCGTGCAGGAGGTGCTGCGCACCGAGTCGAGCGTCGTACCGCCCGCCGAGCCGGTGCACACCGTCGCCACGCGCGGCCAACTGGAGCTGCGCGGCGCCGGGTTCCACTACCCGGGCGCCGAGGCCGCCGTCCTCCACGACGTCGACCTCCTTGCGCGCCCGGGCGAGACGACGGCCGTGATCGGCTCGACGGGCAGCGGCAAGAGCACCCTCCTCTCGCTCGTCCCCCGGCTCTTCGACGCGACGGCCGGCAGCGTCCTCGTCGACGGCGTCGATGTCCGCGACCTCGACCCGGCGGCGCTCGCCTCCGCCGTCGGACTCGTACCGCAGCACCCGTACCTTTTCACAGGGACCGTCGCCTCCAACCTCCGCTACGGACGGCCGGACGCCACCGACGCGGAGCTGTGGGAGGCGCTGAAGGTGGCCCAGGCCAAGGAGTTCGTCGAGCGCATGGAGGGCGGGCTCGAAGCACCGATCGGCCAGGGCGGCAGCAACGTCTCCGGAGGGCAGCGGCAGCGCCTCTCCATCGCGCGCACCCTCGTCCACCGCCCCGACATCTACCTCTTCGACGACTCCTTCTCCGCTCTCGACTACGCAACGGACGCCGCCCTGCGCACCGCCCTCGCCTCCTGGACGGCGGAGGCGACGGTCGTGATCGTCGCCCAGCGCGTGGCGACGATCAGGGAGGCCGACCGCATCCTCGTCCTCGACGAGGGACGCGTCGTCGGCGAGGGCCGGCACGAGGAGCTGATGACGCAGAACGAGACCTACCGGGAGATCGTCCTCTCCCAACTCACCGAACAGGAGGCGGCGTGAGCAACGCAAAGGACACCGCCGCCGCGACGACCGGGGGCACACGATGAGCGGTCCTGGAGGCATGGGCGGACCGCCGCGGCGCTCCGCCGACTTCAAGGGTGCGGCGAAGCGGCTGGTACGGGAGTTCCGTCCCGAGCGGCCCGCGATCTTGGCAATGGTGGGATTCGCGGTGCTCAGCGTCGCGCTGAGCGTGCTCGGCCCGCGCCTTCTCGGGCACGCGACCGACCTCGTCGTCGCCGGAGTGATCGGCCGTGAGATGCCGGCGGGCGTCAGCCGAGAACAGGCGCTCGACGCCCTTCGCGAGCAGGGTCGTTCGGGCATCGCCGACATGCTCTCCGGGCTCGGCTTCACGCCGGGCCACGGCGTGGACTTCGGCGCCGTCGGTCTCGTGCTCCTCGCGGTGCTCGCCGTCTACCTGGGCGCGGGACTGCTGATGCTCGTGACGACGCGGCTCGCCGTCCGCGCCGTCACGCACACCGTCTACCGGCTGCGCCGGCGCGTCGCCGAGAAGCTCGCGCGTCTGCCGCTCTCCTACTTCGACCGGCAGACGCGCGGCGAGGTGCTCAGCCGCGTCACCAACGACATCGACAACCTGGGGCAGATCCTCCAGCAGACCCTCGGCCAGATCGTCAACGCACTTCTGACGATCGTCGGCGTGCTGGTGATGATGTTCTGGATCTCCCCGCTCCTCGCGCTCGTCGCCCTCGTGACGGTGCCGGTCTCGCTCCTCGTCGCGACGGCACTGGGGAAGCGGGCGCAGCCGCAGTTCGTCGCGCAGTGGAAGTCCACGGGCGAACTCAACTCGCACATCGAGGAGATGTACACGGGCCACTCGCTGGTGAAGTCCTTCGGACGGCAGAAGGAGGCCGCCGCGGTCTTCGCCGAGCGGAACGACTCGCTCTACAAGGCGGGGTTCAAGGCCCAGTTCATCAGCGGCGCCATGCAGCCGGCGCTCATGTTCGTGGGAAACCTCAACTACGTCCTCGTGGCTGTCGTCGGCGGGCTGCGGGTGGCGGCGGGGGCGATCTCCATCGGTGAGGTGCAGGCGTTCGTCCAGTACTCGCGCCAGTTCACGCAGCCGCTCACCCAGGTCGCGTCGATGGCGAACCTGGTGCAGTCGGGGGTGGCCTCGGCGGAGCGCGTCTTCGAACTCCTCGACGCCGAGGAGCAGAGCCCGGAACCGGAGCGCCCCGCCCGCTGGAGCGACCGCCTCGGCGCCGTCGAGTTCGAGGACGTCTCCTTCCGGTACGCGGAGGAGAAGCCGCTCATCGACGACCTCTCACTCCGCGTCGCGCCGGGTCAGACCGTCGCCGTCGTCGGGCCGACGGGCGCGGGGAAGACCACGCTCGTCAACCTGCTGCTCCGCTTCTACGAGGTACGCGGCGGACGCATCCTCCTCGACGGCACCGACGTGGCCGAGATGGACAGGGAGGAGCTGCGCGGCGGGATCGGCATGGTACTCCAGGACGCCTGGCTCTTCGGCGGGACCATAGCGGAGAACATCGCCTACGGAGCCCCCGGCGGGCCCGGCTCCGTCGACCGCGAGCAGATCGAGGCGGCGGCGCGCGCCGCACACGCGGACCGGTTCATCCGCACCCTGCCCGACGGTTACGACACGGTCCTCGACGAGGAGGGGGAGAGCGTCAGCGCAGGCGAGAAGCAACTCCTCACCATCGCAAGGGCGTTCGTCTCCGACCCGGTGGTCCTCGTCCTCGACGAGGCGACCAGCTCCGTCGACACCCGCACCGAGGTCCTGATCCAGCACGCCATGGACCGCCTCGCAGCCGAGCGCACCAGCTTCGTCATCGCGCACCGCCTCTCCACGATCCGGGACGCGGACGTGATCCTGGTGATGGAGGACGGCGCCATCGTCGAGCAGGGCACCCACGAGGAGCTCCTCGCCGGCGAGGGCGCGTACGCGCGGCTGTACCGGGCGCAGTTCGCGGAGGCGGTCGCCGAGGTGGAGTGACGCGGCCGCCGCGTCAACCCACCTGGACGCGGGGCGGGTCGGTCCGGGCCGCGGCCCTCTCCGATGCCTCGCGCTCCACCGCCTCCGGGCCGCGGAACGTCCGGCGGTAGGCGTGCGGCGTGGTGCCGAGACGTCGCACGAAGTGGTGGCGCAGAGCGGCGGAGTGGCTGAAGCCGACGCGGGCCGCGATCGCGTCGATGGTCAAGTCGGTCTCCTCCAGCAGGTGTTGGGCGCGCAGCACCCGCTGCTGGAGGAGCCACTGGTAGGGCGTGCTCCCCGTCTCCTGCTGGAAGCGCCGCGCGAAGGTGCGCGGGGCGAGGTGGACGCGGGCGGCGAGCTGCTCGACCGTCACGTCCTCGTCCAGGTGCTCCTCCAGCCAGGTGAGCGCCCTGCCGACGCCGTCGTCCTCCCGCTGCGCGGGGAGCGGATGCTCGATGTACTGCGCCTGCCCGCCGTCCCGGTGCGGCGGTACGACCATGCGGCGCGCGATCGCGTTGGCGACTCGGCTCCCCTGCTCCTGACGGACGAGGTACAGGCAGGCGTCGATCCCCGCGGCCGTTCCCGCCGAGGTGATCACCGGGCCGTCCTCGACGTAGAGGACGTCCCGCTCGACCCGGGCGGCCGGGTAGCGGCGCCCCAGCTCCGCCGTGTGCCGCCAGTGCGTCGTGCAGCGGCGGCCGTCGAGGAGGCCGGCGGCCGCGAGCGCGAAGGCACCGGAGCAGACGCTGAGCACGCGGGCGCCGCGCTCCACCGCGTCCCTGAGCGCGTCGAGGAGCGCGGGCGGGTACGGGCGCTCCACGGCTTCCTTCTGCGCCGGGACGATGACGAGGTCGGCCCCCGCCAGACGTTCGGGACCGTGCCCGGTGCCGATGGTGAACCCCGCGCTGGCGCGGATCGGTCCGGGTTCGGCGCCGACCATCGCGAAGTCGTAGGTAGGCAGACCCTCTTCGCTGCGGTCCACCCCGAACACCTCGGCGGGGACGCCCATTTCGAAGGGGTTTACCCCGTGGAGGAGGGCCACGGCGACGTTCTTCAGCATGCGGCAAGCCTGGCAGAGAAGCGGCAGGAATTCGAGGGTGGGCGTCACTCCTGCCGCTC
Source organism: Streptomyces xiaopingdaonensis (assembly GCF_000262345.1). Taxonomy (GTDB): domain Bacteria; phylum Actinomycetota; class Actinomycetes; order Streptomycetales; family Streptomycetaceae; genus Streptomyces; species Streptomyces xiaopingdaonensis. The sequence goes on along the minus strand of NZ_AJTQ01000102.1, from coordinate 1,914 downwards.
CCCAACGCGCGTCGCAGGTAAGAGAGTTGGGGACATGGACATCGCACTCGACTTCGTCGGCTCCCTGACTCTCCTGCTGCTCGCTCTCGGCCCGGCCGTCGTCGCCGTCGCCGGAGCCGTGCGCGAGCGCCGGATCACCCGCCAACTCCGCCTCGCCGAGCGCGGCGTGCGACCACAGCCCGACCCCGGCCCACCGCCCGCGCACCGCCCCGTCCGGGCGGCTCGTCCCCGGCTCGCCCCCGCCGCGGCACCGCGCGCCTGCTGACGGCCGGCGCGGACTCCCCCCGGCCCGGGGCGACTCGGCCGGGGGCCTCAGTCCAGGTAGCCCCTGAGCTGCTCGGCCCAGGTGTGCTCGCGGAGCTTCGCGAGCGTCTTCGACTCGATCTGCCGTATGCGCTCCCGCGTCACCCCGAAGAGGGTGCCGATCTCCTCCAGGGTGCGCGCCCGCCCGTCGTGGAGCCCGTACCGCAGTTGGACCACCTTGCGCTCGCGCTCCCCGAGCGTCGAGAGGACGGCCTCCAGATGCTCCCGCAGCAGCAGGAACGACGCCGACTCCACGGGTGAGGCCGCGTCGCCGTCCTCGATGAGGTCACCGAGGTCGACGTCCTCCTCCTCGCCCACGGGCGCCTGCAACGAGACGGGCTCCTGCGCGAGCCGCAGCACCTCCGTCACCCGCTCCGCCGTGAGGTCGAGCTCGGCGGCGACCTCCTCGGGCGTCGGCTCCTGGCCGCGCTCCTGGACGAGCCGCCGCTGCACCCGCACGACACGGTTGATCAGCTCCACCACGTGGACCGGCACCCGTATCGTGCGCGCCTGATCGGCGAGGGCGCGGGACATCGCCTGCCGAATCCACCACGTCGCGTACGTCGAGAACTTGTAGCCCCGCGCGTAGTCGAACTTCTCGACGGCGCGGATCAGGCCGAGGTTCCCCTCCTGCACGAGGTCGAGCATGGTCAACCCGCGGCCCACGTACCGCTTGCCGACCGAGACGACGAGCCGCAGGTTCGCCTCGATCAGTCTGCGCTTCGCCATCCGGCCGACGACGACGAGCCGGTCGAGGTCGTGCGCGAGGCGGCTTCCCAGGTCGGCGGAGTGCGTCAGCTTCTCCTCGGCGAAGAGCCCGGCCTCCACCCTGCGCGCGAGCTCGACCTCCTCCGCGGCCGTCAGCAGGGGGATGCGGCCGATCTCCCTGAGGTACTGCCGGAAGAGGTCGGCGGCCGGGCCGCTTCCCTCGCTCCCCTCGCGCGGCGCCGCGGGCTCCGTCTCGTCGGGGCGCGACGGTGCACGAGGGGCGCGCGGCGGAGGCAGCAGTGCTTCCGGAGGCTCGGACGGGACGGGCGGTGCGAGGACGCCGGCCGGTACCGACAGGCCGGCGGCTGCCTCCGGTTCGCGGTGCGGCGTCGACGGCGTCGGGGGCGCGGTGGCGGCGGGGGTCGCGCTCAGGGTCCGGGTCTGCACGGGGGGCGACCTCCAGTGATCGCTGCCGATGGGGGGGCGGCGTGCAAGACAGTGGCGGCAGGCAGGGGACGACGGGCAGCCGGGCCGCTGCACCGCACACCAGTGTGGGGTACGACACACCACCGCCACGAGACTCGTGCGCGGGCTTTTTTCACGGGCCGCCGCGGCCGGGCGCTAGAGCGCGTCGGCTCCTTGCTCACGCAACGCGGTGCCGTACTGCTGGAGGGTCCAGATCTGCCGGCGCACCTCGCCCGCCGACTCGGCATCCCGGCGTGCCTCCAACCGCCGTGCGCCGCCCTCCAGTTCGGCGATACGGGCGTTGACGGCGGCGAGGCGGACCGCGACGAGCTGCATGCCGGCGTACGCCGCGTCCGGCTCCCGGTTGCGGGCGCTGCGCAGCGGTTCGACGGCGAGCTCGGTGACGAGGCCGCGGACGGCGTCGTCGGGCGCGGCCTC
>NZ_AJTQ01000101.1 GCF_000262345.1 Streptomyces xiaopingdaonensis | reverse complement strand
CGAGGTAGCCCGCCGGGTCGGCCACGCCGGTGTCCGCGCCGCCCGCCGCCTCGATCGTCTCCTTGACGACGGCGTACGGGCCGCCGGTGAACTCGTCGGCCCCGTAGGCGTCGAAGGCGGGCGAGACCAGCTCGGGGCGCTGCAGCGCCAGCTTCAGCAGCTCCCGCTCGACGCGGTGCGCCGGGCTGCGCAGATGGAGTGCCGGGCCCCGCTGCGCCACGGGGCGCGGCGCCCACTGCCGGCTCTCGGCGGAGGGAGACGGCTCCCTGCCGCCCGCGGGCACGCCCTGCCCGCCGCGCTGCTTGGCCCACCGCGCCAACTGGGCGACGCGGCGGACGACGAACTGCTCGTCGACGATGCCGAGGAGGCCCGCCAGGACCACGGCCGTCTCGTGCTGTACGGCGCCGTCCTTGATCTGCGCCACGACCGGCGCCGCCTCCTCCAGCGCGGCCGAACGCCCGCCCGCCGTATCGAGGTTGTGCCGGTCGACGATGGCGCGGATCGCGAAGTCGAAGAGGGGGGTGCGGCTCTCCACCACCTGCTGCACGGCCGCGTCGCCCTTGGCGAGGCGCAGGTCGCACGGGTCCATGCCGCCGGGGGTGAGGGCGATCCAGGTGCGGGCTGCGAACTTCTGGTCGTCCTCGAAGGCACGGAGCGCGGCCTTCTGCCCTGCGGCGTCGCCGTCGAAGGTGAAGACCACCTCCGACTGGGAGTTGTCCATGAGTACCCGGCGGAGGATCTTGACGTGCTCCCCGCCGAAGGAGGTGCCGCAGGTGGCGATGGCGGTGGGCACACCGCTGAGGTGGCAGGCCATGACGTCGGTGTACCCCTCGACCACGACCGCGCGGTTCGCCTTCGCGATCTCCTTCTTGGCGAGGTCGATGCCGTAGAGGACCTGCGACTTGCGGTAGATCGGCGTCTCGGGGGTGTTGAGGTACTTGGGGCCGTTGTCGTCGTCGCGGAGCCTGCGGGCGCCGAACCCGACGACCTCGCCCGTGATGTCGCGGATCGGCCAGAGCAGGCGCCCGCGGAAGCGGTCGATCGGCCGGCCGTTGCGCGCCTGCTGGGCGAGTCCCGAGGTGAGCAGCTCCTGGTCGGTGTAGCCGCGCCCGCGCAGGTGGCGGGTGAGGTGGTCCCAGCCGGCCGGTGCGTGGCCGAGGCCGAAGTGGTGCGCGACCGACTCCTCGAACCCGCGCTCGCCGAGGAAGCGGCGCGCGGGCTCCGCCTCGGGGCCCGCCAGTTGCTCGGCGTAGAACTCCGCGGCCGCCTTGTGCGCGTCGACGAGCCTCGTCCGCTCGCCCTGCCGGCTGCCGCGCCCGTATCCGCCCTCCTCGTACCGGAGGGTGATTCCGGCCGTGGCGGCGAGGCGCTCGACGGCCTCCGAGAACGAGAGGTGCTCCAGCTTCCGGAGGAAGTCGAGGGTGTCCCCGCCCTCCTCGCACCCGAAGCAGTGGTACAGCCCCTTGCTCGGGCTGACGTGGAAGGAGGGGGACTTCTCGTCGTGGAAGGGGCAGAGCCCCTTGAGGTTGCCGCCTCCGGCGTTCCGGAGCTGGAGATACTCCGAGACGACGGCGTCGATCGGGACCGCGTCCCGTACCGCCTTCACGTCCTCGTCGTTGATCCTCCCGGCCACGGGGGAATTCTACGGCGCGACTCCGACGGACCCGGCGTCGGCTACGGGTGCCCCCGTACCGCAGGGCCCTGGCCCGCTGTCGGCACGGCGCGAGTGACCTACCGCACCACCCGTGCGCGCTTCTACCCGAGCGCTCCCGGACGGTGCAATTCCGCAATACCCCGTCGAGTGAAGGGACTTGCAGAAAAGCTGTGTGGCGCCTGCCGGCCCGTAGCGTCCCGGCCATGGTCAAATCCCCGCACGAGGCGCACCATCGGGTCTTCCAGGAAGTCCCCGAACTCTTCACCCGTGCCCTCGAGATCCTCGGCCTGCCCGGTCTGGAGTCGGCCACCGCGAAGACGTTCAACTGCGATCTCACCGAGAGCCATCCCCTGGAGCGGCGCGTCGACACGCTCCAGGAGCTCACCGCTCCCGACGGCAGCAGACACCTGCTGATCGTCGAAGCGCAGACCGGGAAGGACCGGGCCAAGGAGAACTCCTGGCTCAACTACTTCGGCCACCTGGTCGACAAGTACCCGGACCACCGCTGCATGCTGCTGGTGCTCGCACGGGACGCGGCGACGGCACGCTGGGCGGCCGGCCCCTTCCGGTACGGCCACCGGCACAAGTCCAACGTCCAACTCGCGCCGTTCGTGCTGGGTCCGGAGAACGTGCCGATCGTCAAGGAGATCGAGCAGGCCGTCGCCGATCCCCCGCTCGCCCTCTTCTCCGTCCTCACGCACAGCAGCCACCCGGACATCGGTGGCATACTGGACGCCCTCTCCGCAGCCCTCGTCAAGACCGCCGACGACGACACTTTCACCAGGTACGCAGACCTCGCCGCCAGCGGCCTCACCGGTTCACCGGCGGCCGCAGAACACTGGAGGAACCTCGTGGGACAACGCCTCTTCGAACTCCGCGGCTTCGTCGCCGAAAGCCTCCGGGAGCAGGGGGCGGAGCAGGGGCTGGAGCAAGGTCGGGAGCAAGGGCTGGAGCAAGGGCTGGAGCAAGGTCGGAAGGAAAGCTTGCGGCAGGTGCTCGACGCACGCAGCATCGCCCTCTCCGACACCCACCACGCCCTGATCCGGCAGACCCAAGACACCGACCTCCTCCAGACCTGGCTCACCCGCGCCGTCGGCGCCACCACCGCCGACGAGGTCTTCACTCCCCACAGCGCCGCCGAGACCCCGGCCTCACAAGCTTGACCACCACCCGGCGCACCGCACACCGGTGCGCGGGACCCACCTCCAGACAGCGAGAGCACACGTGGGACAACAACTCTTCGAACTCCGCGGCTTCGTCGCCGAAAGCCTTTGGGAGCAAGGGCGGCAGCGAGGGCGGGAGGAGAGTCGGTCACTCGTGCGGACAAGCCTGCTCACTCTCCTTGACCAAAAGGGCCTCACCCTCACCCAAGCCCAACTCGACCTCGTCCACGAGACACAGGATCTCGGCATCCTCACGAGCTGGCACACCCGCGCCCTCCATACCACCGCCCCCGACGAGATCTTCACCTGCGAATAAGCCGCCGAGACCCCGGCCTCACAAGCCTGACCACCACCCCGCGCACCGCACCACCGGTGCGCGGGACCCGACCGACCGCGCCGTGGACCGCCGCCGGCCGCACACCGGCGCCCCGGTCGCCCCCTACGGCCGCGGCACGTTGCGCAGGTTCGACCGGGCCACCTGGACCATCTTGCCCACCCCGCCGGCGAGCACCGTCCGCCCCGCGGAGAGCGCGAAGCCGCTCACCTGCTCGCGGGTGATCTTGGGGGGCATGGAGAGCGCATGCGGGTCGGTGACGAAGTCGACGAGCGCGGGGCCCGGGTGGTCGAAGACCTCGCGGAGGGCGTCGCGTACTTCTCGGGGCTTCTCGACGCGGACCGCGTGCAGGCCGGCGGCACGAGCGAGCGCCGCGAAGTCGGGGTTCGTGTTGGCGGTTCCGTACGGCGGGAAGCCGTCGACCATCATCTCCAGCTCGACCATGCCGAGCGAGTCGTTGTTGAAAAGGACGATCTTCACGGGGAGTTGGTACTGCACGAGTGTGAGCAGGTCCCCCATGAGCATGGAGAGGCCGCCGTCCCCCGCCATCGCGACGACCTGGCGCTCGCGGTCGGTGAACTGCGCCCCGATCGCCTGCGGCAGCGCGTTGGCCATGGACCCGTGCGTGAAGGAGCCGATGATCCGGCGCCGCCCGTTGGGGGTGAGGTAGCGCGCCGACCAGACGTTGCACATGCCGGTGTCGACGGTGAAGACGGCGTCGTCCGCCGCCTCGTCGTCGAGGACGGAGGCGACGTACTCGGGGTGGATGGGGGTGTGCTTCTCGACGTTGCGGGTGTACGCCTTGACGACGCCCTCCAGCGCGTCCGCGTGCTTCTTCAGCATCCGGTCGAGGAACCGCCGGTCGTCCTTGACCTTCACCTTCGGCAGCAGGCAGCGGAGCGTCTCGCCGACGTCGCCCCAGACGGCGAGCTCCAACGTGGTGCGCCTGCCGAGGTGTTCGGGGCGCACGTCGACCTGCGCGATCTTGTTGTTCTTCGGCAGGAAGGCGTTGTAGGGGAAGTCGGTACCGAGCAGGATGAGCAGGTCGCACTCCTGGGTCGCCTCGTAGGCGGCGCCGTAGCCGAGGAGGCCGCTCATCCCCACGTCGAAGCGGTTGTCGTACTGGATGAACTCCTTGCCGCGGAGCGCATGGCCGACGGGGGACTTGATCCGCTCGGCGAACTCCATCACCTCGGCGTGGGCCTGCGCGGCACCGCGGCCGCAGAAGAGGGTGACGGTACGCGCCTCGTCGACGAGGCGGGCGAGCGCGTCGATCTCGGCGTCGCCGGGGCGGACCGCGGGGCGCGCGACGACGATCGCGTGCTCCTCGGCGCGCTCGGGGGCTTCCTCCTCCGCGATGTCCCCGGGGAGCGTGACGACGCTGACGCCCTGCTGGCCGACGGCGTGCTGGATGGCGGTCTGGAGGACGCGCGGCAACTGGTTGCGGTTGGAGATGAGTTCGCTGTAGTGGCTGCACTCGACGTAGAGCCGCTCGGGGTGGGTCTCCTGGAAGAACCCCGTGCCGATCTCGGTGCTCGGGATGTGGGAGGCGAGGGCGAGGACGGGCGCCATCGAGCGGTGCGCGTCGAAGAGGCCGTTGACGAGGTGGAGGTTGCCGGGGCCACTGGAGCCGGCACAGGCGCCGAGCCGGCCGCTGATCTGGGCCTCGGCGCCCGCTGCGAAGGCGGCGGTCTCCTCGTGGCGCACGTGCACCCAGTCGATCCCGCTGTTCCTTCTGACGGCGTCCACGATGGGGTTGAGGCTGTCGCCGACGACCCCGTAGAGGCGCTGCACCCCGGACCGCGCCAGGGTGTCGACGAACTGCTCCGCCACGTTCTGCCTCGCCATTGCCCACTGCCCTTCGCTCGCCGTCACAGCCGTCCGGGTTGAGCAATTTATCCGCTTCCGCGCCGATCTCGGCTACGCCTCGGCGACCGGAGCCGTCAGCGTCTCGAGCGGCACACCCGGATCGCCGAGCGCCTCGGGGTCGACGGGCGTACCGGCGCGGATGAGCGCCCGGACCGGGGCGACGACGTCCCAGACGTTGACGTTGAGCCCGGCGAGCACCCGGTCTCCGCGCAGCCAGAAGGCGACGAACTCCCGCTTGCCGATGTCCCCGCGGCAGACGACCTGGTCGTACGAGCCGGGCGGTGCGTACCCCGAGTACTCCAGGCCGACGTCGTACTGGTCGGAGAAGAAGTACGGCACCCGGTCGTACGTGACCTCCTCGCCGAGCATCGCGCGGGCGGCGGCCGGTCCCGAGTTGAGGGCGTTCGCCCAGTGCTCGACGCGCAGGGGGCGGCCGAGGAGCGGATGGGCGACGCTCGCCGTGTCGCCGGCCGCGTGGATGTGCGGGTCGCTGGTGCGCAGCTCGGCGTCGACGGCGATGCCGCCCGTGCCGCCCGCCAGGTCGAGCCCGGCCGACTCGGCGAGCGCGGTGCGCGGTGCCGCGCCGATCGCCGCGAGCACCTGCTGCGCGGGGAGTTCCTCGCCGTCGTCGGTGCGGACGTACTCCACCATCCCGCCGCGTCCGCCGATCTCCGTCAGCACCGCGCCGAACCGGAACTCGACGCCGTGCTCGCGGTGGAGGTCCGCGAAGACGGCGCCCAACTCGGGGCCGACGACGGAGTGGAGCGGCCCCGGCGCCGGCTCGACGACGGTGACCTCTGCGCCGTAGCCGCGCGCCGCGGCGGCGACCTCGAGTCCGATCCAGCCGGCGCCGGCGATCACCAGCCGCCCGCGCTCCCGTCCGAGTGCGGCGAGGGTGCCGCGCAGCCGCTCGGCGTGGGCGAGGCGGCGCAGGTGGTGGACGCCGGCGAGGTCGGTGCCCGGCATCTCCAGGCGGCGCGGCTCGGCGCCGGTGGCGAGGAGCAGCTTGTCGTAGTGGATGCGGGTGCCGTCGCCGAGGCGTACGGAGCGGGCCGCCGGGTCGAGGGAGACGGCGGGCTGGCCGAGGTGGAGTTCGACGTCGGCCGCCGCGTACCAACCCGGTTCGTGGACGAAGACGCTCTCGCGGTCCGCCTCGCCCGCGAGGAACGCCTTGGAGAGCGGGGGGCGCTCGTACGGACGGTCGCGCTCGTCGCCGATGAGGATGACCCGGCCGGTGAACCCCTCGCCGCGCAGGGTCTCCGCGGCTTTCGCCCCGGCGAGCCCGCCGCCGACGATGACGAACGTCCGGTGTGCGTCGACCACTTGCTGCCTCCTCGCTACCGCCGCTGCGGGCGCTGTCTAGCGGAATCTGCCAGTCCACTCGTACCGGGAGCTTGCCTGCGGACGCCAGGGCCGGTCGGCTCCGGATGCGGACGCCTCGCTGTCTCCAGGTGAGCGTCCCGCATCCCGGGTGCTCCGGGAAGAGGCGGGGGTGGTGCGGTCGGGTGGTGGCGGCGAGCAGGAACGTCGGGCAGTGGAGGGAGAAGGGCGCTCCCGGGCTCCGGGCGTGCCGCCTTCTCCCGAGCGGAGGGCTCCACCACCGGCGGCGGCGGCGCCTCCGTAAGCGAACGAGCGGCCGCTCAGAGGCCCGGTCCCCCGCCGACGCCAAGACCGTGTACGCGGCTGCCTCGACCCGGCTCCTCGCCCACGGGTGCAACTCTCCTCCGCCGCAGAGCCGTTGACTAATAAGTGCTCTGCACAAAAGAATGCTGAGAACATATAAATGCGCGAGCAAGGAATCTCAATGATGAAGTCAAGCTGCTTGCGTGACTGGCGGG
>NZ_AJTQ01000100.1 GCF_000262345.1 Streptomyces xiaopingdaonensis | reverse complement strand
CATCAGCCACACCCGGTCCCCCCGGACCGCCAACCATTCTTAGGGAACCCTCATGCCCTTCACCCCCTCCTGCCCGCCCGAGGACGTCACCCGCGTCTCCTGCGTGGGCGCAGGCGTCATCGGCGGCGGCTGGGTCGCGCACTTCCTCGCGCGCGGCTACTCCGTCACCGCCTGGGACCCGGCGCCCGACGCGGAGGAGAAGCTCCGCCGGCTCGTCGACGCCGCCTGGCCCGCGCTGGAGCAGCTCGGCCTCGCGGAGGGCGCCTCCGCCGAGCGGCTCACCGTGGTGCCGACGCTCGAAGAGGCCGTCGCGGAGGCGGAGTTCGTCCAGGAGAGCGCCCCCGAGAAGCTGGAGCTCAAGCGCGACCTCCTCGCCCGGCTCGACGCCGCGGCCCCGGCCGGCGCGGTGATCGCCTCCTCCACCTCCGGCTACCCGATGACGGACATGCAGACGGAGGCGGCGGACCCGTCGCGCCTCCTCGTCGGACACCCGTTCAACCCGCCGTACCTCATCCCGCTGGTCGAGGTCGTCGGCGGCGAGCAGACCGCCGACGACGCGGTGGCGTGGGCGAGCAAGTTCTACGAGGTCGCGGGCAAGTCAGTGATCACCATGGACAGGGAGCTGCCCGGCTTCATCGCCAACAGACTCCAGGAGGCCCTGTGGCGCGAGGCGCTCCACATGGTCGCCAACGGCGAGGCGACGGTGCAGGAGATCGACGACTCCATCACCGAAGGCCCCGGCCTGCGCTGGGCGTTCATGGGCCCCTGCCTCACCTTCGCGCTCGCCGGCGGCGAGGGCGGAATGGCCCACATGCTCGACCACTTCGGCCCCTCGCTGAAGTCGCCCTGGACCCGCCTCGAGGCGCCCGAGCTCGACACCGCGCTCCGCGACGCGATGGTGGAGGGCTGCGACGAGGCCGCCGCCGGACGGACGATCGCGGACCTCGTCGCCGAGCGCGACAAGGGCGTCATCGACGTCCTCCGCGCCACGGGACGCCTCCCCGGCCGGCGCGGAGGTGCCGCGTGACCGCGCCGCTGCCCTGCTTCGAAGAACGGGTACGGCCCGAGTGGATCGACTACAACGGGCACCTGAGCGAGGCGTACTACGTCCTCGTCTTCGGGCACGCGACCGACGCGCTGATGGCGGAGACGGGCCTCGGCCCGACCTACCGCGAGCGCAGCGGCTGCTCGCTCTACACCGTCGAGTCGCACATCCGCTATCTCAGCGAGGTGGAAGACGGCGCCCGACTCACCGTCCGCACAAGGGTGTTGGGCGCCGACGCCAAGAAGGTCCGCTTCACCCACGAGATGTTCACGGGCCTGGAGCAGGCCGCCCCGCCCCCGGACGACGCGGCCCCCGTGGCGACGACGGAGCTGCTCGCGCTCCACGTCGACCAGTCGACGGGGCGTACCTCGCACTTCCCCGAGGAGGTGCGTGAGCGGCTCGTCTCCCTCGCGGAGGAGCCCCCGGCGTGGGCGGGGCGCGCGATCGGGCGGGTTCCGAAGGCGGGATGACGCGTTGACGGCCGGGGACGCCCGCGCCCCGGCCGTCAACGCCCCGCGGCCCGAATGCACTCGCAAGGGTGCCTTGCAGTCGGGTGTCCGCACCTGCCGCACCGCTCTCCCCCACCCTGGGACGCATGGGTACCGAAGGACGTGCGGACGCATGGCAACCACCCCAGGGCGGATGGACACTCGACCAGGTACGGCAGCTCGAGCCGTCCTTCGACTGGGAGCTGGCCGGCGGCGCCATCCTGCCCCGGCGGATGACCGACCAGTGGCACGACCAGGTGCGCGACGGCCTCCACGTCGCCCTCGCCACCGCCGCCCTGCCGCCGTACTCGGCAGGCGTCGCACGCTGCGTCCACCTCGACGACCGGAACGTCATCAAGCCCGACGTGATCGTCTTCACGACCGCCGGACTCGACCTGGACACCCTCGAGTTCGTCCCGGCCACCCACGTCGCCCTCGTCGTCGAGGTGGTCTCCCCCGGCTCCCGCGTCGCCGACCGCTTCACCAAGCCCCGCCTCCTCGCCGGTACCGACTGCGCGTACTGGCGCGTCGAACGGGAGGCGTACGGAGCGCCTGCCGTGCACGAGTTCGCGGCTTCGGACACCCCCGGTCCTGCGCCTTCCCCGGACGCCGTGCACCGGGAGAAGCTGGATGTGGAGGCGCCCTTTCCGGTCGAGGTGGATCTGCGGGGGTTGGTGTCGGTGTAAGGGCGAGCACGGGTCGCGCCTTTCCGTCCGTGGCCGTCGGCGGCAGTGGGCGAAGAGGCCCGTGCCTTTGGGGGCTCGGCAGCGACGGGGAACCGGCAGCTCTCCTTCGTCGGCGTGAGCGGGCTCGTGTCCGGGCCTTGATGGCGGGCAGCTAGGCCGCTCCTCGATGTGCGGCCCAGCTTTCTGCGGCGGCAGCCATGGCACAGAGCCAGGCTTCGCCGCGCCGCTCAGCGAGAAAGCGGTGCATTCGGGCCGTGGCTGCGGCGAACGCGTCCACAGCGTGCGGGTCAGCATCCCGCCAAGCGGCGCAGCCCTCGGCCCACGCCTCCGCCGCGGCCGCACTGTGCCCTGCGGAGACGAGCTGGACGACCAGACATGCGGGAGCGATCAGTCCGGCGCCTCTCGTCGGCCATGCCCAGTCGACCATCCACGTCCGCGCGTTGGCGACAAGGAAGTTGCTCGGGTTCACGTCGGTGTGAAGCAGACTGTCGCCCCGCAGGAGCGCAGCCGCTTCCTCGTCATGGGTGAACCGGCTCCACCGCGTCTCGTACCAGTCCTGTGCCACCGTGGGAAGCGGAAGCCGACTGACGGAATCGAGCGCCGCAACGACCTCGGGCAGGTCCGCGGAGCCTGGAGCGAAGCTGGCCGTCCTGCCGTCCACCACCTCGAACCCCAGGACCAGCCAATCCTCCGATTCGGCACTCCAGAGGAGATCCGGCGCGATACCTCTCAGGTAGGGGGCGATCCCTTCCTCGCGACGCAGGGACGCGAGCCGACCGCCTTCGCGATTGCGCATCGCCTTGACGAAGGCCCGGCCCTCGGTGCCCTCGGCGATACCGGCGAAGTCCGAGGAGAACCCCCGCTCCGCGAGCCGCACCTCGACATCGCCGAGATACTGACGCAGAAAGTCACGGAGCGCGGGGTCGATCGTTGTTTGCATGGTTCTCGATCTCAGTTCCGGGGCGGGCAAGAAGACTCGGGATACCCGGGGTCGCACGAATTGTTCGGTTCGCATCCCGGGTCGCAAGAGCCGCCTCGGTCGTCCGGATCACAGCCCTCGCGAAGTTCGACTGCCGACCGCACAGTTCCGAGCAGTTCGGCTGCTGTCCATCGGCGGCCCGGCCGAACGGCCGTGCGTGGTCGAGGCTGATGCGCGTCACGCCCAGTGCCTCCAACTGTCGCCACGCTTGGGCGATGCGCTGTCCCTCCAAGACGCGAACGATGCCTACGCGCAACGGGACTTTGTACTCCAGCGCCTTGACGATGTTGCGAAGGGTGAGGGCGTGAGTGCGGCGGACCCCTGCGTCGGCTGCCTGATCGAGGACGCGGAGCCAGTCCATGCGCGTCATGGTTCCGTGGGTGTCCTCGGTTCCCGAGGCGTTGTAGCAGTGCGTGCAGGCCAGTTGGCACTTTCGGGTCAAGTCGAGCCACAGCAGGTCGGTACTGGTTTCACTGGTGCATCGAGGTTCGTCACATTGGTTCCTTTCGACGGAAGTTGCAGTGGTGCTCCGCCGCCCGCCGCCCCGCCACCAGCTCTCCGTCCTCACCGGAGCAGCGCGTGCGGGAGCCGCCGTCGCCCGGATGGCCCGGGCGGGGCTCAGCAGCGGCCAGTGCGGCGGGACACCGGCAGGCGTTCGGAAGGCCGGAGGAGCTGGAGGCGGCCGTCGTCGAGGTGGAGGACCCGGCCCCGTCCGCTGCTGCCGGGGGCGTAGAGGTCCACGACGGTGGCCCACCGTCCGCCGTGCAACACGCGATCACCGCGCCGCAGGTCGAACGGGCCGAGGCCGTCGGGGAGTTCGTACCAGCCCATGCGCAACACGGGGGCTCCTAGAGGTAGATCTGGCGCTTGCAGTCGGCGCACCACTTCCCGTCGGGGGTCAGGGTGCGGTGCTGGCACGGCGGCTCTTTGGGGTTCGGGGCCGGTGGCGGCTGCTGCTTCTCGACCACGTCAGCCTCCGAGCCGGGTGGTGTCGGCGGCGAACGGCAGGAAGACGGCGCCGCCGGGCGTGGTGGGGGCGAGGCCCGCCCACGGTTCCGTTGCCCGGCTCACAACCATGCTCCGGGGATCGCGCGGTACGGCCGCGTGACGTGTTCCCGGTACGTCAAGTGCTCCGGATGCACACGGAGATGGGCCGGGACCCAGGCGTGCGCCTCGGCGGCCTTTCCGCTGAAGGGGCCGACTTCGGAGCACACCGCGCACTCCATCGCGTACGAATGCGGCTCGGCGTCCGGCTCGGCGTCCGGGGTGATGGTGTACTCACGAAAACGGAAACGGTCCGTTTTGCTGAGGTCTGCACGGCGGCGGACCGCCCAGTCGTCTCCACCGCCAGTGGGGCGTAGAAGGTAGAAGGGCGCGTTGCCGTCGGGCAGATGGACGACGACACCACTCCGCCGGCGGCGTTGGTCGTAGGCCATATCCCCGAGTTTCGGCCAGCTCGCCGAGCAGCCGGTTACTTGTAGTTCTGTCACGACTCTGGACAGTAGTGACGCACGGACGGGCAACATTAGCCCGTGTAATACCGGCGACGTTTCCGCAGGCAGACTGCATCAATTCAGTTGGAAACGGTCTGCCATACGTCGCAGACGCTCCTTCGTCCCGGCCCTTTCGGCATCGATGATGCGGGCAAGGTGCGCCCTCGCGATGGGGTGGTTGCGGATGAGCTGCGGTGCCGTCTTCTCCGCGGCCTCCAACTCGGCCAGCGCCTTGTCCCGTCGGCCGGACCACAGCAACGCCCGGGACACATCGAGTCGGTAGTGCCCCTGCGCGACTTCGGCAGGATGGTCATCATCGGAGTATCTGCTGCCTTGCGCGCCAGGTCGAGAGCGCGTGCATGGTCACCCATTTCCACCTCCACGCCGACCTGCTGTGCCTTTACGTTCGCGGCGGAAAAGGTCACGGAGTGCCGGTCGAAGACGGGGCCGTAATGGGCGTCCATGCGAAGAGCGGCTTCGTCGGCGGCGGCGAGGCGTTGCCGCGCTTCGTCAGGGCGACCACCGCGGGCGGCAGAGATCGCCGCCCGAAGGTGCAGGGCACCCATCACGCGCAAGGCCAGCGGATCGCCCTGCACATACGGCTGCTCAACGCTGCGCATCGCTTGGTCGGACAGCGCCACGGCGTCGTCCCAATCCGCTGTGGCCCACATGTCCCAGACGCGCATCCAGGCGGAAACCGTCGGCATCAGCGGGTCGTCGGAGCGACCGGCGGCCCACGCGGCGCGGTCACTCGCCATCGCGATCAACTCGGGATGGCCCAGCGCATGCGCCGCCGTGTGTGCGAACTTGCAGCACACGGCGTAGATCGCATACGCCTCCTCCCGTTCGCGGCTCTGGGCCGCTTCCCCCAACGCCCGTGCCTCGCGGAGCAGTTCGGGGAGTGCGTCGAGGACGGAGTTGCTCGCCGCGGCGTCGCGCAACCGATGGAGCCGCCCCGTGTCACGCCACAGCTCTTCGGCGCTCCGCGGGGCTCCGTCGAAGTGCGGAGCGAGATCGTACCGGCGCAGTTCGCGGACGACCTGCGCGGCGGACACCTGCCAACGGTTCTCTGCGGGTACGCCCGCGTACGGCCGCCCGATCAGATCGTTCGGATGGCAATGCAGCGCCGGCGCGAGTGTGTTGATGTCCGTTGTCCGGTCGAGCAGACGGTGTCCCTTCTCGACCTGGGACACCCATCCCTGGCTCTTACCGACGAGGGTGGCGAGCTCTCGCTGAGTGGTGCCGAGGCGCAGCCTTGCGCGCTTCACCCGCTGACCGATCGCGTCGTGGCCGTCGCTCCGGAGAGTCATCGCCGCCGTCCTTGCGTGGGGGACCGTGCTCGAAAAGGTACCCGTCACGCTCCTCGATCACTTCCTTCCCGGTCGTCCCGTCGGACCCGAAGTGCTTACATCTCGCCCCACCTGCACGAACCCCACCCCACCCCCGTATGACAGACTCCCCCCAACCACTCGATCGAGGCGGCAGAGGACGAGGAAGCCGGTGTGAATCCGGCGCGGTCCCGCCACTGTGAGCGGCTGACGGGCGCTTTGCGTCCTGGTCGGCCGTGAGTCAGACACTGCCCTGTCGCCCGCCTCACAACCAGGGGACGCGGACATCCCCTTGAGGAGGAAGACATGGCACGGCCGCGCCCTGCCTCGCAACTGCGCCCGCTCGGCGCCCTGTTCGGCTGTCTGCTCCTGCTCTCGGCGTGCGGCGCCGACGCGGGGAGCAATGGCGGGAAGGGCGCCACGCCGGCCGGCTTCCCCTACACCGTCACCAACTGCGGTGTGCGCACGACCTACGAGGAGCCCCCGCAGCGCGCCGTCGCGATGAACCAGCACGCCACCGAAGTGCTGCTAGCGCTGGGGCTCGGCGACCGCATGGTCGGCACCGCGTTCCTCGACGACGAGATCCTGCCGGAGTACGCCGAGGAGTACCGCAAGATCGACGTACTGGCGAAGCAGTACCCCTCTCGGGAAGCGCTGTTGGGGGCCGACCCGGACTTCGTCTACGGGGGCTACGAGTCGGCCTTCGACAAGAACGAGGGCCGCGACCGCTCGACGCTCGCCGAGAGCGGCATCAACACCCGGCTGAACGTGGAGAGTTGCACCAAGGGCCGCGTCGGCCCCGACGAGCTGGAGCGCGAACTCCGCGAGACCGCTCGCGTGTTCGGAGTGCCCAGGCGCGCGGAGCGGCTCATCGAGCGGCAGCGCGAGCAGCTCGACGCCGTCGCGGAACGCCTCGACGGAGTCGACCGCACCGACGTCTTCGTCTACGACAGCGGGGAGGGCTCCGCCTTCACCGCAGGCGGTGGCGGCATCGGCGTGGAGCTCATCGAGCGGGCCGGCGGCCGCAACGTCTTCGCCGACGTCCGCAAGCCGTTCGCCGACGTCTCCTGGGAGAAGGTCGTCGAGCGGCGGCCCGAGACGGTGCTCCTCTACGACTACGCGGGCACGCCACTCGCCGAGAAGCGCAAGCGGCTGCTCGACGACTCCGCGCTGCAAGACGTACCGGCCGTCCGCGACCGGGAGTTCGCCGTCCTGCCGCTCTCCTCCGCCGTGCTCGGTGTGCGGATGCCGCAGGCCGTCGAGGACCTCGCGCGGCAGCTCCACCCGGAGCGCTTCCCCACATCCGGTGACAAGGCCGGCCGATGAGCCCCGCCGCCCCCAACAGGACGGCGCACAGAAGCAGTTACCGACCGGCGCTCGTGC
This sequence comes from Streptomyces xiaopingdaonensis, assembly GCF_000262345.1. GTDB lineage: Bacteria > Actinomycetota > Actinomycetes > Streptomycetales > Streptomycetaceae > Streptomyces > Streptomyces xiaopingdaonensis. The sequence continues at coordinate 1,892 of NZ_AJTQ01000100.1, read as the reverse complement.
TCGCCGTCCTCGCCGCGGTGCTCGCCGCCGGGTTCCTCGCCAACCTCGCGCTCGGCGCCACCCGCGTACCGCTCCCCGACGTCCTCGGCGCCCTCGGCGGCACGTCCCGGCCCGGGCCCCTCGCCACCATCGTCACGGACATCCGCCTCCCGCGGGCGCTCCTCGCGTGCGTCGTCGGGGCCGGACTCGCCCTCGTCGGCGCCGTGTTGCAGGCGCTGGTGCGCAACCCGCTCGCCGACCCGTTCCTGCTCGGCATCTCCTCCGGCGCCTCGACCGGGGCCGTCCTCGTGCTCGTCCTCGGCGTCACCGCCGTCCCGATGGCGGGCGGTGCCTTCCTCGGGTCGCTCCTCGCGCTCGTCGCCGTCTACGCGATGGCGGGCCGCGGCAGCGCGATGACGACGGGGCGGCTCGTGCTGTCGGGCGTGGCGATCCAGTACGTCCTCTCCGCCTGCACCAGCCTCCTCCTCGTCCTCTCCCCGCAGAACGAGCACCTCCGCGCGATCCTCTTCTGGACGCTCGGCGGGCTCGGCGGCGCCCGCTGGTCGCAACTGTGGCTTCCGGCACTGGTGTCGGGCGTCGGGCTGGTGCTGCTCCTCGCGCTGGCGCGCCCGCTCGACCTGCTGCTCGCGGGAGAGGAGGGCGCGGCCGCGCTCGGCCTCGACACCGCCAGGTTCCGGGCCGCCGTCTTCGTCCTCGCCTCGCTCGTCACCGCGGTACTCGTCACGGTGAGCGGCGCGATCGGCTTCGTCGGGCTCATGGTGCCGCACGCGGCGCGGATGCTCGTCGGCGCCTCGCACCGGCTCCTCCTCCCCGTCTCCGCGCTCGGCGGCGCCGCCTTCCTCGTCCTCGCCGACCTCGGCTCCCGGCTCGTCGCGGCACCCGAGGAGATACCCGTGGGCGTGCTGACGGCGCTCACCGGCGGCCCGTTCTTCCTGTGGCTGCTCAGACGCGGCCGCAGGAGCGAAGGGGGCCTGACGTGAACGGCCTCTTCGACGGCGGCACTTCGCCCGCCGCGCTCCACGTGGAGACGCTCCGCTACTCCGTCGGCGACCGCCAACTCCTCGACGGTGCCACGCTCGTGGCGCACCCCGGCGAAACCGTCGGCCTCGTCGGGACCAACGGGAGCGGCAAGACGACGCTCCTCCGCTGCGTCTACGGCGCGCTGCGTCCCGACGGCGGGCGCGTCCTCCTCGACGGCGCCGACACCACGTCGCTCGGCGCGAAGCCCCGGGCCCGCCGTATCGCCGCCGTGCCGCAGGAGAACGGCGCCTCGTTCGGGCTGACGGCGCGCGAGGTGGCCGCCATGGGACGCTCGCCCCACAAGCGGTTCTGGGAGCCGGACGACGCCGGCGACTCGGCCCTCGTCGAGGCGGCGCTGGAGCGCACCGGCGCCGACCACCTGGCGTCCCTCCCCTTCGACGCACTCTCCGGCGGCGAGAAGCAACGGACGCTCCTCGCCCGCGCGTTGGCGCAGCAGCCGGCGCTCCTCGTCCTCGACGAGCCGACCAACCACCTCGACGTCCGGCACCAGCTCGACCTCCTCACCCTCCTCGCCGGCCTCGCCACCACGTGCCTCCTCGCCCTCCACGACCTCAACCTCGCCGCCTACTTCTGCGACCGGCTGTACGTGCTCGACGGCGGTCGCATGGTCGCCGAGGGCCCCCCGTCCGAGGTGCTCACCGAGGAGCTTCTCGCCGAGGTCTACGGGGTGCGCGCCGAGGTGGGGCGGCACCCCTCCACCGGCGCCCCGACGGTCGTGTACCTACCGGGCGGGGAGGCACGCGGCGGCTCCTGAAGGACCCGGCGGCGGGCCCTCCGGCAGCGGTGAGGAGCCCGCCGCAGCGGGGACGGGGGCGCCAACTCCGGGGAAGCAAGAGCGCGACCGGCGCCCC
>NZ_AJTQ01000099.1 GCF_000262345.1 Streptomyces xiaopingdaonensis | reverse complement strand
GCCCCGCCGCCGGAGCCAGGGCCCCGACGGCGGGCCGCTCAGCGCGGACGTGCGGAGAGGTGACGGCTGCGGCCCGGCGGAGGCCGTCGGCGTCGGTCCGAGCGAGCAGGGCGGTGGGCGAGCGTCCCCGGGTGACCGTGTGCGGCTGCGGAACCGCGTCGCAAGGAGGCCGTCGCAGGAGACGGCGCAACGCCTCGCTGTCGGGGCCACGACGGGGAAACGGCCGTTCCGTGCCGGACCGCTCGCGAGACACCGAGCACGCAGCGACCGAAGGGAACGCCCGACCGGTCGACAGGCGTGCGCTTGTCGACCGGCCGGGCGTCCCACGCGACTAAGCCCGCACCATCAACTCCATGCGCCCCGAAAGGCGTTCAGCACAACTCCGGCTCACTCCGCGGCCTCACCCATCGGCGGAAAGCGGAGGACGCCGCCGACACCGTCCTCCAACCCCGTGCCGGTGGGGACGAGTTCGAGGGAGGCGCCGGTCTCCGATGCCGACTTCACCAACAGCGCCTCGCGGCTCGCCGGTGCGCCCGGCTCCAGGAGGAGGGTGTCGAGGGCGCCCATCTCGGCGGCCCGCATCACCTCCGGGTCGCCCGTGGCGCCGCGGTCGTGGGCCTGGCCTTCGCGCAGGCGGGACAGCTCGTCGGCCGCGCGGCGCTTCTCGTGCTCTCCGGCGACGCGCAACACCTCTTCGGTGAGGGCCTGTTGGGCGCCTGCCTCGTCGCTGCCGCCGCTCTCCGTCTCGACGAGGAGCTCGGACGCGGCCGTGGAGAGCTGCTCCCGCACCGCCGTGCGGCCCTGCACCTCGCCGGCGAGGAGCACGACGTCGGGCGCGAACCGGGTGCGCGCCCTGTCGATCGCCGCGGCGACCTCCTTGGCGTTGCGCTGCACGGCCTCGTCGGCGCGGCGCTGGATACGGCGGTGCGCCAGCGCACCCTCCCGCACATGGTGCGGCGTCTCGATGCCGCTGCCCTCGACCTCCTCGCCGTTCCGCTCGACGGGGACGTGCTCCTGGGCCACGACCAACTCCCGCAACTGCGCGCCCTCCTGGTCGGCCGAGACGAGCAGGACGCGGACCGACCTCGCCTGCTCGCGGACGTACGCGCCGAGTTCGGGGAGCACGCCCCAGTGCGCGTCGTCTCCGGTGCCGAGGGCGGCGTCCCAGCGCTCGTCGAGGACGACTCCGTCGTCGGCGGAGGCGACGAGGACGCGCCCGTCCGCCTGCTCCTCGCCTGCCGGGTCGCGGGCGAGTGCCTGCTCTGCCGCGTCCAGTGCCTGCTCCGTCGCGCCCTGGGATTCCAGACGCTCACGCAGCGCCTTCCAGCGGAGGCGGGTCTGCGTCTCGGAGTCCTCGCCCGGCGACCTGGCTTCCAGGTAGACGGCGGCGAAGGGCCCTTCGTGGGCGTACACGCGCTGCAGTTCCTTCAGCTCCATGGTCAGCCCCAATCAGTGCAGGCGACAACCGGTGGCGGGCTCCGCCGCCGGCGTTCGTTCACGGCCCGGCGCCGGGTGATGTGCCCGGTGGGCCGTGGTCTTCACGTACCCCTGTGTGTGTTGTCAAACGTCGACGAACGCGATGCGTCCGCGCGGCTCCGGAGCGTCGCCGTACACGTGCGCAGAGCGCACGCGAGGTTGACGAGTCGGAGTTCCGGTCCCAAAATGTCCCGCATGATCAAGCACTCGACGTCAGCGCAGGGCTTCGCCTGTCGCCCGTGGCGCCGCGGGTGCGAACGGTCCGGTCTCTAGTACCTCCAGGCGGGCTCCCCCTCTGCGGAGCCCATGCCCACCCGTCTCCGGGAGTACCGCGGTCGCGGCTGCCGTGCCGCGGCGCTCCCCTCCCGCGCATCCCGCCGACCCGCCCGGGCCGGACGGGTCCGAAGACGAACTCCGAGGTGTCCCATGACCGTTGCACCAGAAGCCCCCGCAACCGCCCCCGCCCCCGCCCTCCGTGAAGCACGCGTCCCCGCCGACGGCATGTACGAGGGCACGCGCCTCCTCAACCCCTTCCCCGAGGGATGGGAGGAGCGCCCGTACCGCCGTATCGAGGTGACCCCGCTCAGCCGTGTCATCGGCGCCGAGATCCGCGGCGCCGATCTCTCGGAACCGCTCGACGAGGAGCTCCGCGAGGAGATCAACCGGGCCCTGCTGGAGTGGAAGGTCGTCTTCTTCCGCGGCGCCCACCTCACGCCCGAACAGCAGCGTGCCTTCGCCCGCAACTGGGGCGAGTTGGAGACCAACCCGCTCCTCGCGCGCGGCTCGGCAGACGACGTCGTCCGGTTCGACAAGAGCGCGGGCTCCGTCCCCACCTTCGAGAACGTCTGGCACACCGACGTCACCTTCCGTGAACGCCCCGCCCTCGGCGCGGTGTTGCAACTGCGCGAGGTGCCGCCGGTCGGCGGCGACACGATGTGGGCCGACATGGCCGCCGCCTACGACAACCTCTCCGACGAGGTGAAGGAGCGGATCGAAGGCGCCGTCGCCGTGCACGACTTCATCCCGGGCTTCGTCCGGTTCTACGGCCCGGAGAAGGTCGCCGAGCACCAGGACGAGTTCCCGCCCGTCGAGCACCCGGTGGTGCGCACCCACCCGGAGACGGGGCGGAAGATGCTCTTCGTCAACACGTCGTTCACCACGCACATCAAGGGCATGGACCGCGCCGAGAGCGACCGGCTCCTCGCCTACCTGACGCGGCAGGCGCACACCCCCGAGTACCAGGTGCGCTTCCACTGGCAGGCGGGCGACGTCGCGTTCTGGGACAACCGCGCCACCCAGCACTACGCCGTCGCCGACTACGCCCCGCAGCCGCGCGTCGCCGAGCGCGTCGCCATCGCGGGCGACCGGCCGTTCTGACGGCGGCCGGCTGACGGTTGCCTGCGGCGGGGCGGAGCACGGCTCCGTCCCGCCGCTCGGTTCGCGCCAAGTGCGCGCCGTGCGGCTGAAGTCGTGTGCGGTGACGGTGGCTCGGCCCGCCCGGACGGGTAGCTTTCGCCCGACACCTCCAACCCACAGGAGAGTTGGGAGAGCCGCATGCAGCAATCCCTGCGCCGCGCCTGCACCCGGGCCGCCGGCGCCACCGTCGCCTTACTCCTCTCGGCGGCCTGGC
>NZ_AJTQ01000098.1 GCF_000262345.1 Streptomyces xiaopingdaonensis | reverse complement strand
CGCCGCCTCGGCCGAGGGACGGGGCGGGCCCGCGCCGGCCGCCGACCCGGGCGGGATCGTCGCCGCCGAACCGAGCGAGTTCCGGTTGTCCCTGGGCATACCGACGGCCACCGAGGCGTGGCGGATCGAGTACGCGTCCACGGCCGCCGACGGGAGCAGCAACACCGTCTCCGGGAGCGTCATCGTCCCCAAGGACCTGCGCAAGGGCCCCCGTCCGCTGGTGACGTACGCCGTCGGCACCGTCGGGATGGGCGACCAGTGCGCCCCGTCCGCGACCAACCCCGCGGGCGGGACCGTCGAGAGCCTGCTCATCAACAACGCGCTGCTGCGCGGGTGGGCCGTGGCCCTCACCGACTACGAGGGGCTCGGCACGCCCGGCGACCACACCTACACGGTCGGCAGGGCCGCGGGCACGGCCGTCCTCGACGCGGCGCGCGCCGCGCAGCAGTTGCCGGCTGCGCAGGATCGGGGCGTCGGGCCCGACTCGCCCGTCGGCATCATGGGGTACTCGCAGGGCGGCCAGGCGAGCGCCTGGGCGGCGGAGCTGCACGCCTCGTACGCGCCCGAGCTGGACGTCAAGGGCGTGGCGAGCGGCGGCGTCCCCGCCGAACTCACCGCCGTCGCCGACCACAACGACGGGGGCGACAACGCCGGCTTCGTCCTGATGTCGGCGATCGGCCACGACGCCGCCTACCCGGAACTCGGCCTCGACGGCTACCTCAACGACAAGGGCCGCGCCCTCATCGCGGAGACCCGCGAGGGGTGCACGGACGAGATCCTCGACTCGGCAGCGGGCGAGACGATCGCGGAGAACACCACGCGCAACCCGCTGGAGGAGCCGGACTGGCAGCAGCGCCTCGCCGAGTCCACCCTCGGCACACAGGCACCCGGCTTCCCGGCGTACGTCTACCACGGCGGCTCGGACGAGATCATCCCGCGCCGCCTCGGCGAGGGGCTCCGCGACGACTGGTGTGCGCGGGGCAACCCCGTCAAGTGGCGCTCGTTCGGCGGGCAGAGCCACGTGGGGACGGCGATCCTCGGGTCGCTGCCCGCGGTGCGGTTCCTCGGTGAGCGCTTCGAGGGCGGCGCCGTCGAGGACGACTGCGGCTGAGGCCGCCGCGCGGCGGCGCGTCCCGCACGCGCCGCCGCGCGGACTCGGCTTCTACAGACGGGCGTTGACCAGCTCGGTCACGTGCCGCTGACCGGCTGCCGTCGGGTGGAGCGGGGCGCCGTTGGAGAGCGGGAGGAGGCCGTCGACCCACCGGTTGCTCGGCGCCTGGCAGGCGTCGTGGCCCCGGGTCGTGCCCGGGTCGACGAAGTCGAAGCCGGCCGCCGCCGCGCGGTCGCCGACCATGGCGTTGAGCTTGTCCTGGACGCCGTTGATGTACGCGACGTCGCCGGCGGAGATCGGGACAGCCGGCCAGCACCCGGTGTCAGGGGGCAGGATGCGCAGGTACCCGGTGACGACGACCCGGGCGTCCGGGGCACGTTCGGCCACGCCGGCGAGGACCTCGTCGATCTTGGGGGCGGTGTCCGCGATGCGCTGGGCGAGCCGGTCGGTACCGCCCTCGGTGTAGTGGTCCTCGCACGGCGTGCCCTCGGGGTCGGGGACGCTGCGCAGGGCGCAGGTGAGAGCGATGTCGGCGAAGCCGACGTCGTTGCCGCCTACGGTGAGGGTGACGAGGTCGGTGTCCGGGGTGACCGACTCCAGTTGGGGGTCGAGGACGCCGCCGGTGACGGCGCCCGCGCAGGTGGCGTCGACGAACTCGGCGCCTTCGAGGCCGTCGGCGACGAGCGCGGGGTAGTTGTCGCGCGAGCGCAGGCACCCGGTCTCCGGGTCGATGACGGTCTTGGTGAGGGAGCCGAGCGAGGCGTACGAGTCGCCGAGGGCGACGTAGCGCTCCAAGGGGGCCGCGGTCTCGGCCCCGGCGGTGACGGGGGTCAGCAGCACGGCGGCGAAGGCTGCCGAGCACAGGGCAAGTAGACGTCTGGCACGCACGGTTGGGCCTCCTGACTACTCTCCGGTAAACGAACCGAAGATAGAGGCAGACCCCCGCACACTCAACGCTGCGGACAGAAATGCTCCGGAGGTGGCAAACCAGGGAGCACTCCGCTCTTTTCGCCGGCCCCGCGACGCGTCAGGGCTTGCGCGCCACCGCCGCGTACGAACCGACCTGCGCGGGCTCCCACTTGGCGTGCTCCTCCTCGTCCGAGTGGTCGGGTCGCCACTCGTCGGCGACCACCACCCCGGGCTCCAGCAGGTCCAGACCGTCGAGGAAGCGGACGAACTCCGCGCGCGTGCGCGCCTGGAAGGGGGTGCCGCTGCGCCGGTAGACCCCCTCGCCCCGCCGGGTGTCCTCGGGGGCGAAGTCCGGCGTGATGTGGGAGAGCGCGAGGTGGCTGCCGGAGGGGAGGCGCGCGCACATGTCGCGGACGAGCGCGTACGGCTCGCGCTCGTCCGGGGCGAAGTGGAGGAGCGCGAAGAAGCAGAGCGCGACCGGCTGCGAGAGGTCGAACGTGCCGGTGACAGCGGGGTGTCGGAGCACGTCCTCGGTGAACGCGTCGGCTTCGACGTAGGCGGTGCCGCCCTCGGGCGTGCCGTGGGTCAGGACGTCGACGTACTCGACGACCATGGGGTCGTTGTCCACGTAGACGACCCGGCACTCCGGGGCCACCTCCTGCACCACCTGGTGCAGGTTGGGCGCGGTCGGGATGCCGGCGCCGAGGTCGAGGAACTGGCGTACCCCGGCCTCTGCGAGGGCGCGTGCGGCCCGGCGCATGAAGGCGCGGTTGGCGCGCGCGGCGGTGCGGACGTTCTCCGAGAGGGCCAGGACCTCCTCCGCGGCCGCGCGGTCGGCCGGGAACCAGTCTTTGCCGCCAAGGTAGTAGTCGTACATCCGCGCGGGGTGCGCGCGTAAGGTGTCGATCTCGTTTCCGCGGTCGCTCATGCTGCTCCTTCTCGTCTCGGTCGCAGGTCGCTCTCGGTGTGACTGCTCCCGGTACGCGAACCGCTCCCCGGGTCGGCAGGAGTTGACGCGTCGGACGAGCGCGGGAGCCGTTCCGGAGGGGGCCTTCAGCCGCCGTACTCCTTGTGGAGCCGCTCCAGGTAGCCGCGGAGGTCGGGCAGGTGCTGGTGGGCCAGGCGGGAGGCGCGGATGTGGGCCTCCAGGTGGGTCGTGACGTCCTCGGGCTCGTCGAGGTAGGAGGCCGAGGTGAGGCCCTCCGTGTAGACGATGTCCTGGAGTTCGGGCTCGTCGAAGCGGAAGTAGGTGAAGTGGCCGGCCGCCGCGGTGTGCGGGCCCGCGCCGAGCGGGAGGACGCGTATCGTCAGCTCCGGGAGGTCCATCGCCTCCAGCAGGTGCTCGATCTGGCCGCGCATCACCTCCGGGCCCCCGACGACGCGGCGGAGCGAGGTCTCCTCCATCACCACCCAGATCGTGGGGCGTTCGGGGCGTTCCAGCAGGTCCTGACGCCGCAGGCGGATGTCGACGCGGCGCTCCAGCTCGTCCTCCGGCTCGTTGGGGAAGCCCGCGCGCATCACGGCCCGGGAGTAGTCGCGGGTCTGGAGTATGCCGGTGACGTAGTGGGGCTCGTAGGTGCGGAGCAGGCGGGCGCCGCTCTCCAGGCTGACGTAGGCGCGGAACCAGGTCGGCAGCGCGTCGCGGAACGGGTGCCACCAGCCCGGCTGGTTGGCGCGCTCGGCCATCTCGAGGAACTCGGCGGCCTCGTCGGCCGGGACCTCGTAGAGGCGGAGGAGTTCCTTGACGTAGAGCGTCTTGAGGCCGACCTGCGCGTTCTCGATGCGCCGTACCGTGAGTTCGCCGGTGCCGAGGGCTTTCGACGCGGCCTTGAGCGAGACGTCGCGCGCGAGGCGCAGCTCCTTGAGGCGTCTCGCGAGGATGATCCGCAGCACCGTGGGGGTGCTGGAGCCGGTCGGCAGTTCGCTCATCCGCTTCTCTCCCCCACCACGACACGTGAACCCAACGCGTCGGTTTTCCACGGGAGTTGGGTCATGCACAGCGGATACGTACCCCGCTCGGACCGCCGCGAAATTATCAGAACGGTGGACGGGTAGGTAGCCCCGCCGCACCGTACCGGCCGACGCAGGGGCCTCCGCTTCCCGTCGGACGCGCCCAACAGAGCTGCGCCGGCGGACAGTTGTCGACCCCCTTGGAGCGTAGGGGGCGTACGGGGAGTAAGGAAAGCCGGGTGGGCACTCCCGGCGAATGCCCCGCGCGCCTTCAGCTCCCGAACGGACGGCGCTGCTCCGCGACCACGCACAGTGCTTATGACGCGGAGCCGGGCGCACCCACCGCTCCTCCGCGCGCCCACCGAAGCGGAAGCGGATGCGCCGGAGCCAACAGGACGGTCCGCAAGCGGCGTCCGGGACATCGCAGCACCGCAACGGGCCTCCGGGGAAGACCGGCGCCGCGCTGATGCATCCCCTCCGAACCGATCGACGGGAAATTATCAGATTGATACTTGCGAGCAGAACCACGGGCAGCGCATAGTGAACACCAGACCCGGTGCACCAATATCCGTGCGGCCAGGGGCAGTTGGACGTCCGATGACGTGCGTCCAAGTGACCCACCGCGTAGTTCGCCGCCGGAGACGCCGCCCGCGGGAGGCAGCCGGCGCGCACCGCACCTTCCCCATGGAGGCGACACGCGTGCCCAGCTCCCCACTCGACGCCACGTCGTTCTCCGGGCGCCCGGCACTCGAGTCGAGCCCCGAACACCGCTGGCACCTGCCGGCACGCCACCCCAGCGTGCGGCGTGCCAGGCACACCCTGGACACCTGGCTCAGCGAGCACAGCGTGCCGCCGGACACCCGGGAGACCGCCGTGCTGATCCTCTCCGAACTCGCCACCAACGCGATCACGCACACCAACAGCGCCACCGTGACGTGCCGAATATGCCTGCTGCCGCAGGGACTCCACGTCGAGGTGCACGACCACGACCCTGTCGGCAGCGCACCGCACCGCCGCTCGCCCGGTCCCGAGGCCGAGCACGGACGCGGACTCCACATCGTGGACAGCCTCGCCGAGAACTGGGGCGTCAGCACCACGCCCCACACGCACGGCCACGCGGTCTGGGCCCAACTCCCCAGCAGCAGGCGGCACGCCGCGCTGGAGAACGCGCACCCCGGCCGCGACGTCGTCTACGGCACCGGCTGGATCACGGAGGCCGGCGAGGCAGCAACGGACTGACCGGCCCACCGCGGGCCCTGGGCCCGCGTCCGCGGACCGGGCGGGCGAGGCGGCGGCGTACGCACGGGGGTCGTACGCCGCCGGCCTCGCCCGCTCTTTGCGTTGCACCGGCCCGCAGGCAGGGGCCCCGCGCGCCCGCCTGCCGTACGGCGGCGTGCTTGCCTCCGCTCTCCCTGCGCCGCCCGGGTATCGGCCTGAGGGGCACCTTCCGCCACGGCGAGGACGGCCGCCCTCTCGGCCGGTGCCCCGCCTACGGGGCGCCGGAGCCTACGGGACGCCGGACCGCGGCGCGCTCTCCGATTCGGCGTCCTCGCCCGCCTCTTGCGGCTCCGGGCAGGTGGTGCCGCGGGGCACGCGGTAGGGGGCCGTGATGCGGTACGTGCCGGCTGCGGGGGCGTCGAGGACCGTCCAGGTGTCGAGGACGGGCTCGTCCTTGCCCTCGGGCGGCGGCCCCCCGATCGTCGGTTCCGCCTTGCGGAGGCAGCCGTGGACGTTCTGTTCGGGGGTCGCAGGGGAGCGGTACGGCTTCTCGTCCGCGTCGACGACAGAGAGCCACGGGGACCACGGCACCCGCAGCCGCACCTCGCCGGCGCGGGGGACCTTCACCGTCACGCCCTCGGGCCCTGCGCGCTCGACCTCGGCGGGCGGGGGGACGAGCGGCTGGGCGCCCCGCACCTTGTACAGCCGCCAGTCCGAGTCCGACCAGACCTCGCGGAGGTAGGGCAGCCCCGAGCGGACGAGCGCCGCTTCCCGCTTGGCCGCGCCGTCGGGGCGCTCCTCCTCGGGGAGCACCACGTACCGCACGGCCCAGCGGCGCAGCCACTCGTGGTAGGTGGCGGGGGTGAGGCTCCCGTCGTCGTAGAAGAGGGGGTTGCGGTCGCGATCCGCCTGACGGTTCCAGCCCCGGGCGAGGTTGACGTACGGCGCGAGCGCGGAGGACTCGCGGTGGCTCGCGGCCGGCACCACCTCGACGCGCGACTTGTCCGCGTCCCTGCGCTCCAACTGGTCGACGAGGGGGGCGAGACTGGTCGCCCAGACCGGGTCGGGTGTGGTCCGGGCGATGTCCCAGACGGGCTTGCTGATCTGCCAGCCCATCACCACGACGAGCGCGACGACCATCACGGCGCCGCGCCTGCTGCGCCAACCGCCCACCACCTTCGGCACCGCGGCGAGCAGCGCGACGGCGCCGAAGAGCAGCCCGAGCCGCTCGACGTTCGACCCGAGCTGGGAGGGAATGGCCCAGGTGAGGATGGTGCCGAGGCCGTAGACGGCGGCGCCGAGGCGGACCGTCCGCCACTCGCGCGGGACGAGCACCAGCACCGCGAGCGAGCAGAGCACCGGGAAGACGAGCGAGACCAGCGGCATCGGCTGGGTGCCCTGGAAGGGGAAGAAGAACGCGGAGAACGCCACCACGACGGGCGGCCCCACGGCGAGCGCCACCGCGGCCTTCCGCCGCCCCGAGAGCAGCAGCGCCCCCGCGACGACCTCGAGGAAGAGCCCGGCGACGGGGCTGCCGGCCGTCGCCAGGCAGGCGAAGAGGACGGTCGCCAGCGCGCGCGGCACCTGCCCGCGCCCCGAGGCGCGCAGCCGTCTCGGCCACGCCCAGATGACGGCGACGGCGGCGAGACCGAAGAGCACCCCCAGCGCGAAGGTCACCCGCCCGGAAGCAGCGTTGCAGGCGAAGGCGAGGGCGCCCCACAGCGCGGGCAGCAACGCGCGCTCCACGCGCCGCTCCAGGACGAGCCCCAGCAGCCAGGCGGAGAGGACGCCGGCGAGTATCAGCGTGGTGCGGACGCCGATCGCCGCCATGATGTACGGCGAGACGACGCTGTAGGAGACGGGGTGCATCCCGCCGTACCACGCCAGGTTGTAGGCGGAGCCGGGGTGTTGGGCGGAGAACTCGGCCCAGGCGTCCTGCGCCGCCAGGTCGCCGCCGCCCGAGGCGAAGAGCCACAGCCAGAGCAGGTGGAGCGCCGCCGCGAGGAGCGCCGCCGCGTACGCGGGGCGGCGCCAGGTGCGCCCGAAGGCCGCGAGCACACCGCGCAGCCGGCCGGCACCGGGAGGCCCCGCGCCCGAACTCCCGGGCGCGGCAGCGCGATCGGTCGGCGCGGCGCCGTCCTCCTCGCCGTCCTCCGAAGCCTGCGGCTGCTGCACAGTGGTCACTGCGCCAACCCCCCATGCGGTTCAAGTGGGACGTAATGACGCTACCCGACACCGCCGACAACGGCCTCCGGCTCGGACCGCCGAGGGGACGTCGCACGCGCGTCGGCCCCGTGCCGCCGGGGCGGGCGCTCCGGCGGCACGACGGCTCAGAACAGGTGCGTCAACTTCGAGCCGAAACCGGGCTCGGTGAGGTCCTCCTTCAGCACCACGGGGACCTTGACCTGTCCCGGGCCCTCGCCCGCGGTGAGTTCGCCGACGCGGTCGCCCGCCGACGCCTCGTGCGGCACGCCGTCCTTCGCGGCGTCGAGGTCGAGGCGGACCTTGAGCCCGGCCCAGCCGACCGCCTCGACGTCCTTCGCCACGACCACCGGCGTCTTCCCGCCGAGTCGGTCGTCGACGTACCCGACGGTCTCGCCCTTCTCCAGCACCTTCACCGACTCCAGGCTGTCCTGCGCGGTGTCGATGAGCTTCTTGCTCTCGGCGAGCACGGTGTCGAGGATCGACGGCTTGTACTGCCCGAGCACCGCGCCGACGACGAGCTGGGTGGTCCCGCCGACCTCCTTCTCCGCGGCGAAGAGCAGGTTGCCGCCTGCCCGCGTCGTGGTGCCCGTCTTGATGCCGACCACCCCGTCGAGCGGAACGAGCTTGTTCCAGTTGGGCTGCACTTCGCCCTTTGCGTCCGTGTACTGGGGCTGACGCACGACCTCGCGGAAGAGCGGGTTCTCCATCACCTTCTTGCCGAGCTTCACCTGGTCCTCGGCCGTGCTCACCGTCTCCACCTTCAGCCCGCTGGGGTCGGTGTAGGTGGTGTTCTCCATCCCGAGGTCCTTGGCGGCCTCGTTCATCTTCTTGACGAATGCCTTCTCGGAGCCCGCGTCCCAACGGGCCAGCAGCCGGGCGACGTTGTTCGCCGAGGCGATCATGATGGCGTCGAGCGCCTCGCGTTGGGTGATCTTGTCGCCCTCCTCGACCTCCACGGTCGACTCGTTCTGCGCGCTGAGCCCCGCGTCCTCCTCGGCCTTGCGGTCGACGGGGATCACGGCGCCCTTGCCTTTCTTCACCGGGTGGTCGCGGAGTATGACGTAGGCCGTCATCACCTTCGCGACGCTGGCGATCGGCACCGGCTTCTGCTCGCCGTGCGTGCCGAACGAGCCGAGCCCCGAGACGTCGACGACGGCCTGCCCCTCCGAAGGCCACGGCATGGCGGGCTCGTCGCCCTCGAACGTGTACGTCTTCGCCGCGGTGAGCTCCAGCGACGCGTCCGGCAGCGGACGCACCGCCTGGACGACGACGAAGACCACGGCGAGCAGGAGGACGAGCGGCGTCCAGATCTTCACCCTGCGGACCGCGGTGCGCAGCGGCGTCTCGGGCGGCGGCGGGGTGTTGGTGAGCTGCGCGAGCAGGTCGAGCGGCTGCGGCTCGGGCGCCGGCTGCTGCCTCGTCCGCTCCGCCTCGCCCTCGGCAGGGAGCGCGCCGGGCTCGGGCGGCCGCGCGCCCGGCTCCTCGCCCGGCACCTTCGTGCCTTCGGGCGGTGAAGACGGAGGCGGGCCCGCGGGCTTCGGCGGGACCGAGGGGGGCGGCGGGACCGCCTTCGCTTCACGGGCGGAGTCGTCGAGCGACTTCAGCGGGACGAACTGGCTCGTCCGCTCGGCTTCGCTCTCGGCCCCGTCGGGCTTCTTCTCGCCACCGGGTGAACTTTCCTGCTTTTCCTGGGACTTATTCGGTTCGTCCCGTTTGCCGCTTTCGTCTTTTGCGTCCCGCGCCTCCTTGGCGCTCGCGCCTTCGGCGCCCGAACTCCCCGCTGCCGTGCCGGAGTCCTTCGCCCCACCGCTTCCGGCGCCCTTCTCCGCCGGGGAACCCGTCCGCGGGTCCTTCCCCCGGCCGCCGCCGGACGACGCCTTCCCCGGTGCGAACGAGCGGATGGCTGTCGTCGGTTGGTCCACGGGACGCCCGGCGCCCTCCTTCGCCCCGGCGCCGTCGCCCTCCTCGGGTTCGGTGCCTCCGGGCCCGGCGCCCTCGTCCGAGCCGGCACCGTCGCCATCCCCGGACGCGTCACCTACGGACCCGGCGCCCGAGTACCCGGACCCGGCGCCCGACGCGCCCGCCCGGGGCGAGGGCCCCGAACCCGCTTCGCCGCCGGCGGAGTCGGAGGCTGCCTTCCGCTCCCCGGCGTCCTCGCCTTCCCCTGCGGCCCCGTCGGACTCGCCCGCGGCCTCCTCGGACACCGAGGCCCTCCGTGCCTCCTTGGCCGAGCCGAAGAACGCCGTCGTCATCCGCTCGGCGCGGCGTGCGGCGGCGTCCTCGTCGTCGGGCGACGGCTCCTCGCGGCGGACGGCGCTGAACATCGCGGTCGGCTGGTCGGGCTCCGGCTCGGGCGCGCTCTTCGGGCGCACGGGCAGTCCGGACTCCGCTTCGGTGTCCGAAGGTCGGGGCCCGTCCCCGTTGCTCTCCGTGCGCGCGGCGGAGCTCCCGCCCGCTTCGTCGTCCACTGCTTCGCCCTCCGCGCCTTCGGAGGGGCTGATTCCGCCCTCGTCCCGGTCTCCGGCGACCCAGGCGGCCACCACCGCTTTCAGGCGCTCGTCGCCCTCGCCGGGGCCGCCTTCCGCGTCCCCGCCGCCTTCCGCCGACTCCTCGGGGCGTTCCTCGTCCGGGGGCTCAACTCCCTTGCCACCGGCCGGTGCCCGTGCCTCGTCGGCGTCCGGCGCCGCTTCCGCTCCGCTCTCGTCGCGCTCGGGCGCGTCGTCCGACGCCGCCTTCTCCGGGCCGGCAGTCGGGGACTGCTTTTCGGCCGTCTCCTCGGGTCGCGCAACCGACCCGTCGTCCCGAGTCGTCTCCCCCGACGACTTCTCCCGCTCCGACCTGCCGGGGGACTCGCCCGCCACCGATGCCTCCTGATGCTCCTGCTACGCGCCGCTGCCCTACCAGTTAACAGTGTCCAGCGCACCGCCCTCGCCGCGGAGTGCCGCCGATGCGCTTCGGGTCGGCCCGTGGGCTCTCCCACCCGCGAGACGAGAACGACATAGCTACTGGTTCCCGCACATAACGACCGCGCACTCTCGACAGACCATTGTGAGAGGCGTCACCCTGTCATGCATCCACGCGGGGAGGCATGGATGGGCAGGAGCCGCAGAACAATTCCGGAGGAGCTTCTGCTGCTCGCCTTGGACCCGGCCACGGGCACCACGGCGCAGCCGCAGTCGCTCGACCTCGGCCTGGCCGGTGCACAGCTAGTGGAGCTGGCGCTGGCGGGACGGATAGCCCCAGACGGGGATCGTATCGCCGTGGTGTTGCCGCGGCCGACAGGAGATCCGACGCTGGACTCCGCACTGGAACTGCTGCGCAGGCGTGGCAGTCCCGTACGCGCGGTCCACTGGATCGGCGGGCCCCGCTTGGGACTTCGCCAAACCTATCTCACACACCTGGAGCGGTGCGGCATGGTGCATGCCGTCGCCGGCCAGATGTGCGGAGTACTTCCGACGACGCGCTACCAGGCGACGGACACGGCGATCAGCAGGGAGATAAGGGCCCGGCTCGATTCCGCGATCCGCACCGGCGTCCCACCGGACCCACGGACGGCGGCGCTCGCTGCGCTCGCCCACGCGGTGGGGCTCGGAAAGCACCTCTACCCCGGGAACGAGGGGCGGTCCTGCCGCTCCCGGCTCCGGGACCTGATCAGGCACGACCCGATGGGCGGCCTCGTCGCGCACGCGGTGATGGACGTCCAGAACGGCGCGGGCCCGCAGCCGCGCCGTGCGCCGAACGGTGGGGCACCGCCCCGCAAGAACGGAGCCGTCCGCGCGACGGCCGGCGCACCGGCGCACGCGCCGGAGCACCCCGAGCACCAACCACGGCACCCTGCGGGAGGGATGGCGCGGGCCGGCGCCCGCTGATTCCCCTCCGCCGTACGCGCGCGGCGTGATCCCGCGCCCGAACTGCACGCGTACACAGACGAGTTCGCGTCCACCGTCCGGCGGCCGCGGCGGGCCGGGCACGACGCCCGCCCGTTCGGGCCTCCGGACGGCCGGGCGCGTGCCGCGTCCCCGCCCGGGGAACGCACGCCGGAGCACGCCCCACGGACGGCGCGCACGCCGGACACCTCCGTACAGCGCACCACCGGCAGCCGCACGGGAAGCCGCACCACCGTGGCCCCACCCCGGCGCGGCCCCGCCGTGCCCGAACCTGCACCCTCTGTCGCCATTCGCCAGCGGTGGGCCACGTGTTGGTGGCAATCTGCTGGAGTTGTCGTACTTAAAGCGGAGGTGCAGTTTCGTGGCGCCCAACGTCAATCCCACCGTCCGACGCCGCCGTCTCGGCCAGGAGCTGCGCCGGCTCCGCGAGTTGAGAGGCATGACGGCCGAGGAGGTGGCCGAGCGGCTGCTCGTCTCCCAGTCGAAGATCAGCAGACTGGAGAACGGCCGCCGCAGCATCAGTCAGCGGGACGTCCGCGACCTGTGCGGCGTCTACGAGGTCGAGGACCGCCGCATCGTCGACTCCCTGATGCAGATGGCGAAGGAGTCACGGCAGCAGGGCTGGTGGCACGCCTTCGGCGACATCCCCTACAGCGTCTACATCGGCCTGGAGACGGACGCCGCCTCGCTCCGCGTCTACGAACCCCAGGTCGTCCCCGGGCTGTTGCAGACGCACGCGTACGCGGAGGCCGTGGTCGCCGGCGCGCTCCCGGAGGCGACCCCCAAGGACATCCAGCGTCGCGTGGAGGTGCGCATAAGGCGCCAGGAGCGCATCCGGGAGTCCAAGCACCCGCTCCGCCTGTGGGCCGTGCTCGACGAGTCCGTGCTCCGTCGGGAGGTCGGCGGAAGACAGGTGATGGCCGAGCAGTTGGAGCACCTCAATCAGCTCACCAGACTTCCGCACGTCACGGTGCAGGTGATGCCGTTCACCATGGGCGCGCACCCGGGCGTCAACGGGCAGTACGCGATCCTGGAGTTCCCCGAGGCGTCGGACTCGACCGTGATCTACCTCGAAGGGGTCACCAGCGACCTCTACTTGGAGAAGGCCAACGACGTGCAGAGCTACAGCGTCATGTACGAGCACCTGCGGGCGCAGGCGCTCAACGCGGACCAGACACGGGAGTTCGTCGAGAAGGTCGCCAAGGAATACGCGCGCGGCTGAGGACGGGAGGGTAGTCCTACGGACCTTGCGGTGTGAAGTGCCCTCTGGAATATGCCATCCGGTCGGGTGAACGAGCGCGTGATCACGCTTCGACGACGCGTAACGTCCCGCCAAGTCCTGACGAACCGGAACCACCGGAGCACTCATGTCACTTCAGCAGGGAAAGACACGCCGCTGGACCAAGTCCAGCCACTCGACGGGCAACGGGGCCTGTGTGGAGGTCTGCTCGCCGGGCGTACGGCTCGTGGCCGTACGGGACTCCAAGGACCCGGCCCGCACCCCGCTCGCCTTCGGCCCGCGCGCATGGCGCGGCTTCGTCACCGGATTCGGTGAGGGCCGGCAGACCGTCTGACGCCGCGTCCCGGCCCCCTCTCGACTGGCCCGCCGTCCCGGCCGAGGGGGGTCGGACCCCCTTCAGCCGGCCCTGCCCGGCGAGTTGGCCGCGTCGTCGCGCTCCCCCGCGGCGTCGAGGCACCGGCGGTACGGGTTGGTGAGGTGCCGTGTGCGGACGGCGGCGGCAGCCCCGAGGAGCGAGCATGCCGCGCCGAGGACGAAGCAGACGAGCAGCGTCACCCGCCACGAGACGAGCAGCGCCGCCGTGCTGACGCCGAGTACGGACAGGTAGCAGAGGAAGACAACGGAAAGGCAGCCGAGCGAGGTCTCCGCGGACGAGCCGTTCTCCGGCTCGGTCGCCGCGAGCCAGATCGACAGCACGAAGACGGCCGCCGCCACCCACCCGGTCCAGGAGGGCCCCAGCCCGCCGAACCCCCACGTCTCCGTGCCGAAGAGGGTGTGCCAGCCGCGCAGCAGACCCAGCGCGCCGAGCGGCACCCCCAGGCCCCCGACTCCCACGACCGTCGCCCAGCGGCGCAGCCGTGCGGGCTCCCGCGGTGCCTCCTGGTGCGCGCTCCGCCACTTGTCGGCGGCGAGCCGGTCGGGTTCCACCTGGCCGAAGAGCTCGACGACGAGGGCGGCGACCTGCGTGGGCAGGCGCTCGAGGAGCAGCAGGTGCGTCTCGGGCACCGCGGTGACGCCGTCCACCGCCAACCTCTCGGGGAGCGGCGCCAGTCGGGGCCCCTCCGCCTGGTTGCGCCAGGCCCCTGCCTCCGTCCCGAGGACGGGCAGGGCCACCCGCACGTCCACCTCCTCGACATCGCGTGCGGCACGCAGGTGCAGCGTCGTGGTGCTGCCGCCCCAGCTCCCCGGGGGCCGCGACAGCAGCAAGGCCACGGCGCCGACCGTGCGCACCAGCCCCGGCTCCGGGCCGTACGGCCGCCACACCCAGTGGAACGCCGCCTCGTCCGAGGACGGCTCGCCCGGCGGCGTCCAACGGCGCAGCCCCTCCTCGACGTGCGGCAACCGCAGCAGCGAGGCGAGCTGCCACGCGCAGCGCCACACGAGCTCGTCGTAGACCGCCACCCGCACCGCGCACACCTCGGCGGCCATGGCGTGGAGCGCATCCACGCCGCCCTCCCCGGCCTGCGCCGCCAGCGCGTCGACGGCCCACACGGCTCGCCTGCGCACCGCCGACTCCAGTGCGGGGACGGCGACTTCGCCCATGCCGACGAGCGCCGCCCAGCAGTAGTCGCCAGGAGTGCGGACGCCGTACGCCAGCGCCTCGGCGGCCTCGGGGCGCCCGGTGTGCGCCAGCGCCTCGGCCGCGCGCATCCGGACCGGTAGGGGATGCGCGTCGAGGCGTTGCACCAAGGCGTCGAGCACGCGGTTGCCGCGGTGGGAGCGGACGGCGGCGAGGCGCCCCAGCGACCTCCAGCGGGTGGACTCGCCGTCGTCCGCCAGGAAGTGCGCGACGATCGACTCGGCGAGCCGAGCGTTGACGCTCGTCGCGTCGCCGAGGCACTCCAGTGCGAGGAGCTGCTCCTCGTCGTCGCCCGACTCGAAGAGTTCGCGGACCACGTCGGTGCACTCGACCGAGGCGACGGCGCACCACAGCTTCACCGTCTCGCGCCAACCCTCGGGATCGGCACGGAAGTTGGCGAGCAGGCGCCTCGGGCTGTCGTGGAGCTCCTGGGCCGCGAGGAACTCCTGGAGGGTGAGGTGTGCGAAGGCGTAGTGCTCGCCGACTCTGTCGACGGGGAGCAGCAACTGACTGCGCTGCACGATCTCGTCGAGGATCGGCTCGCGGTCCGCCTCCGTGAGGTTGAGGTCGGGGAGCGCCTCGGTGAGGACGCCGTCGAGCCGGGTCCGGGTGAGGATGAGGCGGTTGCTCGCGTACGGCTCCTGGAGCGCGAGCGCCAGTCTCCGCAACACCATGAGCTTGCGCTGCGGGCGGTAGCGGCCGAGCGACTCGCCCCGGTGCAGGCGCTGGTCGCGGGTGAGGAGGTGGTCGACCGCGAGGCGGTAGAAGGCGGCCCGGGAGGTCGGCAGCGGGCCGACGTCGTCGACGCGCACCTCGGCCTGGAGGTAGGCGATCATCGTGAGCATCAGGGGGCTGCGGGCGAGCAGTATCAACTCGGGGTTCTCGCGCAGCGCGTTGAAGACCCGGTCGACGCCGACGAGCCGGTTGGCGGCGCCGAGGTTGTGCCAGTTGTACAGGAAGGTGCGGATCGAGGCGTCTTCGAACTCGGCGATGCGCAGTACCGTCGGGAACTCCTCGCCGAGCTGGCCCGTCCACGCGGCGCCGCGGCAGGTGACGACGATCGGGCATGCGGAGAACTCCTCGGCGAAATCGCGGAGTTGGCGCGCCACACGGTCGCGGTGCTCGCCCGCCACCTCGTCGAGGCCGTCGAAGAAGACGCGCAGCCCACCCTCGTCCAGCACCCGGTCGGCGAACTCTTCAGGCGTCTTCACCCCGCCCTTGCGCAGCTCGTCGACGAGGAGCGTCCGCAGCTCGACGGGGCCCTCGTTGCAGCGGTGCAGGTTGACGAGGACGGGGACGCCGCCCGCGTCGTCCTCCGTCTCGGCCCACTCCAGCACGGTGCTCTTCAGCAGCAGCGACTTCCCCGCGCCCGGTTCGCCCAGCACGACGCACCGGTGCTGGCGCCGCAGCCGGTCGTGGAGCGCGTCGGGGCGGACGTTCGGGTCTGCCGAATCGGTGTACCGCAGCGGCACGTAGAGGCGCCTGATGTCGACGGAGCCCCCGTCGACGAACCCCAACCGGTGCTGCCGGTACCGCTCGACGGCACGCGCGCGGTAGCTGCGCAGCCCCCGGCCGCCCGGACGGCGCCTGAGCACCCGGCGCAGGAATCGCACGAGCAGCCCCGGCGTGCGCCCGGCCGCGACCTGCGCGAGACCGGAGAGGTACTCCTTGGCGAAGTAGGCGGCCACCAGCGCGAGAAGCGCCCCGAAGCCGTACGGCACGAGGTCTGCCGTCCATTCCCCCATGCGTCGATCGTACGCAACTTCCGTGTCTCCAGCCCCTGTTGGGGACGAGAAAAGCGGTTCAGGCGCCCCTCGGGTACCGGAGGGACCAGCCCTGCGCCACCGCCTGCGGCGTGTGCAGCGCCGCGCCCTGCGTCATCTCCATCGCGAAGTCGTCGGCGAGCTCCAGGATCGTGCCGCGGCCCTCCAACTCGGCGAGCCACGCGGGCGGCAGGGCCGTCTCGCCGTGGAGCGCGCCGAGGAGGTTGCCGCAGACCGCCGCGGTGGAGTCGCTGTCCCCTCCGTGGTTGACGGCGAGGAGCAGCCCGTGGCGGACGTCCTCGGCGACGAGCGCGCAGTAGACGCCGATGGCGAGTGCCTCCTCCGCTGCCCGCCCGTCGCCCAACGCGGCGATCCGCTCCGGCCCCGGGATGCCCTGCCGGACGGCACCGAGGGCGCGCTTGAGCGCCTCCGTCGTCTCCTCGTGACCCTGGCGCGTGGCGAGTTGGGCGAGCGTGCGCTGGACGGCGGAGTCGAGCGGCTCGCCACGCGCGAGCCCGTGGACGACGAGCGCGAAGGCGCCGGCGGCGAGCGTCCCCGAGGGGTGCCCGTGGGTCTGCGCCGCGCACTCGACGGCGAGTTGGAAGACGAGCTGCGGCTCCCAGCCGACGAGCAGCCCGAAGGGGGCGGAGCGCGTCACGGCGCCGCACCCCTTGGCGGCGGGGTTCTTCGGGTCGTCGAGCGTGCCCATGCGGGTGTCGCGGAGCGCGTCGACGCACTCCTTCTTCGGGGAGCGTTGCGTGTAGAGCCACTCCTGGCGGGCCAACCAGCCGTCCTCCGCGCGGCGTTCGTCGGGGCCCCAGTCGCGCTGGGTGGCGGCCCAGCGCAGGTAGGCGCGGTGGACGTCGGTCGGCGGGTGCCAGGAGCCGCCGTCGCGGCGGACGTGGGCGCGGACGAGCCCGTCCACGGTGAAGAGCGTCAGCTGCGTGTCGTCGGTGACGGCGCCCCGGCGCCCGTACGCCTCCCCGTAGTCGGTGACGCCCTCCGCGCCGTGCGCCTGCCGGATCGCCTCCAGCGAGTCGCGCTCGACCGACGCGCCGAGCGCGTCCCCGATCGCCCCGCCGAGGAGGCACCCGCGCACCCGGCTCCGGAAGTCCTGCTGCTCGGCACGGCCCCAACGCCCGCCCGCGACGGCGGGTATCGGCCCTGTCTCGCTCACGCCCCGTTCCCCTCCCTGGTTCTGCGAACCCCCTTGCGGG
>NZ_AJTQ01000097.1 GCF_000262345.1 Streptomyces xiaopingdaonensis | reverse complement strand
CCGAGCCGCGCCGCCCCGGCGGGCGGCGGCGGCCGACCGGGGGCCGGCCGCCGCCGCTCGCTACTGCCCGAGGACGGGGAGCAGCTCGGGGAGGTGCCCGTCGGAGGCGAGCGCCGTGGTGCGGCGCTCCTCCGGCACCTCGCCGTAGACGGAGGTACGCGGCTTCGCCGGCCTCCCCGCCGCCTCGGCGATCGCCTCCAGGTCGCGGATGGAGCGGTACGAGCCGTAACTCGACCCGGCCATACGGGAGATGGTCTCCTCCATCAGCGTCCCGCCGAGATCGTTGGCGCCCGAGCGGAGCATCTCGGCGGCGCCCTCGGTGCCCAGCTTCACCCAGCTCGTCTGGATGTTGGTGATGTGCGGGTGGAGGAGCAGCCGGGCCATGGCCGTGACGGCACGGTTGTCGCGCATGCTCGGGCCGGGGCGGGCGATGCCCGCGAGGTAGACCGGCGCGTTGGTGTGGATGAACGGCAGCGTGACGAACTCCGTGAAGCCGCCGGTCTCCTGCTGGATCTCGGCGAGCAGCCGCAGGTGGCCGAGCCAGTGCCGCGGCTGGTCGACGTGGCCGTACATCATCGTCGACGACGAGCGCAGGCCGAGGCGGTGTGCGGCCTTGACGACCTCGACCCAGGTGGCGGCGGGGAGCTTGCCCTTGGTGAGGACCCAGCGGACCTCGTCGTCGAGGATCTCGGCCGCCGTCCCCGGGATGGTGTCGAGGCCCGACTCCTTGGCCTGCGCGAGCCACTCGGGGATCGGGAGTCCGGTGCGGCTCGCACCGTTGACGACCTCCATCGGCGAGAAGGCGTGCACGTGCATGCCGGGGACGCGCTCCTTCACCGCCCGCGCGATGTCGAAGTAGGCGGTCCCCGGCAGGTCGGGATGGATGCCGCCCTGCATGCAGACCTCGACGGCGCCGACGTCCCACGCCTGCTGCGCCCTGTCGGCCACCTGGTCGAGGGAGAGGGTGTAGGCGTCCGCGTCGGTGCGGCGCTGCGCGAAGGCGCAGAAACGGCAGCCGGTGTAGCAGACGTTGGTGAAGTTGATGTTCCTGGTGACGACGTAGGTGACGGCGTCGCCCACCGTGTCGCGGCGCAGGGTGTCGGCGATGCGGCACACCTCGTCGAGCGCCTCGCCCTCGGCGTGGAGGAGGGCGAGGGCCTGGTCGTCGGAGAGCTTCGCCGGGTCGTCGGCGGCCTGCGAGAGCGCCTCGCGCACGTCGGTCTCGATGCGTTCGGGGACCATGCCGGGGGCCGCCCGTTCGCGGAGCGCTTCCCAGTCGCCGTAGACGGAGTCGAA
The DNA here is from genome assembly GCF_000262345.1 of Streptomyces xiaopingdaonensis. Taxonomy (GTDB): domain Bacteria; phylum Actinomycetota; class Actinomycetes; order Streptomycetales; family Streptomycetaceae; genus Streptomyces; species Streptomyces xiaopingdaonensis. Next base: position 5,161 of record NZ_AJTQ01000097.1, on the reverse strand, counting down.
GTCGTCCCTGCGGTCGGCCGTGCGGCCCTCGGTGTCGATGGTGCGGTGGAGTTCGGTGCGCCCTGCGCCTGCCGCGGTGAACTCCTCGTCGGGCTCCTGCCAGGGGAGGCCCGAGGGCAGGGCGCCCTCGCGCGCGAGCCCCGTCTCCGGGTCGGCGAGCGCGCGCACGTGCGGCAGGACCCGCGGGTCGAGCCAGGGCTCGCCGCGGGTCACGAACTCCGGGTAGACGGTGAGGCGTTCGCGGAGCTCGAAGCCGGAGGCCGCGGTGCGCTCGGCGAGTTCCTCGATCTGGGGCCAGGGGCGCTCGGGGTTGACGTGGTCGGGGGTGAGCGGGGAGACGCCGCCCCAGTCGTCGATGCCGGCCTCGATCATGCGCGCGTACTCGCCTGCGACGAGGTTGGGCGGCGCCTGGATGCGGGCGGACGGGCCGAGGATGTGCCGCGCGACGGCGACGGCCGCGGCGAGTTCGTCGAGTTCGGCGTCGGGCATGCCGCGCATCGCGGTGTCCGGCTTCGCGCGGAAGTTCTGGACGATCGTCTCCTGGAGCCCGTGGTAGGCGCGTTGGGCGCGGCGCAGCGCGAAGAGCGACTCCGCGCGCTCCTCGTACGTCTCGCCGATGCCGAGGAGGATGCCGCTCGTGAAGGGGACGTTGGAGCGTCCGGCGTCCTCCAGGACGCGCAGCCGCACCGCGGGCTCCTTGTCCGGTGAGCCGTGGTGCGGGTTGCCCGGCTCGCTCCAGAGCCGCTCGCTCGTCGTCTCCAGCATCATGCCCATCGACGGCGACACGGGCTTGAGCCGCTGGAAGTCCGTCCAGCCGAGGACGCCGGGGTTGACGTGCGGGAGCAGCCCCGTCTCCTCGAGGACGCGGATCGCCATGGCGCGCACGTAGGAGAGGGTGTCGTCGTAGCCGTGCGCCTCCAGCCACTCGCGGGCCTCGGGCCAGCGGTCCTCGGGGCGGTCGCCGAGGGTGAAGAGCGCCTCCTTGCAGCCGAGTTCGGCGCCCTCCCGGGCGATCCGGAGCACCTCGTCGGGCGAGAGGAACATGCCGTGCCCCTCCCGCCGCAGCTTGCCGGGGACGGTGACGAAGGTGCAGTAGTGGCAGCGGTCGCGGCACAGGCGGGTGAGCGGGATGAAGACCTTGCGCGAGTACGTGATCGTGCGCGGGCGGCCGGCCTCGGCGAGGCCGGCGTCCCGCAGGTGTGCGGCGGAGGCGGCGAGGGCCTCCAGATCGGCGCCGCGTGCCTGGAGGAGGACGGCGGCTTCGGCGGTGTCGAGGGCGACACCGTCGCGTGCGCGCTTGAGCGCGCGGCGCATGGCGTTTGCGGTGGGTCCCTGCGCGTTCGAGGTCATTCTCCGAGGATATGGGCGTGTCCCGACGGACGGCCGGGACGGGGAGGCGGCCTCGGGGGCGCGCCGTGGCGACGGCGGCGGCGCAGGGTACTGTCCGCGCTCGGCGAACCCCCGCCACGTGAGCGGAATTCAGCCATCCGGTGCCATCGCGGTATGTCATGATCGGTGGGCGGCCGCACCTCTGCGCCGCCGACGCGGGCCCGCGTGCGCGTGACGTGTGTTGTCGAGGAACTCCCCTGCTGGTGAGGGGAGTTGAAGACGATTACATGACGCGCCGGTAAGTCGTCCACCGGACGATCCCGCTCCGCCGGGCACGGCACCCGTTCACTATGTGCACCTGATCGGGGTCGGCGGAGGGCTTGCACACCGAACGAGGACTCCGCAAGGAGGCCGGTACCCGGCTGACGGAATTGGCAGGGACAAGGCAGACTGACCCCTTGCGGCAGTGGAGGAAGTACCCCAGGGGGCGACCATGGGCGCGGCCAACCACACGGGGCACGGCACCGAGTGGGCACAGCACCTGCGCTTCACCCTGCTCGGACCCGTCCGAGCGACGCACGGTGAGCGATCCCTCGGCATGGGGTCACCGCAGCAGCGAGCGCTGCTCGCCGCCCTCCTGCTGCGCCGAGGCCGCACGGCGACGGCCGAGGAGCTCATCGACGACATCTGGGGCGAGGAGCCCCCCGAGCGCGCCAAGGCGGCCCTGCGCACCTACGCCTCGCGCCTCCGCAAGGCGCTGGGGAGCAGCGCCGAGGTCCTCGTCAGCGAGTCCGGTGGATACGCCCTGCGCACCGCGGGCTTCGCCACCGTCGACCTGGAGCAGGCCGTGCACCTCGCCGACGAGGCGGAGCAGGCCACCGCCGCCGGCGACCACGCCAAGGCCCGCGAACTCTACGCGTGCGCACTGGAGTTGTGGGACGGCGAGAGCCTCGCCCAGATCCCGGGGCCCAACGCGGAGAACCAGCGCGCCCGCCTGGAGGAGTGGCGGCTCGGCCTCCAGGAGCACCGCATCGGCCTCGACCTGCGCACGGGCGCGCACGCCGACGTCGTCAGCGAACTCACCGCCCTCACCGCCGTGCACCCGCTCCGCGAACGCCTCCGCGAGCTGCTGATGCTCGCCCTCTACCGCAGCGGCCGGCAGGCCGAGGCACTCGCCGTCTACGAGGACACCAGGCGGCTCCTCGCCGAGGAGCTCGGCGTCGACCCGCGCAGCGAACTCTCCGAGCTCCACCAGCGCATCCTCGAGGCCGACGAGGGCCTCACCCTGGAAGCGGACGAACCGGCCCAGGTACCGGTGACGTTCACCAAGCCGGCCCAACTCCCGGCGACGGTCGCGGACTTCACCGGGCGCCGGGCGTTCGTCGAGGAACTCTCCGACCAGCTCTCGGCCGCGGGCGGCACCGTGATGGCCGTCTCCGCCGTGGCAGGCATCGGCGGGGTGGGGAAGACCACCCTCGCCGTCCACGTCGCGCACGCCGCCGCCGACCGCTTCCCCGACGGGCAGCTCTACGTCGACCTCCAGGGCGCGGGCCCGGCCCCCGCCGACCCGGAGGCGGTGCTCGGCTCCTTCCTCCGCGCGCTCGGCGCCCCCGACTCCTCCATACCCGAGGGCGTCGAGGAACGCGCCGCGCTCTTCCGCTCCCTCCTCGCCGGCCGCCGCGTCCTCACCCTCCTCGACAACGCGCGCGACGCCGCGCAGGTCCGCTCCCTGCTCCCCGGTACCTCCGGCTGCGCCGCGCTGCTCACCAGCCGCGCCCGGATGGTCGACCTCGCGGGCGCGCACCTCGTCGACCTCGACGTGATGAGCCCGGAGGAGGCGATGACGCTCTTCACCCGCATCGTCGGGACCGAACGCGTCGCCGCCGAGCGGGAGGCGGCGATGGACGTCGTCGCGGCCTGCGGGTTCCTGCCGCTCGCCATCCGCATCGCGGCGGCCCGCCTCGCAGCCCGTCGGACCTGGACCGTCACCGTGCTCGCCAGCAAACTCGCCGACGAACGCCGCAGGTTGGACGAGCTCCAGGCGGGCGACCAGGCCGTGAAGGCCTCCTTCGAACTCGGATACAGCCAGCTCGAACACGAACAGGCCCGCGCCTTCCGCCTGTTGGGCCTCGCAGACGGCCCCGACATCTCGCTCACCGCGGCCGCCGCCGTGCTCGACCGCGGCGAGGAGGAGACCGAGGACCTCCTCGAATCCCTCGTCGACACCTCGCTGTTGGAGTCCGCGGCGCCGGGCAGATACCGCTTCCACGACCTCGTCCGCCTCTTCGCGCGCGCATGCGCCGAACGCGACGAGCAGCCGCCGAGCGAACGGGACGAGGCGCTGGCACGGCTCCTCGACTTCTACCTCGCGACGGGCCGCAACGTCCGCGCGATGGACCAGCCGGACGAGCTGCTCACCCAGCACCTGGAACCCACCCGCCACAGCGGGCTCGCGTTCCGCGACAATTCCGAGGCCGTCGCGTGGCTCTTCGCCGAGTCCGCCTGCTTCCTCGCCTGCGCCCGGCAGTCCGTCGGCGAAGCAGGGCTGCGTGCCGCCGTCGACCTGCTGATGGCGACGACCGATCTCTCTGAGGCGGGCGTCAACATCCGTGAATACGAGCGCGTCGCCGAGGAGTTGAGCGTCGCGGCCCACACGGCGGGCGACATGCACGCCGAGGCGCGGGCACGCTCGGTGCTCACGGCCGTCCACTTCACCACGGGGCAGTTCGGCAAGGCCGAGTCGGAGGCGAAGGTCGCAGGAGCGCTCGGTGAGGCCGCCGACGACCGGATCTCGTCCTCCTTCGCCGCCAACGACCGCGGCATCGTGGCCATTTACCAGAACCGTCCGCGCGACGCCGAACGCCACCTGACGCAGGCCCTGGAGCGCTTCCGCGCCTACGGCAACGAGTCCTCGGAGGCGAGCGCCCTCTGCAACCTCGCCAGGGCGAGGGTGCAGTTGGGCGAGGCGCACGAGGCGATCCCGCTCGCGCGGCAGGCCGTCGAGATCTACCGCCGTACGGACGCGTCGATGCGGCTCGCCAACGGCTGCTACACCCTCGGCATCGCACTCGCCGCCGCCGAACACTGGCACGAGGCGAACGCGGAGTTCACCCGGGCTCTCGACCTCTTCGACAGGACCAGGCAGCACCTGTGGGCCGGCATGGCCCACTTCCGCCTCGCCGAACTCCACCTCGCCACCGACCAGCCCACCGCCGCCGCACGGCACGCGGAGCGCGCGCTCGGACTGCGCGGCATCGGGGGCGAGTGGCGCCGCGGCACGATCCTGTTGCTCCTCGGCCGGGCGCTCCACCGGCTGGGGCAGTCCGACCGCGCCCGCGCCTGCTGGTCCGAGGCGCTCGCCGTCTTCGAGCGCCTCGGCAGCGACGAGGCCGAGGCGGCAAGGGACCTTCTGACCCCCGTCGTCGCTGCCTGAGAGGGCCGTCGGTCCGTCGTTCATCGTTCGTTTATCGCCCTGCGCCATGCTGCTAGCAGTCGGTCCGGCACTTCGGGGGGTAGGCGGACTGACGGGGGAACCGTCGCTACCACAGGGCGGTGCAGGAGCCCCGTCCGGCAGCCCACGGGGGAGCTGCCGGGCGGGAGTTCCAGAAGTCCGTAATCGACCAAGGAGAGAGCCACCATGAGCACGCACGAGAAGAAGACACAGGCGGACGAGGACGAGCAGCCCAACACCAAGAGCCGCCACGTGTCGAGCGAGCCGCTCACCGAGGACTCGGGCGAGATCCGCCCGAACAGCCGTCACGTTTCGAGCGAGCCGGCCAACTGACCGAATAGCGACGGCACTTGGCGTTGCCCAGCGCCAGGAGCCGACAAC
>NZ_AJTQ01000096.1 GCF_000262345.1 Streptomyces xiaopingdaonensis | reverse complement strand
CGACGGCATCCAGGGGGGAGCCGTCGACCGCGGCCCGCATCCGTACACGCTTCCGCTCTTCTCTTTACCAACTGCCCTTTTAAACCAAGCGTCATGGAATTCGGCCAGTTCGAGGCTTCCGGTGCAGAGGGAATGAAATGTGAAGAGTTCGTCACTACACTGCGAACGAGAAGCCGACCCATTCTTCGAGGAGTTGCCGTGTCCAGAACCCGAAAGGCCCTTGCCGTCTGCGCCGTGACGGCGGGCGTACTCGCCGCCGGCGCCGCGCCCGCCCTCGCCTCGGACGTGAGCAGCCAGGGCCGCCACGTCAGCTCCGGCCCCTCGGCCACAAGCGAGGACAACCGGCACATCAGCTCCCTCACCTCGGCTTCGGAAGGCGACAGCCGCCACGGCAGCGTCGCGCCTCTGGGGACCGACAACCGCCACAGCAGCTAGGCCGCCGCGAGGTCGGCAGCGCGGTTCAGAAGCTCCCGAGGTCGGAACTGAGCCAGTGCTCGGGATGCATATGGATGACGACCTGCTCCCCGTGCGCGGTCCACGCCTCGTCGACATACGGGGCGACCTTGTCGGCCCGCAGGTAACGGGCGGCGACCTCCCGTAGGTCGTCCTTGGTCGCGGGGACGGTGCCCACCACGGGCCCTTCCACGGAGACGTAGCGGACGCTCGGCTGGAGACGCTCCACGAGCATCGTGAATCTCCCCGCCGCGGCGACGAGTTCAGCCTTTCGGGAGTCGCGCCCCGTCAACACCCAGAGGTTCGCACCCGGTTGGTACTGGTACCAGATGGGGACGCTCAGCGGGCCCCGCCCCTCGCTGCCCGAGTCGACCGACAGGGCACCGATGTGCGGTTCGGCGAGGAACCGTTCACGCTCTTCGCGGGGCAGGGCCATGGTCTCCTCCTGGTCTTCTCCGGGCGGGCGGCTGCGGGACGGACGCCCGCCGGGGGCGGGTACCCCGCGACGGCGGTACGCACACGCGCGCCCACGCACCGCGAGGACGGTGCCGCCCCGGCACTCTCCGCAGTATGCGCCCCGCGCCGCCACGGTGCGCCCCGAAACCCCGCGCGTCCCGTGTGCGCGTCGTCCGGGGCGCGAACGCCTCTCGCGGTGCCCGGCGTTGGCGGTCCGTCCACAGGCTGTGGACAACGCATCGCGACCACCCTTGCCCACGCGCGGTGCGGGGAGAGTCTGCCGCTCCGGTCGGCACACATCGCCCGGGACGCGCCCCCTGCTTCCACTCGGTCGCGAGGGCGGCGGCACCGACGTACCGTCGGAAGAGCCCCCGGCGCCGTCCACGTCCCCCCGCGGGCGGCACCGGCGAAGGCACCTTCGCGGCGTCCCGGCGTCCCCTCTTCCGGCGCCTCCGACGTCCGCCGGACGAGACGCTGCGGCGCGGGAAAGCGAGGCGGCAAGATGGTGCGGTACATGGTCGGCTCGCTGATCGCGCTGGTCGGCGCCGCCGCTGCGGTACGCAGCCCCTTCCGCGACTGGTACGCAGGGGCACCGGGGCGCGACATCGGCTGGTACGACCTCTTCACCCCGACAGGGCCCACGGGCGGTGCCGGACTCTTCGGCGGCCTCTTCCTGCCGATGCTCGTGGCCGCCGTCCTCGTGGTGCTCGGCGTCGTGCTGCGGCTGCGGACGCCGGTCGTCGCCGGGGGCGTCGTCACGCTGGGCGTCACGATCCTCTGGATGGTCCGGCAGGCCCTGGCCACCACGGACGGACTCACCCTGGGCGGCAACGGAGTGGGCATCGGCACCGCCGCCGCACTCGCCGGAGGCGTCGTCGTCCTCCTCGGCGCCGCGGTGATGCACGGCCGCAGACGCCTGGCCGAAAAGCGTTACCGCCGACGCCACCACGAGCACCTCGGACACTACGACGCCGCACACGAACCGTACGACGCGTACGACGAGACCTACCGCACTCCCCCGGGCGAGCCCGCGCCGTACTCCAGCGCGCCACCGCGGCCGGGGCCCCGCCAGGACCAACTCCCCGAGGAGCGCGACACGGAGACCCTTCCGCCCGTCACGCCGCTCCGCCCGGAGGAGGAGCGGCGCGGGCGGGACGAGCCCGGTGGGGAGGGGCGGCGGGCGGCTTGAGTGCCGAGGGGCGTCGACCGCCGCTCGACCTCCACCGCTCACTCGCCGCCGACGTCTCCACGCACACCGCCCCTAGCGGGACTGCCCCGTCCCCTTGCCCGCATCGAGGGCGTAGACGCAACGGTCCTTGCTGCACGCGTAGACCACGCCGCCGGACTCGACGGGGGAGCCGGTGATCTCACCACCCGTCGCGAGCTTCCAACGGAGCTGGCCGCCGACCGCGTCGACCGTGTACAGACAGTGGTCGGCGGAGCCGAAGTGGACCCTGCCGGCCGCGGCCACCGGGCCGCCGACGATGTCGCCTCCCGTGGCGAAGCGCCATCGCGGGGTGCCGCTCACGGCGTCGAGCGTGTAGAGCGCGGCGCCGCTGCCGAGGTGGACGAGGCCGTCGGCGGCGACGACCGGTTCCGTCGAGTGCCTCGCCTCCGTCGCGATGCGCCAGCGGTCGTTGCCGCTCACCGCGTCGAGTGCGTAGACGGTGCCGAGGTAGTCGGCGAGATAGATGCCGCCGCCCGTC
>NZ_AJTQ01000095.1 GCF_000262345.1 Streptomyces xiaopingdaonensis | reverse complement strand
GCGTCGAACCGCCAGCGCTCGGCGCCGCTCTGCACGTCGAGGGCGAAGACCCTGGAACCCGCGCAGACGTAGACCGTGCCGTCCTCGGCTGCGGTGAGCCGGACGGGTACCCCGCCGGTGACCGAGGCGTCCCCGACCGGGTACGACCACAACTCGGCGCCCGTGCGCGCCTCCAGGGCGTGCAGGCGGCCTTCGCCCCAGACGTAGACGCGGCCGTCCGCGATCACGGGACCGCCCTCGCGGGTCTCGAAGTCGGCCTGCATGCCGCCGACTTCCCAGAGACGCTCGCCGCTCGCTGCCTCCCACGCCTGCACGCCGCCGCCGCGGGTACCGACGACGACGGTGCCGCGGTCCACGGCCAGCGAGTAGACCCAGCCGTCGGTGCCGAGGCGCCAGCGTTCGGTGCCGTCCCTCGCGTCGAGCGCGTAGAGGCTGGGGCCGTCGGAGGCGTGGACCCTGCCGCCGGAGACCGCCATCGACCAGGCGACCTCCCGCGTCTTGAACTGCCGCCTGCCGCTTGCCACATCGAGCGCGTGCACCTCGAACGACGTGACGTAGAGCAGGTCGTCGGCGACGAACGGGGTGCCCCAGACGTCGTTGGACATCCGGAACCGCCACGGCCGCCACCGCGCCGCCGCCTCCGGCGGGGCGCTCGGCTCCGGCGCGGAAGCCTGCGGCGGGGAGGGCGCCTGGGCACCGTTCGGAGGGCGCACCCAGCCGGTGCCGGGGCCTGCGTCCGGTTCGCGGGGCGGCTCGTCCGTGCGGCGCGGGCCGGGGCCGATCGGCACCTGGGCGCCCGGGAGCACGACGGAGCCGCCGTCCGCCGGGACGTGCAGGCCCGAGGGTGCCGGGGCGGCGTGCGCACCCTGCTGCGGCGCGACGGCGCTCTGCTGCGGGCCGCGGGCGCCGACCGCGGGCGGCCCGGCGGATACGGGCGGGTACGCCGCATGCCTACCGGGCTGCGCGGAGCGGCTCGGCTCGGGCGCCTGGCCGTGGCTCATGGGCGGGGCCTGCTGCCCGGGCACGGGCGCTCCCGCCGCGTGCCCGCCGGACGGCTCCGCACGCGGCACCCTGGGACGGACGCCTCGCCGCTCCTCGATCAACTCGACGGCCTTCGCCGGCAGCCACGCCGAAACCGTTCCGCTGTCGTCCTTGCCGCTGAAGAGGTGCGGGGCGAGCTGCGCCTGGAGGTCGGCAGGCGTGGGCCTCTCCTCCGCGTTCATGCGCATGCACGACTCGATCAGCGGGCGCAACTCCTCGGGGAGGCCCTCCAGATCCGGGCCTTCACGCAGGAGCATGAAGACCGTCTCCACCGGGTTGACGCCGTGGAAGGGCGCGTGGCCCGTCGCGGCGAAGACCAGCGTGGAGGCGAGCGAGAAGACGTCGCTGGCGCCCGTGACGCTGCGCGAGTCGCGAGCCTGCTCGGGGGACATGTAGGCGGGGGTGCCGACGGCCACGTTGGTCATCGTCAGGCGCGTGTTGGAGACGCCCGAGGCGATACCGAAGTCGATCACCCGCGGGCCGTCCTCCACGACCAGCACGTTCGACGGCTTCAGGTCCCGGTGGACCAGCCCTGCCCCGTGGATCGACTGGAGCGCCTCGGCGACGCCCGCCGCGAGCCAGCGGACGGCCTGGACCGGAAGCGGTCCGCATTCGGTGACTATCTCCTCGAGCGAGGGAGACGGCACGAAAGCGGTGGCGAGCCACGGCACCGCGGCGCGCGGATCGGCGTCCACGACAGCGGCCGTGTAGAACCCGCTGACCGCCCGCGCGGCCTCCACCTCGCGGGTGAAGCGGACGCGGAAGAGCTGGTCCTCGGCGAGTTCGGTCCGCACCGTCTTGATTGCCACGCGTCTGCCGGAGGCGGATCGGGCGAGGTACACCAGCCCCATGCCTCCGGCGCCGAGACGGCCGAGCACCTCGAACTGGCCGATCCGCCGCGGATCGTGCTGCGTCAGTTGCTCCACCACTCGCCTGCCACCTCCCCGTGGGGGCTCGTCGTCGTCCGCCCCGTGCAGCTTCTCACCGCTGCGAGGGGCCGGGGGCCCGGAGGCCGATTCTTCCTGTCGAGGGCGCCGGTCGCGAACCCGGGGGCATCGCAGACCCTCCGATCCCGACAGGCGAACCGCATATTACGGGTCCGTGCTGACATTCCTCCTCCGACGGTGAGCTACCCTCCGCGCCGGCGCACCCGAGGCGCGCCTGCACGCGGTGTCCGGCGTGTTGTGC
>NZ_AJTQ01000094.1 GCF_000262345.1 Streptomyces xiaopingdaonensis | reverse complement strand
GACGGGCGCCCGCCCGCTGCCCGATGCGCCTGGCGCACCACCAACCGGCGGGTACCGCCGTGGAAATGAACACCGGCGGTGCGCCTGTGCTTCCCGCGGCAGCCGAACGCCGGGCGGGGAAACGTACTCCGTACGCAGCGGCCGCGTCGCGGGTCCGACCGGGGGGATTTCCCAATGCGCGGATGCCGCGGGGAGGTTCGCCTGTGTTTTCGCCGCTCGTGGTGGCTCGCTTCTGGTTTGGGATGGAATCGGCGGACTGTCACTCTGCTTTCACTTGCGGAATGGGGTGACTCATGTGTGGGGGTTCGGTCAGGACACTGGTGCGGTCCGGGAGATGGGCCGGGTCTTGGCGGTAACTGCGGTTCCGGTTCCGGGCGGGCCGTAGTTTACGGGGTTCGCGTTGTCGTCGGGGTTGCGAAGTGCCTTTTGGTGCGGGGCGGTTGTTGGCTTCGCGTGGTGGTCGGTGCGCTTTTTCGGACGCGGCGGGAAGAGCGCGCGTAAAAGTCGCGGGGTTGTGGGTGGTTGGGGTTCTGCCGGAATG
>NZ_AJTQ01000093.1 GCF_000262345.1 Streptomyces xiaopingdaonensis | reverse complement strand
GGGGCTCGGGGCTCGGGGCTCGGGGCTCGGGGACGAGTGTGAGCACCCCCAGCAATTCCCCAACCCCCCACTCACCCCATCCGAATTGCACCCGCCCAATTCCTCATTACAATCCACCCCGCATTACCCCGCACTCACACCCCCGCTCACCAACCAACAACCACCCCGCCCCCCCACGCCGAGTTGCACGATTAACCGCAATCTGCAACGCCCGCCCACATCCCCTCCGGGTCACGTGCACGATTCCTCTACCGGCACCGCACCCCATTTGCCCGCCGCCGAATCGCGCCCGGATCACCCGTCGGTAAGCTGACGGCATGACAGGACAAGTTCGAACCGTCGACGGCCGCGTGGCAGGACGCCGCGGCCAAGAGACGCGGCAGAAGCTGCTGGACTGCCTGCGCGAGATGCTCGGAAGCTCTCCCTATCGCGACGTCAAGGTCATCGATGTCGCACGGAAAGCAGGCACGTCTCCGGCCACGTTCTATCAGTACTTCCCCGACGTCGAGGGTGCGGTACTGGAAATCGCGGACTCGCTCGCCAAGGAGAGCGGCTCCCTCAAGGAGTTGGTACAGGGAAAGTCCTGGGCCGGAAAGGCGGGACGCGCGACGGCGGAAGGGCTCGTCGACGGGTTCCTCACGTTCTGGCGCAGGAACGAGGCGATCCTCAGAGTCGTCGACCTCGGCGCGGCCGAAGGGGACAAGCGGTTCTACCGCATCCGCATGCGGATCTTGAACTCGGTGAACAACTCGCTCACCGAGTCCATCAAGGAGCTCCAGTCCAAGGGCCGCGTCGGCAAGGAGGTCAACCCCGCCGCCATGGCCGGCGCGCTCGTCGTGATGCTCGCCGGCGTCGCGGGCCACCAGAAGGGTTTCCAGTCCTGGGGAGTGAAGCAAGCCCAACTCAAGCCGACACTCACCCAGTTGGTGTACCTGGGCGTGACGGGCAGAAAGCCCGCGGCCTGACGCACTCCGTTCACCGGTGACGCACGGCCCCTCGCGGAAACGCGAGTTGGGAGAAGCGGTTCGGCAACCGGCCCCGCACCACCGCGGCTTCGCCTATTACTCGGGCAGGCATGGGGAGCCGCCACGAGCGAGCACACCGCCGAGGAGACGACGCCCGGACGTCCCCCGTCGGGCGAAACGCGTTGCGCACACGGCCAAGCGCTCGGAGAACCGCCTCGCGCAATCGGCGGCAAGCGACAGGGAACAGGCCGCAATTCCCCGCCCGAACACCGACCTCCGACCGAGTAACACCCGGCCCCACCGCGTCTAGAACTTCTGGTACATCACGTGCAGTCCGATGTATCCGAGTTCGGGGTGACGGAAAGCCTCGGGAAGCGTCGTCATGATCTCGAATCCCAGCGACTTCCACAGCGCGACGGCCCGAGTGTTGCTCTCCACGACGGCGTTGAACTGCATCGCGCGGTACCCCGCCCCCCGCGCCCACGCGAGGACGTGCTCCCCCAGAGCGCGCCCCACGCCCCGGCCGCTCCCCTCGGGAGCGACCATGAAGCTCGCGGTTGCCACGTGCGAGCCGCCGCCCATGTGGTTGGCGTGCATCTTCGCCGACCCGAGCACGGCACCGTCGGAGTCCTCCGCGACGACGGTCCGCCCCGGCGGCGGCACCATCCACAGCTCGCGCCCCTTCTCCTCGCCGACGTCGCGGGGATAGGTGTACGTCTCGCCCGCCCGCACGATGGCGCGGAAGAACGGCCAGACGGCTGCCCAGTCGGCGGGCTCGGTCTCACGTATCAGCACGCCGCCCAGGATGCCGCTCGGACCGCGCACCGCCAAACCGTTTCCCCGCGCCGCGACCGGCGGGCGCCCCGGCAGCGCGCACCTCCCGTGCGCCCGAGAGCGCGCCTCGCAGACCGCCCGCGGGGGAAGCCCGCCCCACCACCTAAAATCCCGGCATGCCCATGTCCGACGCCGGAACCCCCGTCCACGTCATCGGCGCAGGCCCTGCCGGCCTCGCCACGGCAGCGGCCCTCACCGCCCGCGGGCTCGGAGCGGTCGTACTGGAGCGCGGCGAAGCGGTCGGCGCCTCCTGGCGCGCGCACTACGAGGGACTGCGCCTCCAGTCCACGCGGGCGTACGCCGAGCTTCCGGGCCTGCCGCCGCAGCGGACCAGCGGCGGCCGCCTCACCCGCGACGACTTCGTCGCCTACCTGGAGCGGTACGCGACACACCACCGCGTCGAGGTCGCCACGGGCGTCGAGGTCTTCGGAATCACCCGGGCCGGGGAACAGTGGCGACTGGAGGCCAACGGCGGCCGACGCCTCACCACGCCCGCGGTCGTCGTCGCGACCGGCCTCAACCACACCCCGTACACGCCGAGTTGGCCCGGTCGCGACCGCTTCGAGGGCGAACTCCTCCACTCGGCCGACTACCGCACTCCGGCCGCGTACGAGGGCAGTGACGTCCTCGTGGTGGGGTGCGGCAGCAGCGGCACCGGGATCGCCGCCGACCTCGCCAGGGGCGGGGCCTCGCGCGTCCGCCTCGCCGTGCGCACGCCCCGCCATCTCGTCAGGCGCTCGTCGCTGGGATGGCCGGCCCAGCGCAGCGCGGTCCTCGCGCGACGCCTGCCGACGGGGCTCGGGGACCGCCTCTCCGGCCGCCTCACCCGCGTGGAGAACCTCGGGAAGCACGGCTTCCCGCACCCGCGGCGCGGTATCTGCTCGGCCGCGGCGGCGGGCGCGCCACCGGTCGTCGACGACGGCTTCTCCGGGCTGGTACGCGGAGGACGCATCGAGCCCGTCGCGGGCGTCGACCGGTTCTCCGGCGCCGAAGTCCGCCTCGCCGACGGCTCGTCCGTGCGGCCCGACGCCGTCGTCGCCGCGACCGGTTACCGCAGCGCGCTCGATCAACTCGTCGGCGACCTGGGTCAGTTGGACGGGTCCGGCCGGCCTCTCGTGCACGGCCCGCGCACTCTCCCGCACTCGCCAGGACTCCACTTCGCCGGCTTCACCCGCCCCGTCAGCGGCGCACTGCGCGAACTCGCCCACGAGGCACGCCGGATAGCCCAGGCGCTCGTCGAAGCCACCTCCTGAGCACGGCGGTTCACTCGCTGCGGCGTGCCCGCGCCGTCCCGCCGATCACGACGGACATCAACGCGGCCACGGCGCAGAGCGCCCCGGAGACCGTCCACACCTGGCCGTAGGCGCCGCTGACGTCCCGGACCGCCCCCGCGGCCCAGGCGGCGGCTCCGGCGCCCGCCTGGTGCGCGGCGAGCACCCACCCGAAGACGACGGGCCCGCGCCCGCCGAAGTGCGTGCGGCACAGGGCCATCGTGGGCGGCACGGTCGCCACCCAGTCGAGGCCGTAGAAGACGACGAAGAAGAGCATCGGCGGGTGCAGCGTGTCCGAGAGGAGCAGCGGCAGGAAGAGGAGCGAGACGCCGCGGAGCGCGTAGTAGACGGCGAGGAGCAGCCTCGGATCGAAGCGGTCGGTGAGCCACCCGGACGCGACGGTTCCGACGAGGTCGAAGACGCCGATGACGGCGAGCAGCGAAGCGGCCGCGGTGACGGGCATCCCGTGGTCGTGCGCAGCCGGCACGAAGTGGACGGCGATGAGGCCGTTGGTGGAGGCCCCGCAGATCGCGAACGTCCCCGCGAGGAGCCAGAAGACGCGCGTCCGCGCGGCGCCCGCGAGCGCGCGCAGCGCTCCGCTCGCCGCGCCCCCGGTCGACCGCGGCGGGGTCCGGTATGCGGGCCCGGCGCCGTACGGAAGCGTCCCGATGTCCTCCGGCCGGTCCCGCATCACCCAGATCACCAGCGGCACGACGAGCAGCGAGGCGGCGGAGACGGTGAGCGAGGCGACCCGCCACCCGGGCCCTTCGACGGCGAGCGCGACCAGCGGGAGGAACACGAGCTGCCCGGCGGCCCCGCCCGCCGTGAGGACGCCGCTGACGAGCCCACGCCTGGCGACGAACCACCGCGAGGTGACGGTCGCGGCGAAGGCCAGCGCCATCGATCCCGTACCCACGCCGACCAACAGACCCCAGAGCAGCAGGAGTTGCCACGAGTACGCCATGAGGACGGTGAGCCCGCTCCCGGCCGAGACCAGCAGCAGGGCCGCGGCGACGACGCGCCTGATCCCGTACCTGTCCATCAGCGCCGCCGCGAACGGCGAAGTGAGCCCGTAGAGCAGGACGTTGAGCGAGACGGCCGCGGAGATGGTCCCCCTCGACCACCCGAACTCCGCGTGCAGCGGCTCGATGAAGACCCCGGGCGTCGCGCGGAACCCCGCGGCACCGACGAGCGCGACGAAGGCGACGAACGCGACCCACCAGGCACGGTGAATACGCGGACGGCGCCCGGCCCCGGGCGGCTCGGCCCGGCGCCGGGGCACCGCCCCTGTGGGGGGCGCCGCGCCGGCGGCGGACCCGTCCTGAGCTGCGAGGCCACCGCCGGCGGGCAGGACGGGCTCTGGTGTCTGCGAGTCGGGAGTGCTGTCCACGTCGGCAGTCTCGCCCGCCAACTCCCCGCGGACGACTGGCCCGTGGGCCATGGTGTGGGAGGATCGGGCCATGAAGCAGTCGGCCGCATCGCGTCCCGCGACGGCGCCGGACGAGGCCGCACCGACGGCCCCCGAGCGGCAGAACGCCCGTCCCTTCCCCGAGCCCGGCCGCCACAAGGTCGCCGTCCTCGTGCGCCACGGCCTCCTCCCGATGGAACTCGGCATCCCGCACCGCTTGTTGGGCAAGGCGAGGGACGCAGCGGGGCACTCGCTGTACACCGTGGCCACCTGCGCGGCGGAGCCGGGCCCCGTCCGCACGGACGCCGACTTCACCGTGGAGGTGGCCCACGGTCCCGAGGCGCTCGACGAGGCCGACACGGTGATCGTCCCGGCCGCCCACGAGGACGACGGGACCGGGAGCGCGGGCCGCCTCAGCCCCCGACTCGCGGCGCTCTTCGCCCGGATACGTCCGGACGCCCGCGTCGCGTCGATCTGCACGGGGGCGTTCGCGCTCGCGGCCGCCGGCCTCCTCGACGGCCGCAGGGCCACCACGCACTGGCAGGCGGCGCCCCGGCTCCAGCGCCTCTTCCCGCGCGTCCGCGTCGACCCCGACGTCCTCTACGTGGAGGACCGCGGCGTGCTCACCTCCGCGGGCGTCGCATCGGGGGTCGACCTCTGCCTCCACCTGGTGCGCGGGGACTTCGGCGGTGCGGTCGCCAACGATGTCGCACGCCGCACGGTGGTGCCTCCGCATCGGGACGGCGGCCAGGCGCAGTTCGTCGAGGCGCCGATGCCTCCCGACGCGGACTCCTCCACCGGCGCGGCCCGGGAGTGGGCGCTGCGGCACCTCGATCGCCCCGTGTCTCTGCGGGAGTTGGCCGACCGGGAGTCGATGAGCGTCCGGACGTTCACGCGGCGCTTCCGCGCGGAGGTGGGGACCAGCCCGCAGCAGTGGATCACCGCCCAACGCCTGCTGCGGGCGCGGCAGTTGCTGGAGAGTACGGACGCGCCCGTCGAACGGGTGGCGGTGCGGGCGGGGTTCGGGACGCCGGACTCGCTGCGGCAGCATTTCCACACGTCGCTCGGCGTCTCACCCAGTGCGTACCGCAGGACATTCAGGGAGAGCACCGCGGCGGAGCACGCACGCTGAAGGGCGGGGAGCGGCGGGCCGGGCGGTCGGGTGGCGGAGCGCCGATGCGCACCCCGAGCACGGCACGGCGACCGCCACCCGGCTCCGGCGCTCAGACCCTGCCACCGCCGGAGGCACGGGAGCACCCATGGCGGTGGCTGACGCCGGACCGCGACCCGCACTCGTCGAGGAGTCCCTCACTCCTCGACGTCCCCTCGCGACGAATCGCTAGACCCAAGGGTGATCAGCCAGATACGAGACGTCAACACCTGGTCTGGACTATGCGACTTTTGCCCGTTTTACACGCGCAGTCATCGTCGGACACCCCACCGCACACCGGAAGTTGACGCCATCCTGCGCGATTCCAGGTCAACTGGCCTTGAAAAAGGGCGTATCGGCCACCGCATTGGCCAACAGCGGACACTACCGCACCAGCAGCCTCTCGAACCCCAGGTAGGTGGCACGTCCGCCCCCCTGGAAGCGTCCACGGCCGCCCGCGTCGCACGAGCCGGGCTCCACCTCGCACCAGACGCGCTTTCCCGACTCCTCCTGCTCCCAGCCCCAGCGGTCCGCGAGACCGGAGACGAGTTCGAGGCCGCGGCCTGACGTCTCGTCGCCGGACGCCCGCCGCGTACGCGGGGGGAGCCGGCTTGCGTCGGCCACCTCCAGGCGCACGGCCCCGCCGCACGCCCCGCTCATCAGCGAGAGCACCGCGTCGCGGCCGGTGTGCACCACCGCGTTGGTGACCAGCTCGGAGACGAGCAACACCAGCGTCTCGGCGAGCGGTTCGTCCGCCGCGACGCCGGCCCGCGCCAACCTGGCCCGAGCCCATCTGCGGGCCCGACCGACCTCGGCAGGGTCGGGCCCGATCTCCAGCTCTTCGTGAAGCACCTGCACCGCTCACACCATCCGAACGTGCGGGAGAGTCGTCCCGCGTCTTCTCGGCATCACGGACTGTGACCTCGATGAGGGACAGCATGGTTGAGGCATAGTTGCCGCAACAAGCGCTTCAGGCATATTCCGGCGCAAAGGATGAGCCGTAGTGCATACTGTGCGACCCGCTCGCCCACACGTCGAACACGCCCGGCCGCGCCCCTCCCCGCACGCCTGCGAACTCCCCGCCCCAGCCGCGGACCTGCACCGCTGCGAGCTGGAGCCGAAGGGTTCCGGACGGGAACTGCGCGCACCCGCGCGAGCCTACCCGAAGCACGTCCCCGCTCAATCGCCCCGCCATGGGCGGAACTCGGCGGATCGGCGCAGTTGTCAGCAGAATGCGGACGTACGGGCGGGCAGGTCCAAGGGCGGCCCGGACGCCCCGCAAGTAGGCTCCCCGGCGTCGAGTTGTTCACGGAACGTGAGTCAACCTCGCGCCGCAGCCGGGCTCCACGCGCCGGGGACGTCGTCAACCCGGCGTGACACATCGCGTCCGCGGCGCCGCCCGGTCGCCCCGCTGTTCAGGCGGAGAGCGGGCCCGCCGTGGCCTCGGAGTCGGTCGCCGCCTCCAAATCGGGAAAGCACTCGAAGAGCCGCCGTACGCCGAGCGCGGCGAGGACGCGGTTGACATGCGAGCCTTCCTCCGCCCCCTGCGCGGGGAGGATCAGGCGCAGCCGTCCGGCGCACGAGCGCATCAACCGGCGCGAGGCGATCAGCACGCCCACGCCGCTGGAGTCGCAGAAGAGCACCTCCGAGAGGTCGAGGACGAGCAGCCGTCTCCCCTCGGCGACCGCGTCGTGCACATGCTGACGGACGGCGGGCGAGGTGACCAGGTCGAGCTCGCCGCTCACCCGGAAGACCGTCCACTCCCCCCGCCGCTCCTCCATGACCTTCAACGACACGTCCCCGAATCCCCTTCACTCCTCGCGGTGCGGATACACGCGGCCGGCAGCCTGCGCCCCACCCTTCGGCTGCCCTCCCCCGCCGCGGCCACTCCCCTTCGAGAGTATGCGGTCGAGATCCGGACGCACCCGCCACCCACGGTCACGTTCCGGCAACCCTCCCCGCCTGCCCCCTCCGCGAAAGCAAGCGGAACGTGACCGACGCAATACCACCGGCGACCGGTCCAGGGGCGCACATTGCCGTAAAGGGGCGTACGTGAACAGCCCTCCGCACTACATTTGACGAGCACAGTCCGGAGGTTTCCCTCCGCCGCCACCGCACGAAGGCGCCCCGTACCGGGGGACGCCCGGCTGCGGCCCGGCGCCGGTACCCGGAACCGACGGTGATCGGAACCACGACCGGCGTCCGCGCCGGCACGAGAGACAGCGGAGACCGACGGAGCCCACCGCAGGGCTGGGGAGCCGGCATGGCGAACGACACACCGACGCGCTGGGACCGCAAGATGCAGCAGCGCCTGGTCCGCGGCGAGGCCGCCGCGCTGGGCGAGCTCTACGACCGCTTCGGCCCGCTGGTGCACTCCCTCGCCCACCGCGCACTCGGCGGCGCGGGCGGCAGCTTCGGCGAGGACCCCGTCGACCGCGTCACCAAGGACGTCTTCGCCCAGCTCTGGGAGCACCCCGAGGCGTACGACCCGCGGCACGGACCGCTCCGCTCCTGGCTCGCGGACGCCACCCGGCAGGCCGCCGAACGCCGGCTCCGCAGCCGTCAGTCGGGCTCGCCGCCGCGGACGCCGCTGGAGGCCGAGCGCGCCGAGCAGAAAGTGCGGGCCGCCTCGGCCGCGGCCCGCGCCGACTACATCGTCGGCTCGATGCCGGCGTCCCTGCGCGCCGCGCTGGAGCTCGCGTACTTCCAGCGTCAGGACTACCGGCAGGCCGCACGCCGGCTCGGCGTGACGGAGGACGAGGCGAGGCGCCGGCTGCGGCTCGGTCTCCAACTCCTGTCCACCGCCGTCCCCGAAGGCCCCGCCGCCCCACCGCGGCGCGACGGGGCCCCGGGACAGCGCCGATGAGCGGCCGCGAGTCGGCGCCCCCGGGGTCCGGCGCCGAGTGGGAGGACCACCGGGTACTCAAGTCCCTCCTCGGCGCCTGGGCGCTCGCTGCCTGCTCCGCCGAGGAGAGCGCCGCCGTCGAGGCCCACCTCCTGCGGTGCGCGCCGTGCGCCGACGAGGCGCACCGGCTGCGCGAGGCCGTCGGCCTGCTCCATCCCGAGGACAACCTCGACCTCGATCCGACGCTCCGCTCCCGGGTCCTGGAGTCCTGCCTGGACCGCAGGGCGCCGCGCGTCCCCGTCCCGGAGTGGGCAACACCGTACGACGCCGAGACCTCCCGGCTCGACGCGCTGCTCCGGGACATGGCGGAGGACGAGTGGCGCGCACCGGTCCGGCTGCGCTGGTTCGACGCGCGCGGCAGCGGGCGGGGCCGGGTCGAGGAGCGGGAGACCTCCGTGGCCCGGGTGATCGGGCACCTCCTCGCCGTCGACGGGATCGTCGCCGCCGCGCTCGGCCTCCCCGACCCGCTCGGCCTTCCCGACCCGCTCGGCCTGCCGGCGGACGCCGGCGGGCCCGTCGCACGCACCGAGGCGTACTGGCGCACCCTCGCGCGCGAACCCGGACCGCGGGAGGTGCGGGACCTGTGGCGCGAACAGACGCACGCAACGGTGCGCACGGCGTCCTTCGCCGCCTCCGAGGGTCCGGACGAGGCCGCGGAGACGGCCGAACGCCCCGTCTCCTACGGCGGGTTCACGCTGCCGCTCCGGGACGCCTTCCTCGACCGGGCCTTCGAGTGCTGGACGCACGCGGCCGACATCGCCGAAGCCGTCGCGTACCCGTACGACCCGCCGTCCTCCGCGCACCTCGCCCGTCTCGTCGACCTGGCGGCGCGGCAGCTCCCCGCCACGATCGCGGTGCGCCGGCGCGAGGGTCTCGCCGCACCACCGCGGCTCGCGCCGGCGGACGCACCGGGGCGCACCCTTCACCTGGAGGTCGAGGGGAGCGGCGGAGGGGACTGGTACATCCCGCTCGACTCGCCGCAGGCGGCCGTCTCCCACCACGAGCACGTCGCCCATGTCGCCCTCGACGGGCTGGAGTTCTGCCAGCTCGCCGCCGGCCACGTACAGCCGGAGGACGCGGCGGCAGGTCAGGACGGCGATCGCGAGGCGATCAGGGACGTCCTCTTCGCCGCCGCCTCGCTCTCCCGGCTGTGACGCCTCAGGAGAAGACGACGGTGCGGTGCCCGTTGAGGAGCACCCGGTGCTCGCTGTGCCACTTCACCGCCCGGGCGAGCGCCTGGCACTCCACGTCGCGGCCGGCGGCGACGAGCTGCTCGGGCGTGAGGTTGTGCTGCACTCGCTTGACCTCCTGCTCGATGATCGGCCCCTCGTCGAGCTCCGCCGTGACGTAGTGCGCGGTGGCGCCGATCAGCTTCACGCCGCGGGCGTGCGCCTGGTGGTAAGGCTTCGCGCCCTTGAAGGACGGCAGGAAGGAGTGGTGGATGTTGATGAGCCGGCCCGAGAGCTGCTTGCACAGGTCGTCGGAGAGGACCTGCATGTACCGCGCGAGCACGACGAGTTCGACGCCCTCCGCCTCGGCCAGCTCCAGCAGCCTCCCCTCGGCCTCCGCCTTGGTCTCCTTCGTCACCGGGATGTGGTGGAAGGGCACGCCGAAGGAGTCGACGAGCTCGGCGAAGTCGGTGTGGTTGGAGACGACACCCGCGACGTCCACGGGCAGCGCCCCCGTCCGCGCGCGGAAGAGGAGGTCGTTGAGGCAGTGGCCGAACCTGCTCACCATCAGCAGGACGCGCATCCGCTCCCCCTCGGGGTGGATCTGCCACTCCATCCGGAAGGAGTCGCCGACGGCGGCGAAGCTCGCCCTGAGCTTCTCCAGGGTGACGTCGGGGTCGGCGCTGAACTGCACCCGCATGAAGAAGAGCCCGGTGTCCCCGTCCCCGAACTGCTGGCTGTCCTCGATGTTGCAGCCGGTCATGAAGAGGTAGCTGGAGACGGCGTGGACGATTCCGCGGGTGTCGGGGCAGGAGAGCGTCAGCACGAACTGCCCGCCGTCCGTGGCGCCACCGGGCCCGCTGCCGCCTGCGGCGATGGGCTGCTGGTTCTCCGGGGCTGCGGGCTGCGACTGGCTCATGCCCCAAGCCTGGCACACCACAGGGGCCACTCGTGTCGCACGCGCCCCGCGCACGCGGGGCGGGCTCAGACGGCGCGGAGCATGATCGACAACACGTCGAGCGAGTGCGGCTGTTCGTCCGGGTCGTCACCGTCGTTGGTGGCGAGCATCACGTGCGCCTCGCGGGCGGCGCGCACCGCCTCGGGCCAGGCGTGGTGCTCGAGGTACGCGCCGGCGGGCGCGTCGGCACCGACCTGGTGGAGGATGCGCAGCACGCGCAGGACCGCGGTGTCGACGAGGGCCGCCTCCTGCGCGTCACGGAAGATCGTTCCGACGTACCTCTCCGCCGACCAGTTGTCGAGCCACGTGTCCTCGACGAGACGGTAGACGGCGTCGGTGACGTCGCCGTACCCGGCGACCCCTGCCGCCCAGCACTCCCGCTGGAACGCCGGATCGGAGAGCATGTGCAGCGCGGAGCGGACGTTGGTGCGCCAGCGCCACCAGGGCATGTCGTTGACGGGCATGCCGCCCATGGTGCTCGAACCACGGCCGTGGCGGGAAGACTTCGCGGAAGCTCGCTGCACCTGCTGCATGGCCACCGACCCTACGTTCCACATCCGGAGCCCGGCCATCCGGGCTCCCCGCGCCTCCCGCCGAAGCCGGCGCCGCGGATCACAACTGGCTGAACTCCCGCTTGTCGAGCCCGTACTTCTCGGCGGTCGGGTTCCAGAGCGACGCCGCCTCCTTCTTGGCGTTGGTCGCCGCGCCGCTCGCGCGGTTCCCGGCCGCCGCGCTGTGCGTCTGCTTGGCGTTGCCTCCCGGGCAGCCGCCCTTCCCCCCGGCCTGGTCGGCCCAGGACGCGTAGTGGCGGTCGGCCGCCTCCGAGGAGCGCCAAGCCCGGGTGAGGGCGGCCCTGAGCCGCTCGGCCTCCGGGAGCTTGTCGGTCTTCAGCTTCTCCAACCTGGTGACGAGGCTCTTGCGCTGCTGCGCCGCCGCTCGCAGATCCGAGGCGGCCTTCGGCAGCTTGGCGCAGTTCTTGATCGCCTCGACGGAACGGATCACCGCGTTGCGGCTGTTGTTGCTGTCGGAGAGGAGGCCGTCGAGCGACTTCGCCTGCTGCTCGACCGGGTCGGGCGCCTTCGACGACGCCTCGTTCCCCGCGGGTTCCGTGGGGGCCGGCGCGGCCTTCGGCCCGTCGTCGTCGCCGTCCCCGCCACCGCCGATGAGCGCCCCGGCCACGAGCCCGACGAGCACGACACCCGCGACGCCTACGCCCACCAGGACCCCGGGGTTGGCGCCCTTCCCGCGCTCCGCGTTCCGCCGCGCCGCGCGGCCCTGCGGCTCGTACTCCTCGAACGGCTCGGCGCCGAAGCCCCGTTGCTGGCCCGCGGACGCCTGGTCGAAGAGCGGGAGGCTCTGGGTGGCCGCGGCCGGCTCCTCGGAAGGCTTCGCTCCCCCGGTCGGCTCGGCGCGGAAGAGGTTGTCGAACTCGGCGAGCGGACGCCGCACTTCCTCCTCGCCGCCGGAGGGCGCGGGGGCGTACGAGGGGGGCGTGGCACGGAGGCGCTGCGTCTCGTTGTCCCGCGGGGTGTCGGTGACAGGGGGGATGTACTGCGTGGCCTGCGCGTCGGGACCTGCGGGCCGGGGTCCCGCGCTCTGCGGCGGGAGGAACTGGGTGCCGTCCTCCGAACCGCCGTACTGGGCGTCGTCGGGCGAGACGACCATCGGCGGGAGGAGCTGCGTCGACTCCGCCTCCGAGCCCTGCGGCGGCTGCGGGTGCGCCGCCTGCGGGAAGGCACCGGAACCCGGGTGCGCGGTGTCCTGCGGCGAGGGCGAGGCGTGCCGGCCGCTCGGCGGCTGCGGGCCCCCGGCAGGCTCGTGCGGGGGCGGCGCGCCTTGCGGCGGAGCCGGCGTGCCCTCGGGCGGAAGCGGCGGGGCGGGCGGCATCGGCGGGGCGCCGGCAGGCGGCATCGGCGGGGCGCCGGCGGGCGGCATGGGGCCGGAGAGGTGCGGGAACGGCGGGAGTTGGCCGCCGCCCTGTTCGGGAAGTTGCTCCGGCTGTATGCCCGGCAGACCGGACGGCGGCTGTCCCGGCTGGGGCAGCGGACCGGGGTGCCGACCCGTCGAAGGAGGCTCGGCGTCGAGCGGCGGCAGCGCGTGTCTCCCGTCCCCCGTCTCCCGCGGTACGGGCAGGCCGGGCTCCGGCTGTTGGCCTGCACCGCCCGGAGGCCGGGGGTCGTGCGGTAGCTCGTACGCCTGCTGCCCGCCGTACGCCGCGTGCCCGTACTGTCCCTGCGCCAGGGCCTGTTGCGGATCAGGGCCCGCCTCCTGGTGCCCCTGCCGGGGCGGCGCGGGCGGAGGCGCGGGAGCGTTCACGACGGCCTCGGACTCCGGGCCCCACGGCACGCCCCACGCGTGTCCGGACGTCGCCGCCTCGCGCTCGTGCTGCTGCTGCGGGGTCCACGGCTCACCGTTCGCGGGCAGCACGACACCCTCGTAAGGGGCCGCGGGCTGCGCGTCGTCGTCGGCGCTGCCCCCACCGCGTCCGTTGTGCGTCGTCACCGTGGCTCCTCGTAGGCGTGGCTGTGCTGAACCGTCGGCTCACGCTACCGGGTTCGCCCGAGACCGGACCACGCCCCCGAGGGGAGACGGCCGGAGGGGCGGCGCGCGGTGAACCGCATACCAGCCCCTCTGCGTCCGGGGCGCGACGCGCGTCACACCGCACGCGCGCCCCGGTGCCCTTCGCCGGGTCTCAAGCAGCCGCTCCCACCTCGCATCGCGCCGCGAACTCGCGCACCACCGGTTCCTCCGCGTACGGCTCCAGGCGGCGCCTGAAGTCCTCCAGGTACTCGACGCCGCGCTCCGAACGGAGCTGCCCGAGGAGTTCGGAGGCGCGCGTGCCCGTGTGGCAGGCGCGCTCGATCTCGCGCTGCTGCGCCTGCGCACCGGCGAGGAGGAGCAGCCCGATCGCGCGCCGGCGCGCACGGTCCTCCGGGTGCGCCGCGAGTGCCTCCTCCGCGCACCCGGCCGCTTCGCGCGGGCGGCCCAGGTCGCGGTGGCAGTGGGCGAGTTCGTCCGCGAGGTAGCCGCGGTCGAAGTGGGCGATCCACGGGGGGTCGTCGCCCGAGTCGGGGGCGCCCTCGGCTCGTTCGAGCGCGTCGACGGCGCGTGTGATCGCCGTCTCGCAGGCGCGCGCCTCACCGAGCAGGGCGTGCCCCCGCGCCTCCGCCGCGTGGAAGAGGGACTCCGCGCGGGGCGTGACGCGCCCGCGCGCCCCCTCCTGTGCCGCGCGGGCGAGTTGGGAGATCTCCCGCGGGTTGCCGAGCGAGGCCGCGAGGTGGCTCATCCCCGCCGCGAGCACGTATCCGCCGTACCCGCGGTCCCCCGCCGCCTGCGCCAGGCGCAACGACTGGATGTAGTACCGCTGCGCCAGGCCGTGTTGCCCCGTGTCGACGGCCATGTACCCGGCGAGTTCCGTGAGTCGGGAGGCGGCGCCGAAGAGCGCGCGCCCCACCTGCTCCTTGTACGAGCCGGCGAGGAGCCCGGAGACGACGCTGTTGAGGTAGTGGACGACGACCGGCCGGATGTGGCCGCTGCCGTAGCGGTGGTCGAGCCGGGAGAGCGCCTCCGTCATCCCCCGCACGGCCTCGACGTCGCTCATCCCGACCCGCGCGCCCGAACTCCTCGCCACCTGGGTGTCGGGCGAGGTGATCAGCCAGTCCCTGCTGGGCTCGACGAGCGCGGAGGAGGCGACCGTCGCACCCGCGAGGAAGTCGCGGCGGCCGACGTCGCTCCGCCACAGTTCGCAGACCTGCTCGACGGCGCCGAGCACGGTGGGCGCGAACTGGAGCCCCACGCCCGAGGCGAGGTGCTTGCCGTTGGCCATGCCGATCTCGTCCAGCGTCACGCTGCGGCCCAGCTTGCGGCCGAGCGCCTCGGCGATGATCCCCGGGGCGCGCCCGCGTGGCTGCTGGCCGCGCAGCCAGCGGGCGACCGAGGTCTTGTCGTAGCGCAGGTCGAGACCGTGCTCGGCACCGCACATGTTGACCCTGCGGGCCAGGCCCGCGTTGGAGCAGGCGGCTTCCTGGATGAGTGCCTGCAGCCGTTCGTTCGGCTGCCTCGCGACGAGCGGCCTTGCGGCCATGGTGTCTCCCCCTCGGGACGAAGGCTGTGCTTGATGCCTGATCACTCTGCCCAGCACAATTGCGCGTAACTCTCATCAGGTGGCAACAACGGCGAATTCACCGAAACCCTCCTCTTGCCACCGGAGAAGATGATTTCGGTCAACGCCTTCCAAGGCTTCCGCACATGCAGTAACTACCCACTCACGATGAGCGATCCGCATGCGCGCCCCCATCGATGCACCGGTGCGCCCTCCATCGGCGCAGGGCGCACACCGGGCGCACACTTCGCATGCACTCGACCACGGTGTGTACCGAGCCTTGGCGCCCCGCTGCGTCGCCGCATCCAACTCCCGGTGAGCGTGGGAACGTTGCTCCCGCGCAGCCCCGTAACCCTTGTGCGCGAGGCGAGTTGAGAGCTGTGTGACGAAGCTGGACGAGACCACGGAAGCGGCGGCAGCCCCGGTCGAGCACGCGCTCCGGTACGTGACCGAGCAGCACTGGGACGTCTCCCCCGGCACCTGGCTGGAGCCGACCGGGGGCGCACTGCGGTGCAGTTGCGGCAGCACGGCCTGCGCCACGCCCGGCGCGCACCCCGCACGCCCGCGCTGGGCCGAAGAGGCCACCGGCAGCGCGCACACCGTCCGCGCCCTGTGGAGCGAGCAGCCGGGCGCGAGCGTCCTCCTCCCCACCGGCCGCACCTTCGACGTCCTCGACGTCCCCGAGTCCGCCGGCTTCCTCGCGCTCGCCCGCATGGAACGCCTCGGCGCGACCCTCGGCCCCGTCGCCGCCACCCCTTCGGGACGGCTCTTCTTCTTCGCGCTCCCCGGCACGGCGAGGAAGGCGCCCCCGCTCCTGCGCCGCACCGGCCGGACGGCCGACGCGCTCGACCTCACCGCGCACGCCGAGGACGACTGGGTCCCCGCCCCGCCGACGAGAGTCGGCCACCGCGGCGCCGTCCAGTGGGTCCGCCGCCCCTCCACCGACAACCGCTGGCTCCCCGACGCCGACGACCTGGTCGCCCCGCTCGCCTACGCCTGCGGCCGCGGCGCGCCGTACAGGGTGGGGGCCTGAACCGGTTCTCGCCGTGGGGCGCTTCACCTTTCCGGGCGCATGGGGCGGGCGCTGCCCACCGGCGGTCGGCTTTCCGCCCTCGTGCACTGCGGCACGCTCCCCGGCAGTCCACGCCCCGTCCTACGGCGCCGCGACCGCTCACGGACGGTCGGCGCCCCGCCTTACGCGGCCCCGGCAGACTCAACGGCGCCGCGAGCACCGCCCCTGCCACCACGGGTGCCGAACAGCTCGCCCGGCGCCACGGCCGGACGAGGAACCCATGCCCCACGGCCGGCAGCATTTTCGCGGGCAGAATCGCGAAGGACGCGGAGACGGAGACGCTTCGGCGCCCCTTTCGGAGTGTCGGCACACAAGCTGATGCCGCCCCGTCGCCAGGCTGTTGTGGACGACCGGGGCGAGGAGCGGCAACAGCCGGCTGTGGTGATCATGCAGCCGCACCGACGAAGCCGCCGCACGCGGTGGGCAGCGCTGCCGCAGGCGCGGCTGCCGGTCGAGCAACTGCCCACGCCCCAGGGCGAGAAGACGGCGGCCCCCGTGCCGGCCGCGCGGTGACGCGACCGGCCGATGCCGAGGGACCGGAGCGGGCACGCGGCACGCGTCGCCGCATCCTCCAGGAGAAGCGGAACGGCCGCGCCACCGATCGCAACCGGACGTCGCCGCAGAAGAGCGGAAGGCGATGACGCACGCGAGCATTTCCGATCGCACCACGCGGGGCGTCCCGGCAACGGGGCGGGCTCGCCCCGGGGTTCCGGCCGCGGTTCGCGGTGAGGCGGATCGTGCCGCAGGTGCGTGCGCCGGGCGCCGTGCCTACGGCGGCAGCAGCGGCCCGGCGGACGGCCGTCTCCTGCCGGGAGCCGACAAGAACGGAGTGCGCGGCCGCGGGTGCAGCCCGTGGTCAAGGAAAGCCCGCAAGAGGAAGGAGCGTCCCACCGCCGACGCCGCCATGGCGGCGAAGACGCCGAGCATCGTCTCGACGCAGCGGTCTCGGGCAGCAGTTCGGCGAGGGGCACCCTCGAAGAGCCAGTCACGACTGCGGCGGAAGACCCGAGAGCGCCCGTCCGAGCAACAACGCCGCGAGAACACTCGTGACGACGAAGCCCACCGCGGCGCCCCACCGAGAGCGCCGCTGCCGCGAAGAGTTCGGGCGCCCAAGAGGCGCCGAAGACCGGCGGCCCCCGACGACGCCGGGTGCCGGACATCGGCCACCGCCAACGGTGTACACCCGTACCCCCTGGCAGAGCAGGCAGAGCGACCCGGGCGCAGTCGCCCCCACCATCGTTGTACGGAACGCCACCACGACGGATGCCGTACGACCGCCTCCCAGCCGACCGATCGGCACCGGCCGCGTAGCAGCCCGGCACGGCGTGGTCCACGAGGTGTGGAGCGCGCAGGCCCCGGTTCCGGGCCGAACTCCCGCTCGTGAAACGGGTGGAGCGGCCGAAGCAGCACCGGCGCCACCGTCGCCCGGAACGTGAGCAACCACGTCCGGCCCCGCCCCGCAACAGCCGG
>NZ_AJTQ01000092.1 GCF_000262345.1 Streptomyces xiaopingdaonensis | reverse complement strand
GTCCGCGGCGCACGTCCGCGGACCACGCCGACGCTCCTCAGCTCCGGGCGGAAAGGGCCGCCTGAAGGAACGGCTCCACCACGCGACGCCACCCCTCCGGCTGGTCGTAGTCGATGAGGTGGCCCGCCTCCGGGACCTCGGCGTAAATCCCGCGTGGAAGGACGCGCACCATCTCCTGCGCCTCGGCCCTGCCCAACTCGCCGTCGAGGCCCCGCACCACGAGGGTCGGGCACTGCACCTGCGCCAACTCGTCCCAGTGCGCGTCGTAGACCCAGGTCTCCCGGGCGCGGAGCATCTGCTCCGCCGAGAAGACGGGGCGCCAGCCGTCCTCCGTCTCGCGCATGACTTCGGCGAAATACTCGCCCCGCGCCGGACGGGAGCGCTCCAGCGACGGGTCGTCCTCGCCGAACCAGCGGCGGACGTCGGCGAGCGTGGCGAACGGGACGGGCCAGGAGCGGAACCACTCCTCCCACTCGCGCTGCGACTGCTCGCCGCGGGCCGAGGCGCGCATGTCGGCGACGACCAGCGCCTGCACCAAGTCCGGCCGCTTGGCGGCGAGTTGCCACGCGGTGAGGGCGCCCATCGAGTGGCCGACGAGGGCCACGGGCGCGAGGTCGAGCTGCTCGATGGCGGCTTCGGCGTCCGCGACGAAGGCGTCCCTGCCGAAGGGTCCGGCGGGCGGCTTCTCGCTCTGCCCGTGGCCGCGCTGGTCGAGAGCGACGGGGCGGTAGAGCGCGGAGAGCCAACGGGCCGTATCCGCCCAGTGCGCGCCGCGCCCCATCAGTCCGTGCAGCAACAGGACCCCGGGCGGCCCGGCGCCGGGAGCCTCCGACCTCGCCCCGACACTCTGCGGCCCACCGGGCCCGCCCTTCGGTGGATCTGTGAACTCCCAGGCGGCCAGCCGGATTCCGTCCGAGCCGGCCACATCGATCCTTCGCACCATGCGTCGTGCCACCCCCACTCCTCGCACCGCTCACAGAGCTTATCGAATGTCTATTCGAACAGAACCCATCCTGCGCAACTCCCCTCGTAAGAGTGACAACGCTCATGGGTTGCCCCGCTGCGGCCAGGGGAGAGACGTACCGAGAGGGGCCGACCCTGAGAGCTCGGGGCTCCGGGTCGCCCCCCGGGGGATATGGGGAAGCGAGGGCTCCGGCCGCCCAAGGCACCGGGGCCCTCGCCACATTGCGAGCCGCACACGCAGGCCGAGCATCCGCTCCCCTTCCGTCCCTGGCGGACGGGCCACCGCCCACGCGCCGTCGCGGTCTCTTCACTGGGTGCAACTCTGGTACTGCGCGGGCGAATTGGGAAGGTCACCGCGCGACACGATCACCGCGCCCCGCCGCACACCGCGGCGATCCAGGACCCACGCACCACCACACGACCGCCCCGCGCACCACCGCGGGGACGCGGCGAGCGCTCAGCGCCTGGCGACGAAGACGTGCGCCGCCACGTCGAAGCCCAACTCGGCCTCCTCGCCGCTGCTTCCGACCTGGACGCCGCCCCCGACGCCAGGCGTGACGCTCACCACGGCGCCCGGCTGCACCCCGGCCCTGCGCAGCGTGTACATCACCTGCGCGTCCATCTGGACCGGCTCCCCGATCCTGCGCACGACGACGGTCTTGCCGTCCCCGCCCGAGGAGGAGAGGTCGCTGAGGCTCACCAGGCCGTGGTCGAGGAACGGGTCGACGCCGCGCTCCTCGCCGAGCTCCTCCAGGCCGGGGATCGGGTTCCCGTACGGGGACTCCGTGGGGTGGCGCAGCAGGTCGAGGACCCGGCGCTCGACCGCCTCGCTCATCACGTGCTCCCAGCGGCACGCCTCCGCGTGGACCTGCTCCCACTCCAGGCCGATGATGTCGACGAGCAGGCACTCGGCGAGGCGGTGCTTCCGCATGACGCGGGTCGCCAGCATGCGGCCCTCGTCGGTGAACTCCAGGTGACGGTCGCCTGCGACGGTGACGAGGCCGTCGCGCTCCATGCGGGCCACGGTCTGGCTCACCGTGGGACCGCTCTGGTCGAGGCGCTCCGCGATCCTGGCACGCATCGGGACCACGCCTTCCTCCTCCAGCTCCAGGATGGTGCGGAGGTACATCTCGGTGGTGTCGATGAGTCCGGACATGCGTAGCCCCTAGTCAGATCGTGCGGTGGCCCTGGCATCAATTCTGACGCATCCCGCTGACAATCGGCCCCTCCGAGAGGACGCGGTATTGACAGGCGGGGTTGACCGCCCCAACGTGATCGCCGCAGCGGCGCGGGCGAGCGCGAGGAACCGAGCGGCCGGCGAGGGCGGTGGCCCGCCAGGTACGCCGTCGGACGCACGGCCCGCGCCCGGCCCCCGCGGCAACGCGGCCACCGGCCGCGCCCACCCGCCGACCGAGAGGCCACGCCATGAGCGAGCAGTCGCTTGCCGAAGAGTTCTTCGACGCCGCCACCACCCTCCTCGCCGAGGTGCGCACCACGCAGGCGGAGGCGATCTCCGCAGCCGGCCGGCTCCTCGCCGACACCCTCGCCTCCTCGGGCCGCGCCTTCGCCTACGGCGCGGGGCACTCGGCGCTCCCGGCGCAGGACGTCGTCTACCGGGCCGGCGGCCTCGCCGTGCTCAACCTGCTCCCCGTGCCGGGCGCCGTCGGCGTCGACGTTCGACCCGCGCACCTCGGCAGTGCCCTGGAGCGCGTCGCGGGGCTCGCCGGCACGGTGCTGGAGGCGTCGCCGGCCCGCGCCGGGGACCTGTTGGTGATCGTCTCCCTCTCCGGCCGGAACGTCCTCCCCGTCGAGATGGCGTCCCGCGCCCGGGAGCTCGGCCTCACCGTGGTCGGCGTCACCTCGCTCGCGTACGCGGAGGAGACGCAGCCGTCCAACGCCACCGGCACCTTCCTCAAGGACCACTGCGACGTCGTCCTCGACAACCGCATCCCCGTCGGAGACACCACCCTGCGGCACGAGGGCGTCGACGTGCCGTTCGCGCCGGCGTCGACCGTCGTCGCCAGCGCGCTGATGCAGGCGGTCGTCGCGACGGCGGTCGGGCTCCTCGCCGAGCGCGGCATCGAACCGCCGCTGCTGCGCTCCGGCAACGTCGACGGCGGACTCGCCGCCAACGAGCGGGTCTTCGCCGAGAACGCGCAGCGGATCTTCTACCGCTGAGCCCTACCCCGCCGACCGACCCGACGCGACGGCGGAGGCGACGCGGAAGGCGACGTCCTCCGCGTACTCGGCGTCGACGCGGTCGAAGGGGGTGCGACCGGCGCCGCGCAGGAAGCTCGCCACCCCGAGGGAGCGGCCGCCCGCGCGCAGGACCACGCAGAGCCCGTGCATCGTGCCCTCGGGCCAGCGGCGCTCGGCCGCCCACTCGGCCCGGGGTTCGGGGCCCGGCAGGCTCGCGCGGACGGCACCGGTCCGGCGCAGCGCCTGGAGCGCCGGATGCGCGGCGCCGTAGCCGACGGGGAGACCGCCCTCGGCGCCCGTGGCGGCGTGCGCGTCCTCGCCCGCCGGCAGCGGCGGCGTGAGGACCGCGCGCAGGAGCGCGGGGGACGGTTCGCCCTCGGGGCGGTCCACGAGCGGCGATCCGGGGGCGAGGAGGTCGAGGACGGCGTGGTCGGCGAAGCCGGCGAGCGCGAACTCCAGGTGCGTGGTGGCCGCTTCCATCGGGTCGACGCACTCGGCGGCGACACGGGCCGCGCGGTGCGTCTGCTTCTCGCGGAAGCGGAACCTGGCGCTCTCCTGTGCCTGCTGCTTCTCCTCCGTGACGTCGCGGAAGAACCAGGCGGCGCCGAGCGGGGACGGCTCCTCGGCCAACGGCGAGGAGAGCAGCAGGAATCCGCTCTGCCAGCATCGCTGCCGCGACCGCAGCGGCTCGCTCTCCTCCCGCTGCCGGGCGTCGCGCGGATCGCGGAGGGTCACCCGGATTTCGCCGGGCGCGGGCGGCGGTCCCTCGGCGAGCACCAGCCGGAGTGCGCCCTCCAACTCCTCGACGCCCTGCTCCAGGACGTCACCGAGAGGGCGGCCCAGCAGGGAGGCGGGCGAGGCGAGACCGAAGTCGGCCACGGCGCGGGCGTTGAGCGCGGTGGGACGCAGGTCGGCGTCGACGAGGACGACGCCCCAGGGCGCCTCCTCCAACAGGGACTCGCTCAGGGCGAGGGAGCGTTCGAGGTCGATCTGGGTGTGCACCTCGCTGAAGGCGCAGTAGACGCCCGTCGGGGTGCCGTCCTCGCCGCGGACGCCGCAGCTCTGGATGCGCACGAGGACTCGGCCCCCGTCCTTGCGCAACAGCGCGTACTCGTGGACCCGGCGCCCCGGCGAGCCCATCGCCGCCAGCAGGCGCTGCTCCACCTCGGGCGCGTCGGCCGTGCGGACCGCCCAGCCGGCGAGCCCCTTCCGGCCCACGGCTTCCTGCCGCGTCCAGCCGAGGATGCGCTCGGCCTCGCGGTTCCAGTGTGTGACCACGCCCTCGGCGTCGAACGCGCAGAGCGCGGCGTCCATGCCGTCGAGCAGAGCGGCGAGGAGCAGGCCGTCCTCACCGGGCTCGGCGCCCTGCCATGTGTCGGCCTCGCCGCCCTCGCTCTCGCCCTCGCCCGGAGACGGGGCGTTGTGTGCTCTGGATCGAGCCGCCATCCGGCACCCCCAGCGATCTGGTTGGTCCGGGCCGCCCGGTCGGGGCAGGCCGCGGTCGCCGTCCGCCGCCGCCGGATGCGACGGTCGCGGACACGGATCATTCAACTCCAACGTGACGCACCCCACAGTCGATTCCGGGAAATCGTTGCGCCTCCGAAATCACTTGCGCCCGCATCAGGAGCCTGGCTAGCGTGCAGGTACACGAGAAAGGAGGTGATCCGGCTGATGATCAGTACCCGGACGCGTGAGGTGGCTGCGGCCTAGGGCCGGCGCCACACTTCGCAGAACCCGGTCTCGGCTCTCCGCACGGGGAGTTCACTGATCGGAATGTGAGGGACGCCGGATACTCCGGCCAATCTCCAGCAGTCCACCCGGCCCGCGGGCTCGTCGGACTCGTCCGACCGACGCCGAACCGCCGCAAGGCGGTGGGGAGTCGCCCGCGGGCCGTCTGCTGTTCGCTACCGCGCAGCACGGCTCACGGGCAGAGGCGCTGCACGCCCCACCCCTCCCCGCTCTCCGCGCGCACGTACCGCAGGCGGTCGTGGAGGCGGTTCTCGCGGCCCTGCCAGAACTCGACCGACTCCGGACGCACCCGGAAGCCGCCCCACTGCGGCGGCGCCGGCACGTCCTCGCCCTCCGGATAGCGTTCGGCCAACTCCGCGTACATGCGGTCGAGTTCGGCGCGCGAGGCGAGGGCGGAGGACTGCTCGCTCGCCCAGGCGCCCAACTGCGAGCCGTGCGGCCTGGTGCGGAAGTAGGCGGCCGTCTCGTCCCTGCCCGTGCGCTCTGCCGTCCCCTCGACGCTGACCTGGCGTGCGATGCCGTGCCAGGGGAAGAGCAACGCGATGTGCGGGTTGGCGGCGAGTTCCCTGCCCTTGCGGGAGCCGTAGTTGGTGTAGAAGACGAAGCCCCGCTCGTCGACGTGTTTCAGGAGGACCGTGCGGGAACTCGGACGGCCCTCGGCGTCGGCGGTGGAGACGACCATCGCGTTGGGCTCGTGCAGCCCGCTCTCGGACGCGTCCGCGAACCACCGCTCGAACTGCGCGAACGGATCGGGCGCGAGGTCCTCCTCGCTCAGACCCTGCGCCCGGTAGTGGGCGCGCATCCCGGCAGGGTCGAGGACGCTGTGCGAGGTCGGGTCCGGCGGGGTGGTGGCATGGAGGTCCTCAGCTTGTGACACCCGCACATCTTGCCGCATCCGTCTCCGGACGCGCCGGACGGGCCGTACGCCGGGCCTCTTTCGACGGGACGTCAAACCGGCGTGGAGGCGGGGGCGTTGGGAGGGGTCACGGACGTGTGCCGAGCATCACCCTTCCCGGCCGGTGCCGGAGCCGACAGAATCAGCCACCGGGAGGCTCGCGGCGCCGGGCCTCCGCTCCGCTTTCCCCAGGCCCCGACGGGGCAGGAGCACCACGACGGCGAGGACCGCGAGCGACGGCCGCGGAACCGGACCGTCCGACTCACCCGCACCTGACACCTCACCGTCGCGACCGCGTCGGACAGCCGGACCGGGCGCCGTGGAACCCCGCGGCGTCCGCCGTCCAGACCACAAGGGAGCCGCCCGATGTCCGAGTTCGTGCCCGGACTTGAAGGAGTCGTCGCGTTCGAGACGGAGATCGCCGAACCCGACAAGGAAGGCGGGGCGCTCCGCTACCGGGGCGTCGACATCGAGGACCTGGTGGGGCACGTCCCGTTCGGGAGCGTCTGGGGACTCCTCGTCGACGGCGGGTTCGCGCCGGGGCTGCCGCCTGCCGAACCCTTCCCCATTCCGGTGCACTCGGGGGACGTCCGGGTCGACGTGCAGTCCGCGCTCGCGATGCTGGCGCCGGTGTGGGGGCTGCGGCCGCTCCTGGACATCGGCGCGGAGCAGGCGCGCGAGGACCTGTCGCGGGCCGCGGTGATGGCGCTCTCATTCGTCGCGCAGTCGGCGCGCGGGCAGGGCGTGCCGATGGTGCCGCAGCGCGAGATCGACAAGGCGGAGACCGTCGTCGAGCGGTTCATGCGGCGCTGGCGGGGCGAGCCGGACCCGAAGCACGTCGCCGCCGTCGACGCGTACTGGACCTCCGCCGCCGAACACGGCATGAACGCCTCGACGTTCACCGCCCGGGTGATCGCGAGCACCGGCGCCGACGTCGCGGCCGCGCTCTCGGGCGCCGTCGGCGCGATGTCGGGGCCGCTGCACGGTGGGGCGCCCTCGCGGGTGCTCGGCATGATCGAGGAGATCGAGCGCACCGGCGACGCACGGGCCTACGTCAAGCGGCAGTTGGATCTGGGCGAGCGGCTGATGGGGTTCGGGCACCGGGTCTACCGCGCCGAGGACCCGCGGGCGCGCGTGCTGCGCAGGACGGCGCGCGAGCTCGGTGCGCCGCGCTTCGAGGTCGCGGAGGCGCTGGAGCAGGCAGCCCTCGCCGAGCTGCGCGAGCGGCGGCCCGACCGGGTGCTGGAGACCAACGTCGAGTTCTGGGCGGCGATCGTCCTCGACTTCGCCGAGGTGCCCGCCGACTTGTTCACCTCGATGTTCACGTGCGCGCGTACGGCCGGCTGGTCGGCGCACATCCTGGAGCAGAAGCGGACGGGGCGGCTGGTCCGGCCCTCGGCGCGGTACGTCGGACCCGGAGCGAGGGGGCCGGAAACGGTCGGCGGGGCCGGGGC
>NZ_AJTQ01000091.1 GCF_000262345.1 Streptomyces xiaopingdaonensis | reverse complement strand
TTGCTCGGTGCCGGAGTCGGGGCGCTGTGTCAGCGGGTGCCGGCGGGTTCGTCGCCGTCCGGGGCGGGGCCGGGGCGTTCCGGGTCGTCGGTGAGCATGCGGGCTTCGACGGCGAGCTTTTCGGCTTCCGTCGGGTCGTCGCCGAGGGAGGCGACCAGCTCGTCCCTGGCACCGGTGCGTTGCGGGCAGAGGAACCCGACACCGAGGTAGAGGAAGAGGGAGGTCAGCAGCGGGAATCCGACGGTCGTCGCCTCGCTCGCGCCGTCCACGCCCCAGTAGAGGACCGCCCACACGGCGAGGCCGCCCGCCCAGGAGACGATCGCCGCCGCCGGTCCGATGCGTCGGAACCAGGGGAGCAGGCCCAGCATCAGCGGGATGGATATCGGGCCCATCGTCGCGGCGACGATGCTCACGACGACCGTCATGATGAAGCCGTCGGGATCGCTGAAGAGCGCGAAGGACATGCTCACGACGACGAAGAGCACCGTGGTCGTACGGGCGAAGACGAGCTGGCCGCGCTGCGTGAACCGGCGGACTCTCGGTGCGAAGAGCGGGACGAGGTCCCGGGTGATGACCGCGGTGATGACGTTGCAGTCCGAACCGACCATCGCCATCGTGTGCGAGAAGAACCCGGCGAGCAGCAGGCCGATGAGGCCGGTGGGCAGCAGCTCCTTCGCGAGGGCGACGTAGGACTCCTCCCCGTTGGAGAGCCCGGGGACGATCAGCGGTGCCGCGATCATCGGTATGAAGAGGATCAGCGGCCACACCAGCCACAGCCCGCTGGAGAGGAGCGCCGTACGCTTCGCACGCGAGCCGGAGGGCGCCGCCATGTACCGCTGGGCGAGATTCCACATTCCGCCGTTGTACTCGAACGTCTTCACCAGCAGGAACGCCAGGATGAGCCCGGTGGTGACGCTGCCGTTGACGGGGTCGCTGTGGCTCTCCGGCAGGTCGCCCCACATCGTCCAGAGCGCCGAGACGCCGCCCAGGTGCGCCAGGACGGCGACGAGCATCGCCACCCCGGCGACCGCCTGGACGACGAACTGCCCGAAGTCGGTGAGCACGTCGGCCCAGAGCCCGCCGAAGGTGATGTACAGCATGGTGCAGGCGCCGGTGAGGCCGATGCCCCAGAGCAGCGGAATGTCGGCGAACCCCTGGAGGAGTACGGCGATCGCCACCCACTTCGCGGCGATGTCGACCACCTTCAACAGGGCCCCGCTGTAGGCGAGGACCTGCTGCGTGGGGAGGTTGTAGCGGACGGCAAGGTACGCGAGGGGCGAGTTGACGCCGTGCTTGGCGCGGAGGCGGTTCCAGCGGGGGGCGAAGAGGAAGGCGCCCACGCCGATCCCGAGGCCGATCGTGAGCGGCCACCAGAAGTAGACGGTGATGCCGTAGTCGTAGGCGACGGCGGCGAAGGTGACGAACATGATGGCGCTGTAGCCCGACATGTGGTGCGAGACGCCCGAGAGCCACCAGGGCACTCGTCCGCGGGCGGTGAAGAAGTCGGCGACGTTCTCGATGCGCCTGGTCGAGTACACGCCGATGGCCACCATCAAGAGGAAGTACCCGGCGAGAACTAACCAGTCCAGCTCCGACATAGCGGCTCCCGTGTTCATACACATGAACTTGCACCGTCTTGCTGAACAGCTCGGTCACCGTAGGAGCGGAGGGTTAGGGCGTCAAGACTGTGCGTGGGGTGGGAGTTGGG
>NZ_AJTQ01000090.1 GCF_000262345.1 Streptomyces xiaopingdaonensis | reverse complement strand
GGGGCTCGGGGCTCGGAGCTCGGGGCTCAGGCCTCGGAGCTCGGGGCCCGGGGCTCGGAGCTCGGGGCCCGGGGCCCGGGGCCCGGGAGTCGGGGCTCGGGGCTCGGGGCTCGGGAGTCGAAGCGCAAGTCCGAGCATCAGCGCCCCCGAAGCCCGCCCTCGAAACAGACCCCGACCCCGCAGTCCGGCACCCGAAGCTCGGGGCCCACCCTGCAATTCGACGGAACAGCCCCGGAGTTCACCCCTCAAATCCCAGGAAGCCACCCACACCCGCACCTACCGACCACGCCCCCGCCGACCAGGGAGACCACTCACCCCGCCCACGCCCAGAACGCGCACCCCCTGCCACCGCCCAACGCCGCCCGCACCACCACGCGTTCAGCATCCTGACCGCACGCCCGACGGCCGACCCCGCTCCGGACCGTCCGCGCCCCGAACGACCCCCTACCGCGACCGTTCCATCCCGCCCGTCAGAGCACGCTCCACGAGCACCGCCCACTCCCGGACGACGTGTTCACGCCGCGCGCTGTCATCGGTGAGCAGGTTCGCCAGCCCGAGCCCGCGGGCCATGTCGAGGAGGCCCTGCACCGTCTCCCGTACGCCGGGCGTGCGCTCGTCGGCGCCGAGGAGCGAGAGCGCCATCCGGTGCGTCTCCCGGCCGATCCTCGCCTCCAACGCCGTCACGCGCGGCCCGAGTTGCGGCTCGTTGCTCGCCGCGACCCACAGGTGGAGAGCCGCGCGGAAGAGCGAACCGGTGTAGAGACCGACGATCGTGTCGACGGCGGCCGGAACCGTCTCCGGCGTGGGGAGTTCCCGCAGCGCGCGGGATCGCTCTTCCGCGACGAACTCGACGGCGCCGGTGAAGAGGTCCTCCCTCGTCGGAAAGTGGTGCTGCGCCGCGCCCCGCGAGACCCCGGCGTGCTCCGCGACGACGCTCACCGTGCTGCCGGCCCAGCCCAGTTCGGCGAGGCAGGTCACGGCCGACTCCAGCAGCCGCTGCCTGGTGGCGCGGCTGCGGTCCTGCTTGGGCTCGGCGCCTCGCGCGCTCACCGCTCGGCCCCGGCCAGGGACACCGTGCCGCGGCCGGACGCGCAAACGCGTCGACGACGGTGCGGCGCCGTGCAGCGCCGCGTCAGTGCGGCGGGGCCGTGCGCCCGTCGTCGGGCGTCCTGGGCTGCGGCGGTTCGCCTGTGGTGGTCGAGGCCCATGCGGGTTCCCGTCGTTCGATGAATGCGGAGATGCCCTCGCGGGCCTCCGCCGAGGCGAAGAGCCGCGCCGACAACTCGGCGAGGGTACCGGTGTCCTCCTCGAAGCGGCGCAGCACATCGGCCGTGACCAGCCGTTTCGACTCGGCGAGCCCCTGCGGGCCGCCGCGCCGCAGCCCGTCGAGCACGGGCTCGAGCGCTGCGTCCGGCTTCCCGGCGGCGAGCGTCACGAGGCCGATGCGCGCCGCCTCCTCCGCGCCGAAGCGCTCCCCCGTGAGGAAGTAGCGGGCCGCCGCGCGGGGTTGGAGCTTGGGGAGGACGGTCATGGAGATGACGGCGGGCGCGACGCCGATGCGCGCCTCCGTGAAGGCGAAGGTCGAGGCCGGGCCCGCCACCGCGATGTCGCACGCCCCCAACAGCCCCGTTCCGCCGGCCCGGACGTGCCCGTCGACGTTGGCGATCACGGGCTTGGGACAGGCGACGAGGTGGCGGAGCAGCTCGGCGAGTCCGCGTGGCCCGGCCGTCGGATCGTCGGCGGCCTCCGTGAGGTCGGCTCCGGCGCAGAACGTGCTGCCGACGTGCGTCAGCACCACGGCGCGTACGCCGGGGTCGCGCTCAGCGGCGGCGAGCGCCTCGTAGAGCTCGCCGACGAGTTGCGTCGAGAGGGCGTTGCGGTTGTGCGGTGAGTCGAGGGTGAGGGTGGCGACGCCGTCGCCGACGGCCAGGTGTACGAGCTCCACAGCTCCTCCGCTCCGGTGCGTGGTGGACGGGTCGGCGGCCTGGCCGTCATCCGCGCGGGCAAGTTCCCACGGTTCAGTACGACTTGGGCAGCCCGAGCGTCTGGTGGGACACGTAGTTCAGGATCATCTCCCGGCTCACCGGCGCGATCCGCGCCACCCGGGCCGCCGTGATCAGCCCGCCGATGCCGTACTCGCGGGTGAGGCCATTGCCGCCGAGGGTGTGCACCGCCTGGTCGACGGCGTGGACGGAGGCCTCGCCCGCTGCGTACTTGGCCATGTTCGCCGCCTCTCCGGCGCCGACGTCGTCCCCCGCGTCGTAGAGGAGAGCGGCCTTGCGCATCATCAACTTGGCCTGCTCCAGTTCGATATGGGCCTGAGCGAGCGGGTGCGCGATCGCCTGGTGTGCACCGATCGGCGTCTTCCACACCTGCCGTTCCCGCGCGTACTCCAGGGCCTTGCCCAACGCGTACCTGCCCATACCGATGGCGAACGCCGCCGTCATGATGCGCTCCGGGTTGAGCCCCGCGAAGAGCTGGAGAAGTCCGGCGTCCTCGTCCCCGACGAGCGCCTCGGGCGGCAACTCCACGCCGTCCAGGACGAGTTCGAACTGCTTCTCGGCCGCGTTGACCTCCATGTCGATCTGGCTCCGCGTGAACCCGGGGGTGTCGCGCGGGACGACGAAGAGGCACGGTTTCAGCTTCCCCGTACGGGAGTCCTCGGTGCGGCCGACGACGAGCGTGGCGTCGGCGATGTCGACGCCCGAGATGAAGACCTTGCGCCCGTCGAGCACCCATCCGCCGTCTTCCCTGCGGCGGGCTGTCGTGGTGATGCGGTGGGAGTTGGAGCCGGCGTCGGGCTCGGTGATGCCGAAGGCCATCTTGCGGCTGCCGTCGCAGAGTCCCGGTATCCACGCTCGCTTCTGCTCCTCGGTGCCGAACCTCGCGAGCACCGTCCCGCAGATGGCGGGCGAGACGACCATCATCAGCAGCGGGCAGCCGGCGGCACCCAACTCCTCAAGCACCAGGGAGAGTTCCACCATGCCGGCACCCCCACCGCCGTACTCCTCGGGCAGGTTGACACCCAGGTACCCGAGCTTCCCCGCCTCCCGCCACAACTCGTCGACGCTGCGCCCGTCTTCGACGGCCGAGGTGAGGTATCCCCACCCGTAGCGCCCGCCGAGCGCGGCGACCGAGGCGCGCAGCGCGCGCTGTTCCTCCGTGTCCAGCAGGTCGGTTGGGCTCATGGTTCGCCTCCGGTCCTCTCATGGGACGGGGCCCGACGTGGCGCCCCGCTCGTGCTCCCGACTCACTTTCCCGCGTGGCGACGGCCGTCACTCGTCGACGACCGCCAGCACCGCGCCCACCTCGACTTGCCGTCCGGGCTCGACGTCGAGCACCGTCAGCACCCCGGACACGGGCGCGGCCACCTCGTGCTCCATCTTCATCGCCTCCAACCAGAGCAGCGGCTGCCCGGCGGCCACCCGGTCGCCGACGCCGAGCCCGTCCGCGACCCGCGCCACCGTCCCCGGCATCGGCGCCACCAGCGAGCCGGGACGACGCTCCGCCTCCGGCTCGGGCAGCCGGGGCAGCGCGGTGAAGGCGAACGAGCCGGCGGCGGAGTCGACGTGGACCCGGTCCCCGTAGCGCGCGACGGCGAACTCCCGCCGGACACCGTCGAGTTCGAGGCAGACGCCGTCCGGGGCCGCCGACAGGAGACGTACCGCCGGACAGGCGTCGGCGACGAGACCTTGCCGTGTGAGCCGGTAGCGCACCTCGACCTCTTCCGGGTCCTCCCCCGCGGGCTCCGCGCGGTACGTCTTGACCTGCGGTTGGGAGGGCACGTTGCGCCAGCCGCC
>NZ_AJTQ01000089.1 GCF_000262345.1 Streptomyces xiaopingdaonensis | reverse complement strand
ATCCGTACCGCGGGCGGGCGCCCCGGCCCCTCGGGCGCGCCGGTGCGCGCGGCCGCGTCGGCGAGTGCGGCTGCGAGGGCCGCGGTGCGCCGGTCCTCTCGTACGCCGGCCAACTCCTCGGTGAGGGAGGCGAGGTGGCGCTCGTAGAAGCCGGTGTCGAAGGCGCCCGAGGTGAACTCCGGGTGGCGCAGGGAGCGTACGAGCAGGTCGCGGTTGGTCGCCGGACCGTGGATGCGGGCCCGTGCCAGCGCGTCGGCGAGGAGGCGCACGGCGTCGCCGCGCTCCGGTGCCCAGGCGATCACCTTGGCGAGCATCGGGTCGTAAGCGGTGCCGATCTCGCTGCCCGCGGTGACGCCGGTGTCGAGCCGTACACCCGAGCGTGCCCCGACTGCCCACGGCAGCACCGGAGTTGAGGTCTCGGGGTGCCGGTGGCCGCCCGTGCCCTCGGTCGCGTCCGGCACGTCGAGGCGGAGGACCTCGCCGGTCTGCGGCTGCCAGCCGCGCGCCGGGTCCTCCGCGTAGAGCCTCGCCTCGACGGCGTGCCCTCGTGCCGGCGGCGGGCCTTCGGCGTCGAGGCTCCGTCCCTCGGCGATCCTGATCTGCTCGGCCACGAGGTCGACGCGGTGCACGCACTCGGTGACGGGGTGCTCCACCTGGAGCCTGGTGTTCATCTCCAGGAAGTACGGGCCACCGTCGGCGGTGGAGACGAGGAACTCGACCGTCCCTGCGGACCGGTAGCCGACGGCGCGCGCTGCTTCCTCGGCCGCCCGGTGCAGTGCTTCCGTGCGCTTCTCGTCGAGCCCGGGCGCCGGCGCCTCCTCGACGACTTTCTGGTGCCTGCGCTGCAGCGAGCAGTCCCGGGTGCCCAGCACCCACACGGTGCCCTCCCCGTCCGCGAGGACCTGCACCTCGACGTGGCGCGCCCGCTCCAGGTACGGCTCGACGAAAACCTCGCCGTCCCCGAAGGCGCCGAGCGCCTCCGACTGCGCGGCAGCGATCTCGTCCGGCAGATCCGCGAGCCGGCGCACCACGCGCATACCGCGTCCGCCCCCGCCCGCCGACGCCTTCACCAGCAACGGCAGGCTCCCGGCGTCGGCCTCACCCGCGGGCACGGGCTCCAGCAGTGGTACGCCGGCGGCGCGCATCAGCTCCTTGGCGCGGGTCTTGGAGGCCATCGCCTCGATCGCCTCCGGCGGCGGACCGATCCACGCCAGCCCAGCCTCGATCACCGCGCGAGCGAAATCCGCGTTCTCGGAGAGGAATCCGTAACCGGGGTGCACCGCGTCGGCGCTCGCGTCGAGGGCCGCCTCCACCAACCGGTCGCCGCGCAGGTACGTGTCGGCCGGGGCCGTACCGGGGAGGCGCACGGCGGCGTCGGCGCCGCGTACGTGGAGGGCCTCGGCGTCGGCGTCGGAGTGCACGGCGACGGTGGCGAGTCCCAGCTCCCGGCAGGTGCGGAAGACCCTGCGGGCGATCTCCCCGCGGTTGGCCACGAGTACGGAAGTGATCATCGAACTCACGCCTCACATCCGGAAGATGCCGAAACCGCCGCGTGCACCCTGCACGGGGGCGGTGTGGATGGCGGACAGGCACAGGCCGAGGACGGTGCGGGTGTCGCGCGGGTCGATCACGCCGTCGTCGTAGAGCCGGCCGGAGAGGAACATCGGCAGCGACTCGCTCTCCACCTGCTCCTCGACCATCGCCCGCAGCCCGGCGTCCGCCTCCTCGTCGAAGGGCCGCCCCTTCGCCGCCGCCGACTGCCGCATCACGCGGGAGAGCACCCCTGCGAGCTGCTGCGGCCCCATCACCGCCGACTTGGCGCTCGGCCAGGCGAAGAGGAACCGCGGGTTGTACGCCCTGCCGCACATCCCGTAGTGCCCGGCGCCGTAACTCGCGCCGACCAGGACCGACAGGTGGGGGACCTTCGAGTTGGAGACGGCGTTGATCATCATCGACCCGTGCTTCACGATGCCGCCCTGCTCGTACTCCGTCCCCACCATGTAACCCGTGGTGTTGTGGAGGAAGAGCAGCGGAACGTCCCGCTGGTTGGCGAGTTGGATGAACTGGGCCGCCTTCTGCGCCTCCTCGCTGAAGAGCACGCCCTGTGCGTTGGCGAGGATGCCGAGCGGGTAACCGTGCAGCTTCGCCCACCCGGTGACCAAACTCGGTCCGTAACGCGGCTTGAACTCGTCGAACTCCGAGGCGTCGACGAGGCGGGCGAACACCTCGCGCGGGTCGAAGGGGACCTTGAGGTCCTCGGGCACCACGCCGAGAAGTTCCTCCTCCGGGTACAGCGGCGCCCGTACGACCGCGCCGGCGCGCGCCCCCTCGTCCGCCTTCCGCCAGTTGAGGCGGGCGATGACGCGGCGGGCGGTGCGCAGCGCGTCCTCCTCGTCGAGCGCCAGGTAGTCGGCGAGCCCCGAGGTGGTGGCGTGCATCTCGGCGCCGCCCAGCTCCTCCTCGTCGGCGTCCTCGCCCGTCGCCTCCTTCACCAGCGGCGGACCGCCCAGGAAGACCTTGGAACGCTCCTTGACCATGATGACGTGGTCCGACATTCCGGGGATGTAGGCGCCACCCGCCGTCGAGTTGCCGAAGACGACCGCGACCGTCGGGATGCCCGCCTCCGAGAGCCGCGTGATGTCGCGAAACAAGGCGCCCCCGGGTATGAACACCTCTTTCTGGCTCGGCAGATCGGCCCCGCCCGACTCCACGAGCGAGATGCACGGAAGCCGGTTCTCGTAGGCGATCTCATTGGCGCGGAGCGCCTTCCGCAGCGTCCACGGGTTGCTGGCGCCGCCCCTGACCGTCGGGTCGTTCGCGGTGACGAGGCACTCCACGCCTGCGACCACTCCGATCCCGGCGACGAGGGAGCCGCCGACGGTGTAGTCGCTGCCCCAGCCGGCGAGGGGCGACAGTTCGAGGAAAGGGGTGTCCGGGTCGAGCAGCAGCTCCACACGCTCCCGAGCGGGCAACTTGCCGCGTTCCCGGTGGCGTTCGACGTACTTCTCGCCCCCGCCGGCGAGCGCCTTGGCGTGCTCGGTCTCCAACTCGGCGAGGCTGCCGAGCATCGCGGCGCGTCGCCCGGCGAACTCCTGGCTCGACGCGTCGAGTCGAGTGTGCAGCGCGCTCATGTCTCCACCTTCGGGCAGGGGTTGCGGACGTGGTACGGACGCGGAGCCGTCGTCCCGGGCCCGTGCAAGGACGCGGGTCACCGGTCACCGCGCAACTCGACTGCTTCCAGGAGGAATTCGGGGACCGCCAACCGGCGTCCTCGCACCCACTCACCCAGGGCCTTGCCCTGCGGGTCGAACCGCGACTGCGAGGCGACGCCGTCGCCGAGGATGCCGTCGACGACGAAGTTCAGCGCGCGCAGGTTCGGCAGTACGTGCCGCGTCACGTCCAACTCCGTGACTTCGGGGAGGAGTTGGCGGAACCGCTCCACGGTGAGCTCGTGGGCCATCCACCGCCAGACGTACTGGCTGCCCTTTCGCGCCCACAGCCCCACGTTCGCGCTCCCGCCCTTGTCCCCGCTGCGTGCGCCGACGAGCATCCCCAACGGAACCTCGCGCAGGGGGATGTCCGCGGCGAGCGGAGCGGGCGGAGGCGGCTCGGGGAGTGGC
This sequence comes from Streptomyces xiaopingdaonensis, assembly GCF_000262345.1. Lineage (GTDB taxonomy): Bacteria > Actinomycetota > Actinomycetes > Streptomycetales > Streptomycetaceae > Streptomyces > Streptomyces xiaopingdaonensis. The sequence continues at coordinate 517 of NZ_AJTQ01000089.1, read as the reverse complement.
TCCGTGCCACCGGTGCGCGAGGGGGGCGCCACTGGCTGCCGTGCGCCTCCGGGCAGCACGGCGATGTGTTCGACGCCGTCCGCCGGCGTCCAGGCCGTCTCGAAGACGGCGTAGGGCGCGCCCTTTCCCGGCGGTGCCGTGACGTGGAAGCCGGGGATGCTCGCAAGCGCCAGCTCGATCGCCGCTCCGCTGACCGCTCGGCCGACCGTCTCGGCGTCCGGGTCGCGCACGACCATACGCAGCGTCGCGCTCGCCTCCTCCTGCACCGGCGCCTCGGCGCTACGGGCACGCGCGAGCGACCAACTCACCTGCGCCGGCGGGTCGTCGGCGAGCGCCGCCTCCATCTGGGAGCGGACGAGCGCGGCCTTCTCGTCGATGTCGAGACCGGTGAGGACGAAGACGACCTCGTTCCGGTGCCCGCCGAGCTTCGTCAACCCCACCTTGAGTGCGCGCGGGGGTGGTTCGCCTCGCACCTGCGAGACGCGGACCCGGTCGGGGCCCTCCTCCTCCAGACGCA
>NZ_AJTQ01000088.1 GCF_000262345.1 Streptomyces xiaopingdaonensis | reverse complement strand
CGAAGTAGCGGGCGCCCGCCGTCTCGTAGAGCAGTTGCGCCGTCACCGTTCCCCGGGTGACGGCGCCGCCCGTGTCCGGGTGCTTGGTGAGGACGGCCGAGCCGTCGGCGTGGATCTCCGCGACGGGGAAGCCGGGGCGGCGTACGTCGACGCCTCGGCACCTGACCAACTCGTCGGTGAAGAAAGCGTAGTTGCCGCCCGTGACCTGCGGGCCGCACTCGAGCAGGTGTCCTGCAACCACGGCACCGGCCAGGGCGTCGGCGTAGCGGGCGAAATCCTGGGACGGGTCGTCGGTTTCGGGCGGGGGCTCGTACCAGCCGAAGTGCGCCGCCGCCGCACCGGTGACGAGCGCGGCGTCCGTCACCCGCCCGGTCACCACGACGTCCGCGCCGGCGCGCAGGCACTCCGCGATGCCGGCTCCGCCGAGGTAGGCGTTGGCGGTCAGCACGCCCTCCCCCCAACCTCGTGCCGAGAGGTCGTCCCCCTCGACGTGGGCGACTCTCGCCGGCACGCCGAGCCGCTCGCTCAACTCCTCGATGCGTTCGGCGAGTCCGCGCGGGTTGAGGCCGCCCGCGTTGGCGACCAATCGGACTCCGCGCTCGTGTGCTAGGCCGAGCCCGGTCTCGAGCTGGCGGAGGAACGTCTTGGCGTAGCCGCGCCGCGGGTCCTTGAGGCGGTCCTTTCCGAGGATCAGCATCGTCAGCTCGGCGAGGTAGTCGCCCGTGAGGACGTCGAGGGGGCCCTGGGTGAGCATTTCCTCCATCGCTTCGAAGCGATCGCCGTAGAAGCCGGAGGCGTTGCCGATACGCAGTACGTCACCCGCCGTCATGCTCACCCTTCCCGTGGGGTGGGGCTGTTGGCGTTCGAGAGTGACAGGGCGAAGGGAAACAAGCAAGCGTGCTTGCATGGGGAGTTGGTCCGGGGGGGCGGGTTGCGGTTCGGGGTGCTTGGGGCTCGGGGCTCAGGGCTCGGCCCCGGAGCTCGACGCTTGCAGCCCGGGGCTCGGAGCGCGGGGCTCGGGGCTCAAGACCCGGGGCTCGGGGCTCGGGGCTCAAGACCCGGGGCTCGGGGCTCGGGGCTCGGGGCTCGGAGCGCGCCCTGAGCCCCGAAGCGCAGGCCCGACGCCAGAGACTCAAGCCCGGAGCTCGACACCCGAAGCTCCCGCCTCCCCGGAGCCAACAGCCCCCGACCGAAACGCAGCGCGAGCCCCCAACCACCCCGCACCCACAACGACTGCCCATCCCCACCCCGGGTAAGAACCCCGCAACCCTCGACCCGCCACCCAGCCCCACGCTCCCGCCCGGACAGCACCTCCACATCCCCCGGCCCACCCCAGCGAGGGGCACCCCCCAACAGACCGGAGGACGAAACCCGTGGTGCACAGGACAGGTTCGAACGCCCGGCCCCGCACCGCGTTCCCCGCGGAAACGACGCACCCCCCGTGCACGGACCCCGATCCGGCGGCCGAGGCGTCTGCGCCGCGCCCGCCCGCCGCGCCGGCGGAGCGCGGTGGCGAGCCGGCAGCGCACCCCCCGCCGGAGCCGTGGCAGCGGACGGTCCCCCTGCACCGGCTGGCGGTCCCCTCCCTCGCCCTTCTCCCCTTCGCCATCGGCTCGTTCGACTCGATCGGCCCGCTCTCCCGCGCCCCCTTCCCGCACCGCCACACCTTCCACGAGCTGATCCTGCTCACCGCAGGCGAGGGCACCCACCTGGTGGACCTCCGACCCGCCCGGCTCGCCCCGCCGCAACTCCACGTCATCGCACCGGGGCAGGTGCACTCCTGGGCGCAGGCGCATGACCTCGACGGAAAGGTGGTCCTCTTCGAGGACGCGTTCCTGCTGGCTCACCCCGGCGACGGGGAACTCCTCGCCTTATTGGCACGGTCGGGCCCCTTACGGCTCGACGAGGAGTCAGCCGAGCAGACGTCGACCCTGCTGACGGCGATGGAGGACGAGTACACCGGAGCACGCCCCGGAGCCCTCTCCGTCCTCCAGGCGTATCTCCACATCCTGCTCGTCAGACTGCGCCGCCTCGCGCCCTCCGCGCCGGCGCAATCCCGGTGCTCCGGACCATCGAAGCGCCCCGGAGAGCCCGCAGATTCCGCGAAGCCCCCTCCCGAGCGCCGGCGCACGCCCCGCACCACCAGCCCGGCCGAACGGTTCACGACCCAACTCGCCCGCCCGGGCGCCGCAGCGGCCGAACGCTCGGTGACGGCATGGGCCGCGAAACTCGGCGTCAGCGTCGGCCACCTCAACGCCTGCGTCCGCGAGGCGACCGGACGCACCCCGGGCCAACTCCTGCGGCAGGCACAGACATTGGAGGCGAAACGGTTGCTCACCAGCACCGACCTCACCGTGGCACGCGTGGCGCACGAGGTGGGCTTCTCCGACGCCGCGTACTTCTGCCGCTTCTTCCGACGCGAGACGGGCACCACGCCCGGCGAGTTCCGCAGGGCGGCCGGCGGAATTCACCACTCCGGCCGCACTCCGTCCATCGACGCCCAACCCGACTGTCCCTAACGTCGGTTGACGTCCGACAGCGTGCCGTCCGAGGCGGCCCGCAGTCCGCGTCCGGCCGGTCGCGTCCCCACACGTCACCGACCCCAGGAGAGTCCTGTGGAACCGCGCACCCCCAAGCCCCCCGAGGCCGCGCAACCGCCCAACGGCCGTGGCCCGAGCCGCAAGACAGTCCTCAAGGCGGCCGTCGCCGCAGCGCCCGCAGCCCTGCTCCTCGGCGCGGCCGCCCCGGCCCTCGCCCGCGAACAGGCCGCCCGCAGCAAGCCACTCGCCCCCACCCCGGCCTGCGACGACGGGGACGACCCGACCCCGCCGCAGATGGAGGGCCCGTACTTCAAGCCCGACTCCCCCGAGCGCACCGACCTCGTCGAGCCGGGCACTCCCGGGACGCCGCTGACACTCAGCGGTTACGTCTTCGGCGTCGGTTGCGAACCCCTGGGCAACGTCCTCCTCGACTTCTGGCAGGCGGACCCGGGCGGCGAGTACGACAACGTCGGCTACGGCTTCCGCGGCCACCAGTACACCGCGGAGAACGGCGCGTTCGAGCTGACCACGCTCGTCCCCGGCCTCTACCCCGGACGCACCCGCCACCTCCACGTCAAAGTGCAGGCGCCCGGCGAGGAGATCCTCACCACCCAGCTCTACTTCCCCGGCGAGCCCCGCAACGAGACCGACCCGCTCTACGACCCCGCCCTGCTCATGAGCGTCCAGCAGGACGGGGAGGGACAGGTCGCCGCCTTCGACTTCGTCCTCGCCGTCTCCGGAGCCTGACGACCGCGGGGCGCCCCGGCGGAAGCCGCGGGCGCCCCGCGCCTACCGTTCGGCGTCGTCGAGCCCCTCCGCCAGCACCTCGGCGAAGTGCCGGCTGCGGACGCCGCCGAGCTGCTCCAGCTGCGTCCTGCACGAGAACCCGTCGGCGATCACCTCGGCGTTCTCCGGGGCGTTGCGGACCGCGGGCAGCAACTGGTCCTCGGCGCACGAGGCGGAGACCTCGAAGTGCCCCTTCTCGAAGCCGAAGTTGCCCGCCAGCCCGCAGCAGCCCGAGCTCAACTCACCCTTCATGCCCGCCTTTTCACGCAGCCGCCGGTCCGGACCGCTGCCCAGCACCGCGTGCTGGTGGCAGTGGTTCTGCCCGGCGACGGGACGGCCCACGTACGGGGGCTCCCACTCGGGTGCGTAGTGCTCCAGGGTCTCCGCGAAGGTGTGCACCGCCTGCGCGAGGCGTGCTGCCCTGGGGTCGTCGTCGAGCAGTTCGGGGACGTCGGTCCGCAGCGCCGCAGCACAGGACGGCTCCAGGACGGTGATCGGCAGCCCCGCGTCGAGCGCGGGTGCGATCCGGTCCAGCGTGCGGCGCATCACCTTGCGGGCGCGGTCCAGTTGGCCCGTGGAGACGTAGGTGAGCCCGCAGCACACCCGCCGCGGCGGTACGGCCACCCGCAATCCGGCGCTGTGCAGCACCCGCACGGCCGACGAACCGGCCTCGGGTGCCAAGTGGTTGGTGAACGTGTCGGGCCACAGCACCACTTGGCGCCCGCCGGGCTGGCTCGTACGGTCCTGCCTCCGCCACCACCGCGTGAACGAGATGTTCGGCAGCTCAGGGATGTCGCGCTCGGGCGCGATCCCGCCCACCCGCTTCGCCAGCGCCGCCAACGGGCCCACCGACGCCGCCGAGTTGAGCAGCGGCACCGCCCGGCTCGCGGCCGCGAGCGACAGCCACTCGGGCAGCCTCCCCATCGAATGGTGCGCCATCGGGCGCCGCCGGCCCTCGTAGTAGTGGTGGGTGAACTCGGCTTTGTAGGTGGCCATATCGACGCCGACGGGGCAGTCCGAGCGGCAGCCCTTGCAGGAGAGGCAGAGGTCGAGCGCCTCGTGCACCTCCTCGGAGCGCCAGCCGCCGGTCACGACCTCACCCGCGAGCATCTCGTGGAGGAGGCGCGCGCGGCCGCGTGTCGAGTGGCGCTCCTCACCCGTCGCACGGAACGACGGGCACATCACCGCGGCCCCCGCAGCGGTGTCCCGGCACTTCGCCACCCCGACGCACCTGCGTACCGCGGCGCCGAAGTCGCCCCCGTCCTCCGGGTATCCGAACTCCACGTCGACGGGTGTACGCGGCAGCGGAGCGAACCGCAGGTTCTCGTCGATCCGCGCCGGCCGCACCAGCATCCCCGGGTTGAGACCGCCGTCGGGGTCCCACAAGTCCTTGAACCGGCCGAAGGCACCGACGAGCCGCTCCCCGTACATGCGCGGCAGCAGCTCGGCGCGCGCCTGCCCGTCCCCGTGCTCGCCGGAGAGCGAACCCCCGTGCGCCACCACGAGGTCTGCGAGGTCCGAGGAGAACTCCCGGAATTTGCCCACGCCTTCGGGACTGAGCAGGTCGAAGTCGATCCGGACGTGGATGCAACCGTCCCCGAAGTGCCCGTACGGCAGGCCGCGCAGACCGTACGTACGCAGCAGTCCCCTGAACTCCCTGAGATAGGAGCCGAGTTGCGCCGGCGGAACGGCGCAGTCCTCCCAACCGGGCCATGCCTCACCGCCGTCGGGCAGCCGCGTGGCCGTACCGGAAGCGTCTTCCCGCACCCGCCACAACGCCCGTTGGTCCGCGGGGCCGACGACGATCCTGTGGCCCGTCGTCGCCGCCCGCATCGCGCGGCAGACCTCCTCGGCGTGCGCTTCCGCCTCCTGCTCGCAGCCCCCGCCGACCTCGACGAACAGCCAGGCGCCACCTCGGGGCAGCGCGGCACGCGCCGCGTCGCCCACGAGGTCGGCGGCCATCCCCTCGACCGTCAGCGGCCCGTGCGGGAGGACGCCCGCCGCCGCCTCCGCCGCGGCGCTCTCGTCCGGGTAGCCGAGTACGGCCAGGGCCCGCGCCGCCGGGGCCTCCACGAGGCCGACCTCGGCGCGCGTCAGGACGCCCAGCGTCCCCTCGCTGCCCGTGAAGGCGCGGGCCCAGTCCTCTCCCTTCTCCGGGAGCAGTTCGTCGAGCGCATACCCCGAGATGCGGCGCGGCAGATCGGGGTACCCCGTCCTGAGGAGCGCCAACTCCCCCTGCACAAGGTGCGATACGTGCTCCCGCAGTGCCGTCGGCACGCCCGCGCCGCCGCGTGCCAGGAGCGCGCGCTCGCCTCCGTAGGTGAGCACCTCCAGCTCGCGGACGTTGTCGGCCGTAGTGCCCCAGGCCACCGAGTGGGAGCCGCAGGAGTTGTTGCCGATCATTCCGCCGAGCGTGCAACGGCTGTGCGTGGACGGGTCGGGCCCGAACGTCAGGCCGTGTTCGCCCGCCGCCTTGCGCAGCACGTCGAGGACGACCCCCGGCTGGACGACGGCCGTCCCCGCCTCGGGGTCGAGCTCCTCCACGGCGTTCATGTGCCGCGTGAAGTCCAGCACCACGCCGATGCCCGTGGCCTGGCCGGCGATCGACGTCCCCGCACCCCGCGCGAGGACCGGCACTCCGCGCTCCCGGCAGACGCCCAGCACCGCGGCGACGTCCTCCGCGTCCCTGGGCGCCACCACGCCCTCGGGCACGCGGCGGTAGTTGGAGGCGTCCATGGTGACCAGCGCCCGGGCAGCAGAACCGAACGACACCTCGCCCCGCACCTGTGCGCGGAGCGCGCGCGCCAACTCGGCCGCCCGCGTGGCCTCTTCGCCCGCACGCCCGCGCATGGCGCCTCCCTGATGCGCTTCCGTGCGCCCTTGCCCCGTCACGTCCAGCTCCGACGCCCGCTCCCGTGCGGCACCGCCGTCTTCCGCCCCGGCGGCACCGTCCACCCGTCCCTGCCCCTGTGCCTCGTCCATACCTACAGGCTGCACGTTCTCCGCGCCGCCGATGCACGGCAACTCGCCCTGAACGGCGCGCGTATCGGCGCGGACGCTGCCAACCGGCCCGATGCGGACCCCGCGTTCGACGCCGCTGGCCGGCCGCCGGTGTTGCTCCGGACCGCTTGCCTCCTCAGCGACCGCCGACCGTCGTGCGTCGATCCTTCACCCGCCAACGAAC
>NZ_AJTQ01000087.1 GCF_000262345.1 Streptomyces xiaopingdaonensis | reverse complement strand
CGAGCCCCGAGCCCCGAGCCCCGAGCCCCGAGCCCCGAGCCCCGACAAGGCGTACCGCTCGGGCACGCCGCAACCAAGACCACGCCCGCCCGAGCCAGCCCCTCACCGCCGAGGCGCCCTGCGTTCCTCGCCGACGAGACGCACCTCGTAATGGACAGGCTTGTCGAACATGAGGGCGTATCCCAGCGGGACTCCGAGCCCGTGCACCAAGGGGTGCCGCTTCGCGAGGACGCCCGCCGCGTGGCGGGCCTCGTCCCCGTGGAGCCGCCGGACCTTCGCCATCATCGGCGCGCCCGTCGGCGCACCGCCCAGCGAAGCCGGTGTGATCTCCGCCTCGGGGAACCGCTCCATACGTACGTTCTTCCTCGCTCTGGCATGGGTGCGGACGTACGCGCGGTCGCCCTCGACCGCGAGCGCGCAGCGCCCGGCGACCGGGGTACCTTCCGGTTCGTACGTCGTCAGCCGCACCCGCTTCTCTCGGGCGAAGAGCTGCAGCCCGGTCGTCGGCGTGGTCATGCCCGCCGGGGTACCCGAGTACGTTTCCGGAAAAACGAACTGAGCCACTCGCGGAAGCCGCTCCGCCCGACCGGACCGCCAGATTCCCCCTCCCACCGCCCTGACCTGGGATGACGCGACGACAACGCACGAGGCGACGGAAGCGGAATCCAATCTTCCGCGCGCCGCCATGTCTCAGTCGCGATCTCGGGAGTTGAAACGCCCGCTTCCCGATCGCGTCAGAGGGACTACCCTCGCTCTGTGGCTGATCTCCAGATTCCCGCAGACATCAAGCCCGCCGACGGTCGCTTCGGCTCGGGCCCGTCCAAGGTACGCACGGAGGCACTCAGTGCGCTGGCCGCGACCGGCAGCTCGCTCCTCGGTACCTCACACCGCCAGGCACCGGTCAAGGATTTGGTCGGCAAGGTGCGCCAGGGGGTGAGCGACCTCTTCCAACTCCCCGACGGATACGAGGTCGTCCTGGGCAACGGCGGCTCCACCGCCTTCTGGGACATCGCGACGCACGGCCTGATCGACTCCAGGTCCCAGCACCTCTCCTTCGGTGAGTTCTCCTCCAAGTTCGCCAAGGCCGCGAAACTGGCGCCGTGGCTCGAGGAACCCTCGGTCATCACCGGCGAGCCCGGCACCCACCCCCTCCCGGAGGCCGAGGCCGGCGTCGACGCCTACGCGCTGACCCACAACGAGACGTCGACCGGCGTCGCCATGCCGCTGAACCGCGTGGCCGGCGCCGACGAGGGCGCCCTCGTCCTCGTCGACGCCACCTCGGGCGCCGGCGGCCTGCCCGTGCACGTCGCCGAGACCGACGTCTACTACTTCGCGCCGCAGAAGTCCTTCGCCGCAGACGGCGGCCTGTGGATCGCCGTCTTCTCACCGGCCGCGCTCGAACGCGCCGAGCGGATCGCCGCCTCGGACCGGCACATCCCCGCGTTCTTCGACCTGAAGACCGCCATCGACAACTCCCGCAAGAACCAGACGTACAACACCCCCGCGCTCTCCACGCTCTTCCTCCTCAACGACCAGCTCGAGTGGCTCAACGGCCGCGGCGGCCTGGACTGGGCGGTGCGCCGCACCGCCGACTCCGCCCGGAGGCTCTACGGCTGGGCCGAGGACGCGAAGTACACGACGCCTTTCGTCTCCGACCCCGCGCAGCGCTCCCAGGTGGTCGGCACGATCGACCTCGACGACGACATCGACGCGGCCGCCGTCGCCAAGACGCTCCGCGCCAACGGGATCGTCGACACCGACCCCTACCGGAAGCTCGGCCGCAACCAGCTCCGCGTCGCGATGTTCCCCGCCGTCGAACCGGACGACGTCGAAGCGCTCACCGCGTGCGTCGACTACGTCGTGGAGAACATCTGAGCGCAGGACCGGTCCCGTCGGGCATCGTCCGCTGCTGAGGCCCCTCACCCGCGGCCCGCGGGTGAGGGGCCTCGTGCGCGTCGCGCAAAGGCGGACGGGGGGGCGCCTGTGCTCAGTCGCGGCGCCTGAAGAGCCGCCGCAGGCCCAGCCATGCGAACACGGCGGCGACGAAGACGCCGGCTCCGACCACGGTCTTGTCGCTGCCCTCTTCGTCGGACCCGCTGCCGTCGCCCGCGCCTCCTTCGGAAGGCTTGCCGGACTCCTTCTCCTTCGCGGCGCTCTCCGGCAGCAACTTCCCGTCCAGTTCGACGGGTTCGACGGAGCTGTTCTCGCCCTCGCTGCCGAGGAGGAGGGTCCGTCCGTCGAGCGTGAACGTCACCGACTCGCCCTGGCGCTGGATGGGCACCGGCACACTTCCGAGGAGCTCCGCTTTGCCTCCCCGCCATGCGTACATCTCGCCCGTGAAGTAGCCGCGCAGCACCAGCCGGGTGCCGTCGGGCGAGAAGGCGCCGTCCGTCGCCCACAGATCGATGTCTTTGACGCGCTCGAACGTGTTGACGCCCTGCGGGGAGAGCTCTTCCGGGCCCGCGTAGAGACCGCCCTTGCCCGCGTTGCTCTTGCTCGCGATGTAGACGCGGCCGGTCTTCGGATGGACCATCATCGACTCGGCGTCGCGCGGACCGTCGTCGTAGCGGACCGTGTAGCGGGTGGGGGTGAGCGTGGTGTCGCCGAGTTCCTTCGGCTCGCTGAAGCGGTAGATCCAGACCTCGGGCCAGGTGCCGTCGCGGTTGTCGCCGATGTCGCCCACGTAGACGTTGCCGTCGGTGCCGACGGAGATCGCCTCGACGTCGCGCATCTCCACGCCCTGGAGCGTCACCGTCGCCACGGTTCTGCCGGTGCGGCCGTCGACGGCGTAGACGAGTGGGGAGTGCGCCGAGTCGTTGTGCGTCCAGTAGACGCCCTTGTGTGCCCGGCTGGCGGCCAGTCCGCTCGACTCGGTGATCCGCGGGTCCTTGATGGTGAAGCCGTCGACGCCGTCGGCCACCGCCACCGAAGGCGCGGCGACGACCACGGCGCAGGCGACACCCGCTGCACGCACAACCACAGACATGAACCAAGTCTCCAACATCCGCGGAGGTTTGTGCGCCGCGGGACGTCGCACGACGACGGCCCGACGCCCGTGCGGGTCCCGCACTCCCGCGTGCACGCCGGCTCGGAGACGATGTACCCATGCGCGTTCTCTTCGTGGGCGACTCCATGACCCTCGGATCCGCGGGCGACTTCACCTGGCGCTACCGGATGTGGCAGCACCTCGTGCGCACCTGCGAGACACCGTTCCGGATCGTCGGCCCGCGTACCGCGCTCCGCGAGGGCTCGCACGCCTACGCGGCCGACGACTTCCCCGAAGAAGCGCGGCGGCACCTCGCCGGCTGGGGGCTCGGCTGGCTCCACCACGCGCCCGAGGTCGCGGACGCCGTGACCGCGCACCGTGCCGACACCCTGCTCGTCTCGCTCGGGCTCATCGACCTGGGGTTCTACACGGACCCCGTACAGACCGAGGCGAACGTGCGCCGCTTCCTCCTCGCCGCGCGCACCGCCAACCCGGGGCTACGGGTCGCCGTACTGCCCGTGCTCCGCAACGTCCGTGCGGAGCACGACCCCGAATTCGCCGAGAGCTGCGCCCACTTCGACGTACTCCTGGAGAAGGCCGTCGCGGACCTCTCGGCGCCCGACGCTCCCCTCCTCCTCGCGTCGGCCCCGCCCGACTGGGACGTCGCGCGGGACACCTACGACGGCACGCACCCGTCGGCCGAGGGCGAGCACCGCATCGCCGCCTCCTTCGCCGACGCGCTCCACCAGGCTTGGGGCATCGGGGAGGCGTACCGAAGGCCCGACACCGAGTAACCCCGGGGCTCGGGGCTCGGGGCTCGGGGCTCGGGGCTCGGGGCTCGGTAGCAAGGATTGCCCCCCGAAGCTCGGAGCGCAACCTTCGATTCCCACCCACGCCCCGAGGCCCAACCTCGCTTTCCCAGCCCCCAGTTCACCCCACCTGTCCCCACCCCCGTCCACCGCTTGCTTCGAGCCCCCTCCACCCGCTTGGCTACCGTCATGGAGTACACGCAGCTCGGACGTACTGGACTCAAGGTGAGCCGACTCGTGCTCGGCACGATGAACTTCGGCCCGCAGACCGACGAGCCCGAAAGCCACGCGATCATGGACGCCGCCCATGCAGCAGGCGTCAACTTCTTCGACACCGCCAACGTGTACGGCTGGGGCCCCGACAAGGGCCGCACCGAGGAGATCATCGGCAACTGGTTCGCCAAGGGCGGCAACCGACGCGAGAAGACGGTCCTCGCCACGAAGGTCTTCGGCAACATGGAGACGGACGGCGAGGGTTGGCCCAACCGGTCCCGCCTCTCCGCCCTCAACATCCGCCAGGCGGTCGAGGCCAGCCTCCGCCGCCTGCAGACGGACCACATCGACCTCTACCAGTTCCACCACGTCGACCGGACCACCCCGTGGGAGGAGATCTGGCAGGCGATCGACGTCCTCGTCCAGCAGGGCAAGATCCTCTACGCCGGCTCCTCCAACCACGCCGGCTGGCACATCGCCCGGGCCAACGAGAAGGCCGCCGCCCGCGGCATGTACGGCCTCGTCAGCGAGCAGTGCCTCTACAACCTCGCCGAGCGCAGGGCGGAGATGGAGGTGATCCCCGCGGCGCAGGAGTACGGTCTCGGCGTCATCCCCTGGTCGCCGCTGCACGGCGGCCTGCTCGGCGGTGCGATCCGCAGGGAGCGCGAGGGCGGCTCGTCGCGTTCGAGCTCGGGCCGCTCCGCCGATGCTTTGGCGAACTCGAAGGTGCGCTCCCAGGTCCAGGCGTACGAGGACCTGTTGGACAAGGCGGGCCTGGAGCCGGGCGAGACGGCGCTGGCCTGGCTGCTCACCCGGCCCGGCGTGACGGGCCCGATCGTCGGCCCGCGCACCCGGGAACAGCTGGACTCGGCGCTGCGCGCCGTCGAGTTGAAGCTCGACGAGGAGCTGCTCACCTCACTCGACGAGACCTTCCCGGGCCCGGGCCCCGCACCGGAGGCGTTCGCCTGGTGACGTCGCGGGGCCCCGCGGCCGCCGCGGGGCCCCGCCGACGACGTACCTCACCCCGGGTTCCGTCCGAACCCGCAGGCCGCGGCCGTCAGTTGCCGAACGCTGCCGCCACGGCCACCACGACGAAGAGCAGGACGAGCGCCCCACTCACGATCCGCATTCTGGTCTTCGCATCCACACCCCTACCGTAACGGTGTGGGCACAGCTCCCCTCCCGGAGCCCGGCTCTTCCTCTTCACGCCGGCGTACGCCCGCTCCCGAGCGGCCACGTCGCCACGGTCTCGTACCGCGGCTGCTCGCCCTCGACCCCGCCGACGGGCAGCTTCGACCGCACCAGGGCGAGCGCGTCGGCCCTCCACGGGGTACCGGCCACCGCGTCCAGTTCGTCGACGAACGGCGCGAGCCGAACCGACCCACCGCGCCCCCGCGCACGCGCCAGAGTGAGGTGCGCCGTAAAACCGCGCCCCTCGGGCACCGTCACGCCGGCTCGCCTCCCGGCGGCAGCCGAGGCCCACGCGAGCCGGCGCACCGCGGCGTCCGAGTCCTCGTGGACCGCCCGCACCGCGGCCCACAGCACCTGGTCACCGAACCGTCCACCGCCCGCGATACGCAGCCGCTGCGGATCACTCCGCCCCGCAGCCCGTGCGAGGCGCCCGACGAGCCGCTCGCACTGCTCGTCGGAGACCTCCCCGTAGAAGGCGAGGGTGCAGTGCCGACCGGCCCGCGGCGTCCACCGGAGCCGCTCGGCACCGGGCAGCCGTTGCAACTCCCGTACGGGACCCACCAGTTCGGCGAGCACGTGCTCCGGCGGCAGCAGAGCGGCGAAGAGCCTCATGAGGAGACCCTCGCGCACCCGCCGCACGACCGCGACCCCCGGCGCACCACCCCGGCCGGCTCACACCACCCCGGCGACCTGCTTCCGCTCCCGCTCGGCCGGCACGAACCGCACATGCCGATGACCGCGCCGCAGGTCGACCCGGAGCCTCAGACCGCTCACCCGCGCGAGGACGAGCGCGACGGTGACCGAGATCACGGCGGAGATCAACCCGCCGCTCAGGAAGCCGATCCGGGCCCCGTAGGTGTCGGTGATCCACCCCATGATCGGCCCGCCTATCGGCGTGCCGCCCATGAAGACCATCATGTACAGGCTCATCACACGCCCCCGCATCGCGGGTTCTGAGGCCATCTGCACACTGGCGTTGGCCGTGACGTTGAAGGTGAGCCCCACGATCCCGATCGGCGCCATCAACGCGACGAAGAGCCAGAACGAGGGCGAGACCGCAGCGGCCATCTCCAGCACACCGAAGAGGAGCGCCGCGAGCGGCAGCATCCGCATCCGGGTCGCCCGCCGCCGCGCGGCGAGCAGGGCGCCGGCGACGGAGCCGATCGCCATCAGCGAGTTGAGCAGCCCGTACGTGCCCGGACCGCTGTGGAAGACGTTGTCCGTGAAGGCGGTCAGCCAGATCGGAAAGTTGAACCCGAAGGTGCCGATGAACCCCACCAGCACGATCGGCCAGAGCAGCTCCGGATGCCCGCGCACGTACCGCAGTCCTTCGCGCAGTTGTCCCTTGCTCCGCACGACGGGCTCCGTCGGATGGAGCTCGGCACGGCGCATCGCCAGCAGCGCGCAGACGGGCGCGATGAAGGAGACCCCGTTGAGCAGGAACGCCCACCCGCTCCCCACGGCGGAGATCAGCACACCGGCGACGGCCGGACCGATGAGCCGGGCGCTCTGGAAGTTGGCCGAGTTGAGCGAGATCGCATTGCGCAGTTGATCGGGACCGACCATCTCGGAGACGAACGTCTGCCGGGCCGGATTGTCCACGACCGTCACGAGACCGAGGACGAACGCCAACGCGTACACGTGGCCGACCTGAACATTCCCGCTGAGCGTCAGGAAGGCGAGCGCCAGCCCCGTGAGCCCCATCACGGTCTGGGTGATCACCAGAAGCTTCCGCTTCGCGTACCGGTCGGCGATCACGCCGCCGTAGAGGCCGAACAGGAGCAGCGGCAGGAACTGCAACGCCGTGGTGACGCCGACGGCGGTGGAGGAACCCGTGAGGCTGAGCACCAGCCAGTCCTGGGTGATGCGCTGCATCCACGTCCCCGTGTTGGAGACGACCTGCCCCCCGGCGAAGAGGCGGTAGTTGCGGATGCGCAGCGAGCTGAACATCGAGGGCTTCCCGGCCTTGTCGCGCGCCCCCTCGATCTTCCGGAGCTCGGGCTCGCGTGCATCGGCTCCCTGCGCACGGGGGCCGGCAGACTGCGGGTTACGGCTGTTGTTCTCGTCCTCTGGTCCGGGTGCGGAGTGTGCTCCGTGGCCCGTACTCAATCCGGGTTCGCCTCCTCGGCTTCGACGTTCTCCTTACAGACGTGCGAGCTTCTCCAGTACGGGTGCGGCGGCCCGCAGGGTGGCCCAGTCCTCGTCGTCGAGCTCGACGACGAGTTCGGCCAGCCATGCGTTCCGCTTCGTCCGTGACGCAGCGAGCATGGACTCTGCCTGCTCGGTCTGCATGACCACCTTCTGCCTGCGGTCCTCGGGATGCGGCTCCAGCCGGACCAGCCCCTTCGTCTCCAGCATCGCGACGATGCGGGTCATCGAGGGCGGCTGTACGTACTCCTTGCGGGCGAGCTCGCTCGGTGTCGCGGAGCCGCACCGGGCGAGGGTGCCGAGCACCGACATCTCGGCCGGGCTCAGCGTCTCGTCGACGCGCTGGTGCCTGAGGCGCCTGGAGAGGCGCATCACGGCGGAGCGCAGGGCGTTGACCGCTTCCGCGTCGGCTCCGGTGACGCCGGCCGCGGCGGCGCCCGCGCTCTCTGTCTGCTCGTCCTCGGCCGCGCCGCGAGGGGAAGCGTGCTGTTCCGGCATGTCCTTAGGGTAACTCATTACCTGAACTAAAGACCAACTCGAAGGGGTCTCACCGCCGTTGGCCGCCCGCCACCCATGGGGCTCACACGTACGAGTGAGCTCGCACGGAAAATCGGCAGATCCGCGCAAGCGGCCGGGACGGTGGACATATGACGCCGACGACCTCGCACGTCCAGACGAAAGTGCTCAGCCTGCGCGTCGAGAGCGAGCTCTTCGACAGGCTCGGCGAGCACGCGGCCAAGCGCGGCATGACGATCCAGGACTACGTCCTCAGCAGACTCGTCAGAGACGACTTCGACGAGCGCTTCCGCACCGCGGTCGAGGAGACGCAGCGCTTCTACGGCGAGCCCGACCGCAACTGAGCCGCGCACGACACTGCCGGCCGATCCCCCGAGGACCGACCGGCAGTGAGCCTGTACGCGAACGGCTACTTCACGCCGAGCACCTGCTCGATGGGGTCGAGCAGGAAGTAGACGAGGAAGAAGAAGCCGACGACGTGGAGCAGCCACGGCACCGTGCGGATCCGCCCGGTCGCGGCCCGCAGCGCGATGAAAGCGACGACGCCGACGCCGATCCCGTTGGTGATGCTGTACGTGAACGGCATCGAGATGATCGTCAGGAACGCGGGGACGGCGACGGTGAGGTCGTCCCAGTCGATGCCCCGCACGTTCGACGCCATGATCATGAAACCGACGACGACGAGTGCGGGCGTCGCCGCCTGCGAGGGCACCACGGTCGCCAACGGCGTGAAGATCAGGGCCAGCAGGAAGAGGCCACCGGTGACGAGGTTGGCGAACCCCGTCCTAGCCCCCTCGCCGACGCCCGCCGTCGACTCGACGAAGCAGGTGTTCGCCGAGCAGGACCCGAGTCCGCCGCCGGCGACGCCGATGCCGTCCATCATGAGGATGCGCCCCATCCCCGGCAGCTGCCCCTTGTCGTCGGTGAGGCCCGACTCCTCGCCGACCCCGATGATCGTCCCCATCGCGTCGAAGAACCCGGAGAGCAGGACGGTGAAGACGAAGAGGCAGCCGGTGAGGATGCCCACTTCCTGAAAGCCGCCGAAGAGGCTGATCTGGCCCACGAGTCCGAAGTCGGGGGTGCCCACCAGCGAGTCGGGGACGGTCGGGACCGCCAGTCCCCAGGCGTCGTCCGGGATGACGGCGAGGCTGTTGATGACGATGGCGACCACCGTCATCACGGCGATGCCGATGAGGATGGCGCCCTTGGCCTTGCGGACCTTGAGGACGAACATCAGCAGCAGGCCGAGGACGAAGATCAGCACGGGCCAGCCCTGAAGCTGCCCGCCCTGGCCGAGACCGAGCGGCACGGTGGTGTTGGCGGCGTCGGGGTTCCTCGTCACGAAGCCGGAGTCGACGAGCCCGATCAGCGCGATGAAGAGGCCGATACCGATCGCGATCGACCGCCGCATCCCGTTGGGGATGGCGTCCATGACGCGCTGCCGCAGCCCCGAGGCGACGAGGATCATCAGCACCAGGCCGGCGAGGACGACCATGCCCATCGCGTCGGGCCAGCTCATCTTGGGGGCGAGCTGGAGCGAGACGACCGCGTTGATGCCGAGGCCCGCGGCGACCGCGATCGGCACGTTCCCGATCACGCCCATCAGGACGGTGGTGAGGCCGGCGATGAGTGCCGTGGCGGTGACGAGTTGGGCGTTGTCGAGCTGGTGACCGTACTTATCCGTGCCGGCGCCGAGGATGATCGGGTTCAGCACGATGATGTAGGCCATCGCGAAAAAGGTGGCGAGACCGCCCCGGATTTCCCTGGTCACGCTGGAGCCGCGTGCGGAGATCTGGAAGAAGCGATCGAAGGCGTTGCTGCGGGCGGGCGGCTGAGAATCCTTGCTCTCAGTATCGACCGGGTTGGCCGAAGAAGGCATGCATGACCTCGGAGGGAACTGGGCCTGGGGGCGGGGAGTTAGATCATCTTGGGTCATCCAACGAAAGAATCCAGTCAGATCCAACGGGCATCAGTATGAACAAACGAGTCGAGTGATCGCCATCTCCGCGCGTAGAACCCTTCCGCGGCTGGTTAGGGTGGAAACCGGCTTCGAGCAGGAAAGTGCGGAACCTGCGAGCCGCGCACAGCCACGGACCCGGCGCGGAGGGTCACAACGACAACGCCCGGCGGCCTTCCGTACGGGACGAGTACCACGCTCCGGGCACCCCGGTGCACGAACCCGCGTCCGGTGGCTGAAAGATACGGGGCAGCGCCGAGAACCGGAGAGAGGGAGCCGAGGGCGATGGGCCTGATGGGCAAGTGGACGAACGGCGAACACGAGGCGCCCGAGCCCCTGGAGGGCAACGTCGTGGGCACCGTCATCGGCGGCACCCTCGTCTGGTTCGTCCTGTTCCTCGTGCAACTCCCCTTCTACGGATGGTTCGACGAGCACGGGCACACCTGGTGGGTGTGGACCTGCGCCGCGGGCGCCGGCCTCGGGTGCGTAGGCATCTGGTACGTGCGGCGACGGGACGCGGCGATCCGCCGGGCCGCCGCCGAGGCCGGGCCGACGGACTCCGGTCCCGCCGCCTCGTCCGGCTCCTCCGCCTGAACCGAGGAGAGCGGCGCGCCCCACCGGGCAACTGGAGCCGGTGCCCGGACGTCTCTCGCAGTACCCGCACCAACCGGCCCACCCGCCGCAGGCCGACGGCGGTCCGGGCGTGCACCACCACCCCAGTCAAGGAGCGATGCCGGAACATGTGGCCCCAGTCGACTCGCAGGACCGCGGGGCGCGGCGTGTACGCGCCCCGATCGAGCGCCGAGGGCGCGGTCGGGACATGACGCACCCGAAAGGCACCGAAGCAGGACCGTCCGAGGACCGCGACGCCGAGGGGGCACCGGGCGCCCCCGGCACCCCCGCGACGGGGCTCACCTCGTCCCAGGTCGCCGAGCGGATCGCCCGCGGCGAGGTCAACGACGTGCCGGTGCGCAGCAGTCGGTCGACCGCCGACATCGTCCGCGCCAACGTCTTCACGCGGTTCAACGCAATCATCGGCGTTCTGTTCCTGATCATTCTGGTGGTCGGTCCGATCCAGGACGGGCTCTTCGGCTTCGTCATCATCGCCAACACCGGCATCGGCATCATCCAGGAGCTGCGCGCCAAGCGGACCCTCGACAGCCTCGCGGTGATCGGGGAGTCGAGGCCGACGGTGCGCAGGGACGGCGCGAAGGTCGGGATCCCGACGGGGGAGATCGTCCTCGGGGAGCTCGTGGAGCTCGCGCCCGGCGACAAGTGCCCCGTGGACGGCGAGGTCACGGAGGCCGACGGGCTGGAGATCGACGAGTCGCTCCTCACCGGCGAAGCCGACCCGGTGGTCAAGCAGCCGGGCGACCGCATCCTGTCGGGGAGCTTCGTCGTCGCCGGCAGCGGGGCGTTCACCGCGACGAAGGTCGGCAAGGAGGCGTACGCGGCGCAACTCGCCGAAGAAGCCTCCCGGTTCACGCTCGTCCACTCCGAACTGCGCAGCGGGATCAGCCAGATCCTCAAGTACATCACCTGGATGATGGTCCCGGCGGCGATCGGCCTCGTCCTCAGCCAGCTCGTCGTGCAGAAGCACGACGTGAGCGAGGCGATCCGGCGGATGGTCGCCGGCATCGTGCCGATGGTCCCCGAAGGACTGGTACTGCTCACCTCGGTCGCCTTCGCGATCGGTGTCGTACGACTCGGGCGCAAGCACTGCCTCGTCCAGGAGCTCCCCGCGATCGAAGGGCTCGCCAGGGTCGACACGGTCTGCCTCGACAAGACGGGGACGCTCACCGAAGGAGGCATGGACGTACGGGAGCTGCGGCCCCTCGGGCAGCCGGAGCCCGACGACCGGGCGCCGTACGAGCGCGTCCTCGCCGCGCTCGGCGCCTCCGACCAGCACCCCAACGCGAGCCTGCGGGCGATCGCCGACGCGTACCCGTCGGAGCGCGGGGCCGGTCTGCGGCTCACGGCGACGCTGCCGTTCTCCTCGGCCCGCAAGTACAGCGGCGCCACCTTCGTCGACGACGGCGCCTCCGAGTCGCAGGGGCGCAGTTGGCTCCTTGGCGCCCCCGACGTCCTCCTCGCCGCGGGCGAGGAGGCGCTCGCCGAGGTCGCCGACCTCGACGCGCAGGGTCTCCGGGTGCTGCTCCTCGCCGAGGCGAGGACCGACCTCGGCCTCGACGACCCGCGGATCGCCGAGGACGCGAAGCCCGCGGCGCTCCTCGTGCTGGAGCAGCGCCTCCGCCCCGACGCCTCCGAGACCCTCGCCTACTTCGCCGAACAGGACGTCAGGGCGAAGGTGATCTCCGGGGACAACGCGGTCTCGGTCGGCGCCGTCGCCGGCGAACTCGGCCTCCCCGGCGCGGACTCGCCCGTCGACGCGCGCAAGCTCCCCGACGACGAGGAGGAGCGGGGACGCGCGATCGAGGACGGCGCCGTCTTCGGCCGGGTGACGCCGCAGCAGAAGCGGGACATGGTGGGCTCCCTCCAGTCCCGCGGACGCCACGTCGCGATGACGGGCGACGGCGTCAACGACGTGCTCGCGCTGAAGGACGCCGACATCGGCGTCTCGATGGGCTCGGGCTCCGAGGCGACCAAGGCCGTCGCGCAGATCGTCCTGCTCAACAACAGCTTCGCGACGCTGCCTTCGGTCGTCGCGGAGGGCCGCAGGGTGATCGGCAACATCGAGCGGGTCGCCAACCTGTTCCTCACCAAAACCGTCTACTCGGTGCTCCTCGCTCTGCTGGTGATCCTCTGGCAGGTGCCGTACCCGTTCCTGCCGCGGCACCTGACGCTGCTCTCCTCGCTCACCATCGGCATCCCGGCGTTCTTCCTCGCGCTGGCGCCCAACAAGGAGCGGGCCAAGCCGCACTTCGTACGCCGGGTGATGCGGTACGCGATCCCCGCGGGCCTCGTCGCCGGCACCGCGACGTTCTGCTCGTACCTCTTCGCGCGCAGCCAGTACGGCGGTGCGGAAGCGCTCTCCGCGGAGACGAGCGCCGCGACACTGACGCTCTTCCTCATCGCGATGTGGGTGCTCGCGATCATCGCCCGCCCCTACACCTGGTGGCGGATCGGTCTGGTGCTGACGATGGGCGTGGCGTTCGTCGTGGTCCTGGTGACGCCGTTCCTCCAGGAGTTCTTCGCGCTGAAGCTGGTGGGCACGACGGTGCCGTGGACGGCGGTGGGGATCTCGGTGGTGGCCGGGGTCGCGCTGGAGTTCGTCTGGCGCCTGGTCGGGAGGAAGTTCCCCGCGTAGCAGGCGCGTTGGAGCGGGGCCGGTGGTGCGCCGCCGGCCCCGCTTTCATGCCCGGGGCTCCCGCACGGTCAGCAGTGCGACGCACGCGCCGGCGAGCGCGAGGGCCACCGCCGTCCACAGCACCGTCGACTGTGCGCCGGCGAACGCCGTACGCGCCGCGGAGGCGAGTTCGGCGTCTCCCGCGTGCGACGTGTGGCGCAGGGTCGCGGCGAGCGAGGAGCGCGCGCCGTCGGGGACGCCGTCCGGGAGACGCACCTTGTACGCGGCGGCGAGGAGGCTGCCGAGGAGTGCCACGCCGAGCGCGATGCCGAGCTGCTGATGGGTGTCGTTGAGCGCGGCGCCGGCTCCCGCGCGCTCGGGCGGCACGGCGCCGAGGACCGCGCTCGTCGCAGCGGGCCCCCCGGAGCCGGAGCCGAGCCCGGCGAGCGCGAGCCCTGCGCCGACGGCCGCGAGCGGACTCCCCGTGCCGAGCGTCGCGAGGACCGCGAATCCCGCCGCGGTGACGGCGAACCCGCCGACGACGCAGGCGCGTTCGCCGAACCGCCGGGGAGCCCGCCCGCCGAAGAACGACCCGACGACGACGCCTGCGGCGAGCGGCACCGCGGCGAGCCCCGTCCCGAACGCGCTCAGCCCGAGGACGAGTTGGAGGTACTGCGCGAGCACGAAGAGGATGCTGCCGGTCGCGACGGTGAGCACGGCGACCGCGAAGCTCGCCCCCGAGAACCGCCGGTCCCGGTACAGCCCGAGGTCGACGAGCGGATACGCCACCCGCCTCGTGCGCACCGCGAACACCGCGAGCAGCACGCAGCCGAGCGCCCCGCTCCCCAGTACCCGCGCGTCCGCGCCCCGCTCCGGCGCCTCGACGACGGCGAGGACGACGCCGCCCAGCCCCGCCGTCAGCAGCGCGGCCCCTGCCAGGTCGAGCCGCCGCGCCCGGTCCCCGTACGACTCGGGGACGAGCCGCACCACCCCGGCCCAAGCCCCCGCGACAACAGGCACGTTGACGAGGAACACCCCCGCCCAGCTCCAGGCGTCCACCAGCGCACCGCCGAGGAGCGGCCCGCCCGCCATGGCGACGGCGGCGACCGCGCTCCACACCGCGAAGGCGCGGGCGCGCTCCCCCGGCGGGAAGACGTCGACGAGGACGGCGAGCGTCGACGGCATCACCAGCGCCGCCCCCGCTCCCATCGCGGCGCGCGCGGCGACGAGCCAGCCGACGCCCGGCGCCGCGGCGGCGAGCCCGGAGGCGGCGCCGAAGACGAGCAGCCCGACGAGCAGCACGCGTCGCCTGCCGTACCGGTCGGCGAGGACGCCTGCGGTGATGAGCAGTCCTGCGAAGGCCACGACGTACGCCTCCAGGACGCCTTGGAGGTCGCCGATCGAGGCGTCGAAGGCGCGTCCGAGCGCGGGCAGGGCGACGTGGAGGACGGTGTTGTCGACCACCACGAGGAGGAGCGCAGCGCAGAGGGCGGCGAGGATCGACCATCGCCGCGGGTGGCCCGGCCGCTCGGCGGAGCGGAAGCGGGTCGGCTGCGTCGTCTCGTCCACGGCGTCTCCCCAGGTTTGACCAACACCGACGGACGCTATCCAACACTGTATGGGAAGGCAAGCGCTGTCGGCGGGGAGGTAGGCTCCCGGAAGGCGGTCAGAGGCGGGGAGGCAGCGAGTGACCAAGGGTGAAGCCGGAGCGGTGTGGTTCCGCGAGGAGCGCACCGGACGTGCGCGACCGCAGCTCTCCCGCGAGCGCATCGTCGCCGCCGCCGTCGAACTCCTCGACGGCGAAGGGGCCCAGAAGCTCAGCATGCGCACCCTCGCGGCCCGCCTCGACGCCCACGCCACGAGCCTCTACTGGCACGTCGCCACCAAGGAGGACGTCCTCGACCTGGCGCTCGACGCGGTACTGGGCGAACTCGACCCGCCCCCGCCGAGCGACGACTGGCGCCGCGACCTCACCGCCTTCGCCACCGGACTCCGCGCCGTCCTCCTCGCCCACCCGTGGGCGGCCCACCTCGCAGGGACGCGGCCGCTCGCCGGGCCGCAGGCGCTCCGCGCGACGGAGTACGCGTACGCGGCGCTGGCCTCGGCCGGCTTCGACGAGTCCGGCCTCGCCGCGGCGGCCGGCGTCGTCAGCCACTACGTCATCGGCTCGGCGCAGGCGGAGGCGGTGTGGGGGCACCGCGCGAACGAGGAGGCGACCCGTACGGCGGTCGCCGAGCGCCTCGCGTCCCGCGCCTCGGAGTACCCGCTGCTCGCGTCGTCCTTCTCCCGAGTCGAGGAGCGGGAGGAGGAGTTCGCGCGAGGCTGGGACCTCGTCCTCGCCGGGCTCGCGGCGAAGGGCGCACGGGCATGAGGCCGAAGCACGTCGACCGATCCGGCGCGACCGCGCCGACTCCCCGCCGCACGACGGGGCTTCCGCGGCGCCGCCGTCCCGAAGCGGACGAGCGGCCCGGAGTGGAGTCCCTGGGAGACTGAGGCTCCACGAGGGAGCGACCGCAGTCGCGTCTCGACCGAAAGCACCGGTCACGGCTCGTGAGCGGCGGTAGCGTGCGGGGTATGACTGCCGATGTCATCATCGTGACCGGGCCGCCGGGGGCGGGGAAGTCGACCACGGCTCGCGCGCTCGCGCGAACGTACCCGCGCTCGGTGCATCTGCATACGGACGACTTCTGGCACTCCATCGCGTCGGGAGCGATCCCGCCGCACCTTCCCGAGTCCGACGACCAGAACCGGACCGTCATGCGCGTGATCCAAGGTGCGGCGTCCACGTATGCGACGGGCGGATTCGTGACGGTCGTCGACGGCGTTGTCGGCCCCTGGATGCTGGGCCACTTCCGTGACGTCGGCACGGGCCTCGGCGTTCCGCGCCTGCACTACGTGG
Source organism: Streptomyces xiaopingdaonensis (assembly GCF_000262345.1). Taxonomy (GTDB): domain Bacteria; phylum Actinomycetota; class Actinomycetes; order Streptomycetales; family Streptomycetaceae; genus Streptomyces; species Streptomyces xiaopingdaonensis. The sequence goes on along the minus strand of NZ_AJTQ01000087.1, from coordinate 7,117 downwards.
TACTGCCTCCCACCCAGGACGAGACCGTGCGCCGGGCTCAGGGGCGGACGGCACCTGACGCGCTCGTGGAGGAGGCCCCGATCCTCTCGCTGTGGCACCAGTTCGCAGACCTGCGGGCGTTGGAGCCGCACGCGCTCGATACGACGGGCCAAGCCCCGGCCGACACGCTGAGAACGGTGACGGACGCCGTTGCAAGTTCCCGCTTCGTGCTCGACACCGCCGCCGTCCGGACAAGCTGACGTGGGCGCGCCGTGCCCCCCAAGCGAAGAGTCGAGCCCACGCTCACGGCACAGGGCACGCGGCCGACTGCCACCTGCCGTCAGTCGAACCAGCGCGCCCGCGCCAACTCCGCGTCCCGCGACGGGTCCTCCAGCAGGGCCGCCGTCTCGAAGCGCCGGCTCCACAGGCCCGTGCGCCACGCCAGCCCTGCCGCGAGGCCCTCGAAGGTCGCCGCGTGCACGGCGCCGTCCGGGGTCACGCGCCAGTCGGACTCGACGCCGTCGAGGCGGAGTTCGTCGTACTCGAAGTAGCTCGCGGGTGCCTCGGGCAGCACCACCCTCACCTGGGCCGGCACCTCGCGCTCCGTCCCGGCGCCGGAGACCGCGCCGGGAACCGCACGGCTCAGCCTGTCCACCTCGAGCAGCTCCGCCAACTCCCGTGCGTACCGCGGCGGTACGGGGAGGAGGGGGCGGTCGCCCGCGAGCGCGAGGAGATCGGGTGCGTCGGCGACGACGGCGCGGGAGGCGTCGACGACGAGAGTGCCGGCGCTCGACGCGTCGACCGCGCGGAGCTCGTCGGGGAGGGTGACCTCGTCCGGGTCGAGCAGGGCGAGCAGGCCGTAGAGGCCGTGCAACTGCGCGGCGTCCACGGCGCGTTCGGGCTCCGCGAGGCGCGTGAGGAGCTCGGCGGCGCCGCCCGGCTCGTCGAGGAGGGCGGACGCCGACGTCCGCACCCCGAGGGCGCGGAGCACGCCCGCGTCGGCGACGGGGCCCGTGTCGACCTCTTCGTAGAGCCCCGAGAGCAGCGGATCGCCGCCCGCGGTACGCAGCCCGGCGGGGCGCCGCCCGTCGAGGACGGGGTGCCCGCGGAGCCACCAGGCGGTGTACCCGCGGACGTTGGCGACGGGGCCGCTCGCGGGCAGCACGCGCACGGGCTCGGTGAGCGCCTCGCGCAGGGGCGGTTCGGAGAGCATCTCCAGCGCCTGCGGCCAGCGTCCGTCGTCGACGAGGTCGAGGTCGCGGACGGCGACAAGTTCGGCGGCGACGGGCGGCAGCGGATACTCGGGGAGCTGGTCGAGCGCGTCCTCGCACCACACGTCGACGGCGTCGAGGAGACCCGGGTCGTCGGACTCGGCGAACTCCGTGTCGCGCGGCTCCAGTTCGTCCGGGTCGAGCACCACGTCCCGCGCGCGCACCAAGGCGAACTCCGCCTGCACGCCGACGGCGGTGAGCGGCTGCTCCCCCCACTCCTCGGCCAACCCCGCGTCGCACGCCCCGAGTTCGCCCTCGCGGATCACCTGCTGGAAGCGGCTGCCCGGGTAGACGAGCTCGCCCGCGGGCGCCAACTCGCCTTCCTCGTCGGGGAGAGCGAGCGCCGCCAGCCACGGCTCGTCCCCCGGCTGGAGGCCCGCGTCACGCACGAGTGCGAGGACGGTCCCCGCCAACTCCTCGGCGTCCGGCCCCTGTTGCTCCGGGTGCCAGATCTCGTCGGCGTCGAGCGATCCGGCGACAGCCGCGCGCACCTGCGGAGTCGTGAGGACGGAACGCGGCGTGGCGAGCGTCGCGCCGAGCTTCTCCAACAGCGGGTGCGCCGCGGCGACATGCGCCACCTTCAGGCCGAGCCCGGCGAGGCGCGCGGGTTCTGCCGACTCCGCGACGCCCTCGCGCGGCGGCTGCGGCAGGAGGACGTGGCGCGGACCGATCGTCGTCCGGCCGTCCGCGAGCGGCACCGGCAGGCCGCTGAGGCGGTCCGGATCGACGCCGGCGAGCGAGTCGTACAGCCGCCACCACCACTCGGGCCCGCGCTCGACACCGGCGAGACGGTCGACGACGTCCGCGAGCGGAATCCGCGGCACCTCCAACACCCGCAGCTCGGAACGGTGTTCCAACCCGGCGGGCAGCAGTGCGGGAAAGAGCTCGGCGAGCACCTCGACCGTCGCGGCACCCGCCCCCTCGACGAGTTCGGCGTCCCGCGGACGCAGCACGACCGGCGCCCCGTCCTCCCTCGCCGCGCCCGCGAGGAACGCGGTGGCGGGCAGCCGGCGCAGCACCGAGGCGCGCACCTCGCCGTCGAGTTCGCCCGTACCGAGCTGTCCGGGGACGAGATCGAGGATGTCGGCGGCAGAGGTACGCCAGCCGCGCAGCAGGTCCGTGTAGCACTCCGCCGCCCGCTCGACGAGGTACTCGGTGAGCGGCCCCGGCGCGACGCGGCGCCGGGTCGGCTCCAGGGGAAAGGAAGCGATCAACAGCGCGGGGAGGCCCTGCGGTTCGTCGGTCGGCGTCGGCGCGTGCACCCGCGGCACCGTGCGCGGAGTCAGCGGACCGCCGTCGTCGCCGACCGGCACCGCCCAGGTGACCGACCACTGGGGACGCAGACGCTCCTCCAACGGCCGGTCGGCGAGGAGTTCGGCCCCCGCCTCGCCGACGAGGGACGCGGTGCGCCAGCGCGTCACGGCAGTCCCCCGCGGCGAGACGTCGTCGATACGCGTCTCGCGCAGCACCGCCTCGCCGCTCTCCGCCGGCTGCCCCGGCTCCTCGGTTGTCCGAGTGAGCGTGCGCAGCGACGGGCCCTCCTGCTGCGGCCCCGTGCCCTCCGGGACCTCGATCGCCACCTCGGCGAGGCCGGGGAGGGTGAGCAGGAGCGCGTCGTCGACGCCCTCCAGCAGCCGCAGCGCCAACTCCTCGGCCGCCGCGTCCCGGAGCGGCAGCACCACCGCCGTCTCGTACTCCTCGGGCGGAGCGCCCTCGGCCGGCAACGGCAGCCGCAGCAGCGGCACATGGCCGTCCCTGCGTGCCAGCTCCTCGTGCAACTGCGGTGCGTCGGCGCCGCGTTCAGCGGTGAGCTCACGCGCCTCGCCCAGCGACCAGCGGACACCGCCCGTACGGGAGACCACCGCCGGCTCGTCGCTCACGGCGAGCACCGCAGCGAAGCCGACCCCGAACCTGCCCACCGCGGCCCGCTCTCCGCCTGCCTCGTCGCGCTTGGCCGAAGCACGCAGCGTCGCGAGCGAGGCGACGCCCTCGGCGTCGAGCGGGGCCCCCGTGTTCGCGGCGACGAGCACGCCGTCGGCAAGGGTCAGTCGGAGCCGCCCCGCGACGCCGGCGCGTGCGGCCGCGTCGGCGGCGTTCTGCGCCAACTCGACGACGAGGCGGTCCCGGTAGCCGCCGAGGACGAGGTCCTGCTCCGCGTTGGCGTCCTCACGGAACCGCGCGGCCGAGGCGGTCCAGCCGTCGAGGACCCCGCGCCGCAACGCGGCCGTGCCGAACGGGTCCGCCTCCGGGGCGCGCCCAACAGGTACCGCTCCGCCGCCGTCCACGCCGCACTCTCCTCGTCGTCCCGGATCGCCTCGGATGCTGTCTGCCCGGTGACGGTACGGCATGACGGGCCCGTCCGGCGCGCTGCGGCCCGAACCGGCGGCTCAGCGCCTGCGGCGCTGGCGGCTCCTCGACGACTTCCCGCCGCCCGAGCGGGGCTTGTCCTCGCTCTCCTCCGGCGCCGCGTCGGCCTCGGGCGCGGCCGGTGCCTCCACGGCCTGCTCGGTGCCGCCGAGTTCGAGGACGTCGTTCCTGGTCTCGTCGAGGACGGGCGGCGGAGGCTGCGGCGGCTTCGGCATGACGGCCGCCTCCGAGTGCCCGCCGCAGCCGAAGGCGAAGGAGACGACGTGGCCGTCGGCGGGGCTGAACTCGTTGGCGCAGACCCCGAACGCCTGCCGCAGCGAGCCCCCGAGCGGTACGAGGAACGCGCAGCTCACGCACGCGGCCGGCGCCGCCTGCGCCATCGGTGACTTGGGCCCGTACGCCTCCTCCCAGCGGTCGGCCGCCGTGTGCAGCCCGTACCGCGACAGGACGCGGGCGCGCCCCATACCGAGGTCCTCCGCGACGGCGGCGATCCGCGCACGCGTCGGCACCGGCGCCGGCCCGGCGGGCGAGCCCGTACGCAGCTCCACCTCGCCGAGGTCCTCGCCGACCGGGCTGACGTCGCCGAAGTCCTCGGCCGCCGACAACTCGTCGGACTCGCGGGCCTCCTGCGCGCGCTCGGCCTCCGCGGAGACGGCGGAGTTCGGGGGCGGCGCCTCCTCGCCGGAGAACCCGGGCTCCAGGCGCAGGTCGTCGGCGTCCGTCGGCAGGAGGTCGCCGGGGCCGAGGTCGCCGGCACGCAGCCGCTCGCTCCACGGCACCCACTCGGGGGCGCGCAGCGCGTCGGGCCCGGGCAGCATCACCGTCTCGTCGACCGTGACCACCTTCGCGCGCGAGGCGCGCGCCACGGTCGCCGCCCAGCGCCAGTCCCGGTAGCCGGGCTGACGCGACTCGAAGAAGTGCGTCACCACCCGGTCCCCGTCGGCCACCGCCTCGACGTGCTCGCCGACGGCGCCAGGACCCGCCACCTCCTCGACGGCCTCCTTCGCGAGGCCGACGGCCTCGGCGCACAGCCGGTCCGGGGTGCGGCGGCTCCGCGCGCTCCGCTTGGGGCTCTGCGTCGCGGCACTCATGCAGCACTCACAAGAATCGTCTCTCCTACGCTGTAGCGCCGTTGTCGGCATGCGCGGTCCGACGGCGGCCGGCAAGCGCCGGGAGAGGGACGGAGCGGGACCTTTGGGCCGCTGCGACGTCCGCGCCCGCGCTCAGGGCCGTGCGGAGCGCACCGGCAACCCACGCTACCCCACGGGTCCCGCGGAGGATGCCGTGCCCAACCGCGTCCGGGTGCACACTGTGGGTCGTGGCTGCCGAGAAGCTCCGACGGACCGGCCGCGCGCTGCGCCGGCCGCCGGCCGCCCTGGCGCGACGCGTCCGCCGCGCCACCCACGCGCAGGGCGCGGGAGAGTCCGGGCTCGGGCGCCTCATCGAGCTCCACGCGGTCAACTCGGCAGGCGACATGCTCATCACCGTCGCCCTCGCGTCAACGATCTTCTTCTCCGTGCCCACGGGCGAGGCACGCGGCAGAGTCGCCCTCTACCTCCTGGTGACGATGGCGCCCTTCGCCCTGCTCGCCCCCGTCATCGGCCCGCTCCTCGACCGCGTCCCGCACGGCAGGCGTGCTGCCATGGCCGCCGCCATGCTCGCCAGAGCACTCCTCGCGCTCGCACTCTCCGGAGCGGTGGCCGGCGGAGGGCTGGAGCTCTACCCCGCGGCGCTCGGGGTGCTCGTCTCCTCGAAGGCGTACGGAGTCGTACGCTCCGCCGTCGTGCCCAGACTGCTGCCGGCACGCGTCCCCCTGGTGAAGGCGAACTCCCGCGTCACTCTCGCCGGGCTCCTCGCCACCGGCGCGGCCGCACCCGTCGCGGCCGGACTCCACCTCGTCGGCGAAGCGTGGCCGCTCTACGGGGCTTTCGCCGTCTTCGTCCTCGGGACCTTCCTCTCCTTCCTCCTCGACCCGAAGGTCGACTCGGCCAAGGGCGAGGGCACCGCGCTCCTCGCCGCCGGAGAGCCGCAGGCCGCGCACGAGACCGAGCCCGCTGCCCGCCGCAGGCGGCGGCCGGGGCTGCGTACCGTCGGCAGCTCCGTCGTGCACGGGCTCGCCGCCAATGCCTCGCTCCGGGCGCTCTCCGGATTCCTCACCTTCTTCCTCGCCTTCCTCCTCCGCGAACAGCCGCTCGACGGGCACCATCCCGCGTTCCTCCTCGCGCTCGTCGCCGGTGCCGCGGGGGCGGGCAACGCGACGGGGACGGCGATCGGCGCCTGGCTCAGGTCGCGGGCGCCCGAAGCGATCATCGTCTGCGTGCTCTGCGTGGCCGTCGGCGTCGCCGTCCTCGCGGCCGTCCTCCTCAAGACGCCGACCGTCGCCGCCGTCGCCGCGACCGCGGGCGTCGCGCAGGCGCTCGGCAAGCTCTCGCTCGACGCGCTCATCCAGCGCGACGTCCCCGAACACGTCCGCACCTCCGCCTTCGCTCGGTCCGAGACGCTGCTCCAGTGCTCCTGGGTCGCGGGCGGCACCGTCGGTATCGCACTGCCGCTGTGGGGGACGTTGGGGATGGGGGTCGCGGCCGGAATCGTCGCGCTGGGGTGCTTCACGTCCGTACGGGGACTCGTCTCCGCGGCGCGCCGCGGCACGCCGCACCCCCGCGTAGCCTGACCACAACCGCCCGGTAGCCTGCGGACATGAGCATTGCCACGCGGCAGGACCGCATGCCGTCTCCGTCCCGACGCACCGTGCGCACCGCCGTGGCGGTCGGTACCGCCTCCCTCGGCCTCCTGGCGCTCTCCGGCTGCGCCGCGCCCACACCGGTGACGACGGCGACGGTCGGCGGCAACTCCGTCTCCAGCGAGGCGAGTTGCTACAACGACGGCAAGGCGCTCGCACAGTCGAAGTTCGACGGTTGCCTCAAGGAGAACAAGGGCGACACCTTCGCCATCGGAACCGGCGACAAGCTCCGAGTGGGCGTCGAGCCGGACGTGGCCGAGACGGGCTGGTCGATCTACATCGACGGGCAGCCCGTGACGCAGCCGATCAACAAGACCTACTACTCACTGCCGGGCGAGGCGTTCTTCCAGCAGCAGAGCCCGACGGGCCAGACCTCGATGAGCGACCAGGCCCGGCTCGCCATCGTCGAGACGGACGGAAGCACTGCCAAGGGCGTCTGGCATCTGAAGCTCAAGAACGAGTCCTGAGGCCTGACCTGTTGAACGGCCCGGGACCGCTGCGGGAGGCGGCGCTTGCGCTTCGGGGGCCGGTGCCGTGACGAGCGGTCGTCGCCGGGTGCTTGTGGTCACTGCCGTTTCCGCTGAGCGGAAGGCCGTGGAGCAGGGCATTCTCGACTGGGAGGCCGCGCAGGGCTCATCCGCGGGCTCGGGTGCCGGAGAGCGGCCGGAGGTGCGGTCGCTTCACTTGCCGGGCGGCTACGAGATGCGGCGCATCGCCGTTCCGGGTGGGGCGGATGCGAGTCGGGCGGCGTCCGTCTTCG
>NZ_AJTQ01000086.1 GCF_000262345.1 Streptomyces xiaopingdaonensis | reverse complement strand
GGGCCCTGCCGCCGCAGCCGCGGGGACGGCAACCGCCTTGACCGCGGCGGCGGTTGCCGGAGGCCGGGATGCCGGGTACGGCCTCGTCGTCTCCGCGGGGATCGGCGGAGGGTTCCTTCCGGGCTTCGGCAGCACGGTAGCGGGCGGCCTGCACGACGGTCGCGAGGTCGACGAGGTCGCCGACGTCGCGACCGGGACGGCGGGCGGCGCGGACTCGGGACGACCGGTGGAGCGCTCCGGTCTGTGCATGGGGGGCGCGGTGGTCTCGCGGAAGATCGTCGCCGCCGACCTCGGGGCGCAGACCGCCGAAGGCGGGTTCCTGCCGGTGACGGAGCTCGGTTTCGGCACTTCCGAGCACCACTCGCCGGACCGGCTGGCGTACGCCGTGGCCGTTGCGACCGGTGGCGTGCTCGGCGACGTCCTCACCGTCACGACCGCGACCGGCACCGCCGACCGCGCCCGGGAGCTGACGGGGCGCCATCCGGAAGCGGCTGCCGAGGGCATGGAGGGGTTCGGCGTCGCCGAGGCCGCCGCGGCGCACGGGGTCCCCGTCCTTGAACTTCGGACCGTCTCCAATGCCGTGGGTCCACGCGACCGCGGAAGCTGGGCGATACCGGGGGCGTTGGAGGGGTTGCGTGGGGTGTTTCGGGGGGGTGCGGAGGTGTTGGTGGGGTGGGAGTGAGGGCTGGCTCGGGGGCTCGGGGCTCGGGGCTCGGAGCTCGGGGCTCAGGACTCGGAGCCCGGGGCTCAGGACTCGGAGCTCGGAGCTCGGGGCTCAGGACTCGGGGCTCGGAGATCAGCCCGGAGCCCGGAGCTCACCCCGGAGACGCGGGCCCAGCCCAGTTCCCGAAGCCCAGACCCGAACAACAACCCTCGCCCCACCACACCCCAACGCCCCAAAACCAACCCACCACCCACCCAGGAGCCCCCATGCCCACCCCTCCCCACCCCCTGACCATCGCCTACTCCCCCTGCCCCAACGACACCTTCGTCTTCGACGCGCTGGCGCACGGCCGCGTCGCCGGAGCCCCCGCCTTCGACGTCACCTTCGCCGACATCGACCGCACCAACGGCATGGCCGAACGCGGCGAGTTGGACATCCTCAAGATCTCGTACGCGGAGCTCCCCTGGGTGCTCGACGAGTACGCGTTGCTCCCCTGCGGCGGCGCACTCGGACGCGGCTGCGGACCGCTCGTCCTCACCCGCGAGCCGCGCCGCCCCGCCGACCTCGCCGGCGCGAAGGTCGCCGTCCCCAGCGAGCGTTCCACCGCCTACCTGCTCTTCAGGCTCTGGGCCGCCTCGGAGGTACCCGGCGGCGTGGGCGAGGTCGTCGTCCTCCCCTTCGACGAGATCATGCCGGCCGTCCGCGACGGCGCCGTCGACGCCGGCCTCTGCATCCACGAGGCCCGCTTCACCTACGGGCGCTACGGCCTCCACTCCCTCGCCGACATGGGCGAGCACTGGGAGACCACGACGGGCCTCCCGATCCCGCTCGGCGCCATCGTCGCCAAGCGCTCACTGGGCGAGCAGGCCCTGGAGCAACTGGCCGAGTCCGTACGACGCTCCGTCCGGATGGCGTGGGACGACCCGGAGGCGTCCCGCCCGTACGTCGCGGAGCATGCGCAGGAGATGGATCGCGACGTGGCCGACCAGCACATCGCGCTCTACGTCAACGAGTTCACCGCCGACCTGGGGGACGACGGCTACGCGGCGGTCCGCAGCCTGCTCACCAGGGCGGCGGACGAGGGACTCGTACCGCAGTTGAAGCCGGAGCAGCTCAGCTTCCCCTGAGCGGAGTCCTCGAGCCGGCGTCCGGCGCGCCGGACGCCGGCCCCGGCCGTCACACGTCGAGTTGATCGGCGACGGCCCGGAGCATCCCGGCGACCTGCCGGCCCGACTGCTTGTCGGGGTAGCGACCACGCTCGAGGGACTGGGAGATGCCCTCGAGGAGCGTCGTCAGGTCCTGGACGATGGAGGCCAGTTCGTCCGGTTTGCGCCGCTGCGCGGCCGCGACCGAGGGAGGCTGGTCAAGCAGTGCGACGGAGAGCGCCTGATCCCCGCGCTGACCGGCGACGACGCCGAACTCCACGCGCTGGCCCGGCTTCAGCGAGTCCACCCCGTCGGGGAGTACCGAGGAGTGGACGAAAACGTCCCCTCCCTCGTCGCGGGAGAGGAAGCCGAAGCCCTTCTCGCTGTTGAACCACTTGACCTTGCCGGTAGGCACGTGTCCTCGTCTCGTACTCGGCGGGCGAACCCGTCTGCGGATGCGGGAAATGCGCGAAACCTACGCGATATCGGCTCCGAGAGCCGTTGAGCGGATCGCAGGACCCGCATCGACCAAGGTTAATGGCCCAGGGCCCGGTGGCAAGGCGCCGCCGGGGGTTCCCCCACGTACTTGAAGACGGGCCTACCCTGGGCGAGTGAACGCTGAAACTCCTTCCGCCGGTGATCTTCTCGTACGAATCGGCGGCATCGTTTTCCTCGTGGGCGCGATCGCGACGGTCGTCACCGTCGCACCGCTCTTCCTCGGGACGGAGCCCTTCCCCTCCGCCGCGTACTTCGTCTGCATGCTGATGGGGGTCGGGTTCCTCGTCGCGGCCGCGGGCGTGGTGCGTACGGCGGCGGCGCAGCGGCGGGCGGCGCGCGAGGCGACCGTCTCGGCGGAGCGCTGAGCTCCGGTCGTCAGGACGCCAGGTGGCCGCGCCACCAGTCGGCGAACGCGGTGAGCTCCGGAAGGACGACGTCGGCCCCGGCCGCGCGCAGGTCGTCGGCCGGGATCGGGCCCGTCGCGACGCCGACGGAGAGGGCACCCGCGGTCTTCGCACCCGCGACGTCGCCGAGGTGGTCGCCGACGTAGACGCCCACCTCGTGGGCTCTGAGCGCCTCCGCCTTGCGTTCGGCCCACAGGTCGCCGACGAGGACGTCGGGCGTCAACCCGAGGTGGTCGAGGTGGAGCTTGGCGTTCCGCTCGTACTTCGCCGTGACGACGACCACCCGCCCCCCGGCTTCGCGGACGGCGGCCACCGCCTCCCGCGCGCCCGGCATCGCGTAGCTCGGCTTGATCGCGTACTGCGGGTAGAGGCTTCGGTAGACCTGCGCGATCCGCGGGATCTCGTCCTCCGGGAACCACTCGGCCAGCTCGACCTCGAGCGGCGGACCCAGCCGCGTGATCGCGAGCGCGCTGTCGATGTGCTGCCCCGTCCGCTCGGCGAGCGCGTCGTAGGCGGCGCGGATGCCCGGGCGGGTGTCGAGCAGCGTCATGTCGAGATCGAAGCCGACCGCGGGGACGGTGTTCGGAGCTGGATCAACCATGCGGCCATTCTGCCTGGCAGGGCCCGTGCCGGCTGCCGGGGCCCGACCGCTACGCCTGCCTGCGCGCCCTCCACAGCAGGAACACGGCGCTGGCGACGGCCGCCACCCGGAGCACCACGGGCAGCGCCCCCGACATCACCTCGCCGAGCGCTTCCGAACCCTCCGCGAGAGGCTCCCCCCAACGCCCGTCGAGCCGCCCCCAGAGCCACACCCCCGTGCCGATCGCGACGAGCCCGGGCATCCCCAACGCGGCCCACTTCGCTTCCGTACGGCTGAACTTCGGCGCCCACCACGCGGCGAGCCACCCCACCGCGAGCGCGATGAGCGACCCGAGGGCGGCGCCCGCCAACAGCAGTACGACAGCGGCTAGTTCCACGATCCCGCCGTGCCGCGGCCCGGCCCCTCCCCGCTTGCGGAGAAGGCCGCGCAGAGCGCCGGCGGGACCGCGCCGTGCCGTCTCCGCGCCGTCGCTCTCCGCCGTCTCCTCCTCGACGTCCGAATCCGCCGACGCCTTCTCCAGCGAAGGCCCCTTCCTCGGCTCCTCCTCGGACGCCGGCTGACGCCACAGCTCGGGCAGCTCGATGCCTCCGACGAACCCCGGAACGATCTCCTCCGAACCGCCGGGCGACGCCCCCTCGTCGCTCGGCCGCGCACTGTACGCGCCGGTGTCGAACGGCCCGCCGCGCGCGCCGGAATCCAGCCGCCACCAGTCGGGGTCGGACTCCTCGGGTCCGAGTTCGTCGAGTCCGGCGAGATGCGGGGGCGCGGCGCCCGTGGACGTCGGGAACCCGGAGGGCTTCTGCTGCGCGTCGCCTTCGCGCGGGGACGGGATCGACGGTCCGCTTTCGCCGTCCGCTTTCGGCCGGCCGCGGAACGGAAGCCGCCGGGTGCGCTGTCCCGGAGGCCTCGCTCCGGCGTCGACGGGGGTGTGCCGTGGCTCGGCGACCTCTCCCTCGCCCGCACGGGAGACGACCTCCTCGGGCTTGCCCAGTCGGGAGAGGATGCGTCGGACGGCGGCCTTGCTCTGTGCGCCGCCCTCCTCCGCCCGCATGCGGTCGATACTGCTGCGCAGGTCGCCGACGAGGCGTGCGCGCTCGGTCGCCGTCAACGATGTGCCGTGGGCAAGGTCGCCGACCCTGCTCAGATAGTCGAATACGAGCTGCTCGCTCTCGATCCCCACCGCTGCCCCAACGTGCTCGCCCGCCCCGCCGAGCGGGACCCCGCCATGCGCGTCCGGAACGACGGTACCGCGACCGCACACCGCGGCGCTGCGCCCCTTGCCCCTCCGTCGGTCGTGGGAGAGAACCGTTCGGCACTCCACGGCTCCCGGGCGCGCAGCTAACGTGGGAGAGATGAGCGAGGCGCAGCAGCAGCACACCGACGGTTCGGCCGACGGCCGGGACCGCCGTGGCACACCCCCGCGGACGCTCGCCGACGAGCTCAGGGCACGCGACGACGCGTCCCTCGCCGACCTGCTCCGCACCCGGGCGGATCTCCTGTCCCCCGTCCCGGCCGACCTCACCCAGCTCGCGACGAGGGCGGGTACGCGGGCGTCGATCGTCCGCGCCGTCGAACGCCTCGACACCTTCACGTTGCAGACGGCCGAGGCACTCGCCGTCGCGCCCGACCCCTGCGGCCTCGACACGCTGCGGTCGCTCCTCCCCGACGCCGGGCGCGCGCTCCCCGGCGCGCTGGACCGGCTGCGTCAACTGGCCCTGCTCTGGGGCCCGGACGACCGGCTCCGGCTGGTGCGCACCGCGCGCGAACTCCTCGGCCCCGGCCGTCCGGGCCAGGGCGGCTCACCCACGGGACTGGGGCCGACGCTCGCCGAAGCCGTCGCCGGGATGTCCCCGGGGCGCCTGCAGGAGATCCTTTCGCACACCGGTCTCCCCGGAACGCACGATCCGGTGAGCGCGCTCGATGCGTTGACCGTTCTCTTCGCCGACCGCACCGCCATGGAGGCGCTCCTCGCGCAGGCGCCCGCGGAGTCGCAGGAGGTCCTCGGCCGGCTGGAGTGGGGGCCGCCGTACGGCACCGTCGAGCAGCGGGACGGTGCTTCCCGCACAGCGAGGGCCGACGAAGGGCCGGTCTCCCCGCCGATCCGGTGGCTCCTCGATCGGGGGCTGCTCGTTCGCAGCGGTCCTTCCACGGTCGTCCTCCCGCGCGAGGTGGCGCTCCATCTTCGCGGGGGGCGCGCACACCGCGAACTGCGCCCCGTCGCTCCCGAGCTGACCGCGCGACGTACGCACACCGTCTCCTCCGTCGACGGAGCCGCGGCGGGGCAGGCGCTGGCGGCCACCGCGGTCGTCGAGGATCTCCTCTCGTTCTGGGAGGCCGAGCCGCCGCCGGTTCTGCGCGCCGGCGGACTCGGCGTACGGGAGCTCAAACGCACGGCGCACGCGCTCGAACTGCCCGAGCCCGTCGCGGCGTTCTGGGTGGAACTCGCCTACGCCGCAGGGCTCGTGGCAACCGACGGCGAGGAGGACGAGCGCTTTGCGCCCACCCCCGAGTACGACGACTGGCTCCGGGCGCCGGAGCACCTCAGGTGGGTCCGGCTCGTCGACGCCTGGCTCGACGGGACGCGGCTCCCCGGGCTCGTCGGCGAGCGTGACGCGAAGGGCCGGGGCTACGCCGCGCTCGGCCCGGGCCTCGACCGCGGCCCCGCCCCTGAGATACGACGTCGCACCCTGGAACTGCTCGCCGAGCCCGAGCCGGGCACCGCGCCGGAGCCCGACTCCGTCCAGGCGCGCCTCGACTGGGAGAAGCCCCTCCGCGGCGGCGCCTCGGGCGAGCTGCGCCGCGCTCTCGCCGAGTGGACGCTGAAGGAGGCCGAGTCCCTCGGCGTCACGGGCAGGGGCGCGCTGGCAGAGTACGCACGCCCCCTTCTCGCGCCGTCCGAGGGAGAAGGCGCCGCAGCGGCTGCCGAGGCGCTCGCCCCTCTGCTGCCTGAGCCGCTCGACCACGTCCTCCTCCAGGCCGACCTCACCGCCGTGGCCCCCGGGCCGCTCCAACGCGAACTCGCCGATGTCCTCGGCTCGTTGGCGGACATCGAGTCGAAGGGCGGCGCCACGGTGTACCGCTTCTCCCCCGCCTCCGTACGCCGCGGGCTCGACGCGGGGCGCAGCGCGGCCGACATCCACGCCTTCCTCGCCGCGCATGCGCGGACCCCCGTGCCGCAGCCCCTCACCTACCTCGTCGACGACGTGGCGCGTCGCCACGGCGCCCTCCGCGTCGGAGCCGCCTCCTCGTACGTGCGCTGCGACGACGACACCCTCCTGGCGGAGATCCTCGCCGACAAGCGCGGCGCCCGACTGCGGCTGCGCCTCCTCGCCCCCACCGTGCTCGCCTCACCGGCGCCGCCGGACCAACTCCTCACGCGGCTGCGCGAGATGGGGTACGCGCCTGCGGCCGAGTCGGCGACCGGGGACGTCGTCGTTGCCCGTGCGGAACGTCACCGCACGCCGGAGCGCACGCCGCCGCGCCCGGTGCCGGACGGGCCGCCCCTCCCGGATCCGGCGTTGCTCGAAGCGGCCGTCCGCGCCGTACGGGCAGGCGATCACGCGGCGGCCGCGGGAGCCGGAGCGGTGTCGCCCCCGCGCGGCCAGCGGCAGGCCGGCTCCACCGGTGAGCTTCCGCGTACGACGGCTGCCGAGACGCTCGCGACGATGCAGTCGGCCGCTCTCACGGGGGGCGAGGTGTGGATCGGCTACGTCAACGCCGACGGGGCCGCCAGCCAGCGCGTGCTCGCGCCCGTACGCGTCGAGGGCGGATTCGTCACCGGGTACGACCACACTGCGGAGGAGGTGCGGACGTATCCGCTGCATCGGATCACGGGGGTGGCGGAGCTTTCCGGGGGGTGAGCGGGGCTTGGCTGCGGGGCTTTCGGCTGTCGGAGGGCTGCGTCGTGTTGCGGTGGCATGGCTGGTCGGGTGTGTGCCGGGGGCTGACCGGTTTCTGGTGTGATCCCGGTCGGGTGCGTCGCGCAGGACGAGCGCTGGGTGGTCGGAATGGGGAGGGTCGTGCGCGTTGTTGTGCGTGCGGCGTCAGGGGTGCGACCTGAGCTTCGGGGAAGGCTTTCGCGCCGGCGGGGTCAGGAATGCGGCACACTGGACGCTTGGCTGGGGCTGGACGCCGGTTTCGAGTCCGGGCTTCGAGCCTCGGGGCGGCTCCGGGGATCGGGGCGGGCTTCGGGGGCGGAGGCTCGCGTACCGAGAGCTGGAAGCTGAGCCTTTAGCCGCGCTTTCAGCAGGGCGGGCCGGGGCTTAGGTGTGGAGCCGAGCCCCGAGCCCCGAGCTCCGAGCCCCGAGCTCCGAGCTCCGAGCCCCGGGCTTTGAGCCCCGAGCCCCGGGTTCGTGGGCCGTAGCCCGGGTTACCGAGCCCCGAGCTTCGGGGTCGGAGCACAAGGCTCTGGGTCCGGTTCGGGGCGTTCGGGCCCCGGAGCCCAGAGCGCGAGTGCACCGCTTCGAAAGGCGAGGCGGCCTCGAACCATCCGTGATCGGAGGAGAAGCACGTGCCAGGTGGCCCTTTGATCGTCCAGAGCGACAAGACGCTCTTGCTCGAAATCGACCATGAGCAGGCTGCGGAATGCCGCCGGGCGATCTCGCCCTTTGCCGAACTGGAGCGGGCGCCCGAGCACATCCACACCTACCGCGTCACGCCGCTCGGGCTGTGGAACGCTCGTGCGGCCGGTCACGACGCTGAGCAGGTCGTGGACGCGCTCGTCGAGTACGCCCGCTACCCCGTCCCGCACGCACTGCTTGTCGACATCGCAGAGACGATGGGCCGCTACGGTCGCCTGACGCTCAACAAACACCCCGCGCACGGTCTCGTACTGGAAACAACCGATCGTCCCGTGCTGGAGGAGATCCTCCGCTCCAAGAAGATCCAGCCCCTCGTCGGTACGCGCATCGATCCGGACACCGTCGCCGTCCACCCGTCCGAGCGCGGGCAGATCAAGCAGGTCCTCCTCAAGCTCGGGTGGCCGGCCGAGGACATGGCCGGCTACGTCGACGGAGAGGCCCACCCCATCGCCCTCGACGAGACCGAGTGGCAGCTCCGTCCGTACCAACGACAGGCGGTTGAGGGTTTCTGGCACGGCGGGTCCGGAGTCGTCGTACTGCCGTGCGGAGCCGGGAAGACGCTCGTCGGCGCCGGGGCGATGGCCGAGGCCCAGGCGACGACGCTGATCCTCGTCACCAACACCGTTTCCGCGCGCCAGTGGAAGCACGAGCTGGTGCGACGGACCTCCCTCACCGAGGAGGAGGTCGGCGAGTACAGCGGGACGCGGAAGGAGATCCGCCCCGTCACCATCGCGACGTACCAGGTGCTCACGGCCAAGCGGAAGGGCGTCTACCCGCACTTGGAGCTCTTCGACTCCCGGGACTGGGGCCTCATCGTCTACGACGAGGTGCACCTGCTGCCTGCTCCCGTCTTCAAGTTCACGGCGGACCTTCAGGCACGCCGACGCCTCGGCCTCACCGCCACCCTCGTGCGGGAGGACGGCCGGGAGTCCGACGTCTTCTCGCTGATCGGGCCGAAGCGCTTCGATGCCCCGTGGAAGGAGATCGAGACGCAGGGCTACATCGCGCCGGCCGACTGCGTCGAGGTGCGGGTCAACCTCACGGACTCCGAGCGGCTCGCCTACGCGACAGCGGAATCCGACGAGAAGTACCGGTTCTGCGCCACGACCTTCAGCAAGCAGCGCGTCACGGAGGCCCTGGTCAGGAAGCACCAGGGGGAGCAGACGCTGGTGATCGGGCAGTACATCGACCAGCTCGACGAGCTCGGCGAGCACCTGGGCGCCCCGGTCATCAAGGGCGACACCACCAACGTCCAGCGCGAGAAGCTCTTCAGCGCCTTCCGCGAGGGCGAGATCGACTGCCTCGTGGTCTCCAAGGTGGCCAACTTCTCCATCGACCTTCCCGAGGCGACCGTGGCCATCCAGGTCTCCGGCACCTTCGGGTCGCGACAGGAAGAAGCGCAGCGTCTCGGGCGGGTCCTCCGGCCGAAGGCCGACGGGCACGAGGCGCGCTTCTACTCCGTCGTCGCCCGCGACACGATCGACCAGGAGTTCGCCGCCCACCGCCAGCGGTTCCTCGCCGAGCAGGGCTACGCGTACCGCGTCACGGACGCGCAGGAGCTACTCGGCGAGGGATGAG
>NZ_AJTQ01000085.1 GCF_000262345.1 Streptomyces xiaopingdaonensis | reverse complement strand
CGGGGCTCGGGGCTCGGGGCTCGGGGCTCGGGGCTCGGGGCTCGGCGACGAGTGTGAGCACCCGCAGCCCCGAATTGCCAGGGACGCTCAGCACCCACGCCTCCGCTCCGGCTCAAAACCCCGCGACCGCACGCCAATCACTCCCCCTCCCACACCTCCACGCCCCCCAACGCCTCCCGATACACCTCCCCCACGAACTCCCCCGCAGCCTCCGCCACCACAGTCGCCGTCGACAGAGCAACCGCCTCGACGAGCGCCTCACGCCAGCCCCGCCCCCGCACCACCCCGATCAGCAGCCCCGCCACGGCCGAATCCCCCGCCCCCGTGGGGTTCCCGTCGAGCCGCCTGGGCGGCCGGGCCCTGCGCGTACCGTCTTCCGTCACGAGCACCATGCCGTCCGCCCCCAACGACGCGGCGACCGCCCGCGCTCCACGGCGGCGCGCGTCCCGCGCCGCCCCCACCGGGTCCGTACTCCCGGTGATCTCCGCCAGCTCCGCCAGGTTCGGCTTGACGAGGTCGGGCCGAGCGGCGAGCCCCCGGCGCAGCGGTTCCCCACTGGTGTCGAGGAACACCGGAACCTCCGCAGCGCGCGCTTCCCGCACGAGGCCGGCGTAGGCGCCGACAGGCAGCCCAGGTGGAAGGCTGCCGCACAGCGCAACGGCCTCCGCCTCACCGAGCAGCCGCCGGTACGCGTCCCGGAACGCCTCCCATTCCTGAGCCGATATCTCCGGTCCGGCCTCGTTGAACTGCGTGGTGTCGCCCGTCGTCTCGTCGACCACGGCCAGTGTGCGCCGGGTGCCGCCCTCGACGGTGACGAGTTCGTCTCGCAGGCTGCGGTGGTGCCCTCGTTCGGCGTCGAGCAGGGCGCGGACGGCGCGGCCCGTGTCGCCGCCGACGAAGCCGGTGACCGCAGTCGCATACCCGAGCGCCGCGAGCACCCGGGCGACATTGAGGCCCTTGCCGCCCGGACGCTCCGTCGTGGAACGCACCCGATGAGTTCCGTGCGGGTCAAGGCGGGGCACTCGGTAGGTGACGTCGAGGGCGGCGTTGAGCGTGACCGTCAGTATCACCGGACTCCTTCCCGCCGACCGTCGGAACGGTGTGATCAAACCATCCGACCGACGCTCATGACGAGTCCCCGACAACAACTCACCTGGCCCGCGAGCCTGTTGACGAGCCCCTACGCACCTCCGGCTCGCGGACCCATGCGCCCCGCCTCATCACACCGACGACCTCGAACTCCGCGTCGAGCACCACCAGATCCGCGTACTTCCCGACCTCCAACGACCCCACTCGGTCCTGCATCCCCAGCAGCCGTGCCGGGGTCGCCGAGAGCGCGGCGACGGCGTCCGGAACGGGCAACCCGTCCACCGTGACCGCTCGGCGGAACGCCCTGTCGAGAGTGAGCGTCGAGCCGGCGATCGACCCGCCTTCGACGAGGCGTGCGACGCCGTCGCGCACCTCCACTTCGAGCGGGCCGAGCGGGTACCGCCCATCACCCATCCCCGCCGCACCCATCGCATCGGTGATGAAGGCGACCCGTCCAGGACCGGCGTCGCGGAACGCGAGCTCCAGGGTCGCGCGGTGCAAGTGCGTGCCGTCGTTGATGAGTTCGACGGTGACCCGGTCGTCCTCGAGCAGCGCGGCGACCGGGCCAGGCGCGCGGTGGCCGAGCACCGGCATGGCGTTGAAGAGGTGCGTGGCCACGGTGGCGCCCGCCTCGACGGCGCGCCCGACCGTCTCGTAGTCGGCGTCGGTGTGCCCGACGGCGGCCCGGACGCCGAGGTCGGCGAGGAGACGTACGGAGTCGATTCCGCCCGGGAGTTCGGGTGCGAGCGTCAGCATGACGGCGGTGCCCCGTGCGGCGTCGACGAGTCTCCGCACGTCGGCCGGCTGCGGGTCGCGGAGCAGCGAGGTGTCGTGGGCGCCGCAGCGCTGGAGCGAGATGAACGGCCCCTCGAAGTGGATCCCCGCGAGGTCGCCCTGTTCGACGAGTTCGCTCAACACTCGCGCCTGCTCGGACAGATCGTCGAGGGTGCCCGTGACCGTCGAGGCGACGGTCGTGGTCGTGCCGCACGTGCGGTGCGTGTGAATGGTCCTGAGCGCCTCCTCTGCCGTGCCGGCCGAGAAGGAGGCGTTGCCGCCGCCGTGCACGTGGACGTCGACGAACCCCGGAACGACCCAGTGGCCGGTCAGGTCCACAACCGTCGCCTGCTCACCTTCAAAAGCGGAAACAGCCGGGCGCTTGGCGACATGGGCGATCGTGCGGTCCTCGATGGTCAGTCGGCCGCTCTCGTGCACCCCGTCAGGGAGTACGAGGCGCGCTCCGGACAGCACCGTTCGCTTACTCATCGACGTGAAACCTCCGCGGAGAGAAGATCCCAGGCGAGGAGCCCCGCGCCCAGGCAGCCGGCGGCGTCCCCGAGGGCCGCGGGCACGATTGTGGGGGGATGTTGGAACGTCACGCGGCCGTGCACCGCGTCACGCAACGGACCGAAGAGGGTCTCACCGGCCTCGGCGAGACCTCCGCCGACGATCAGTGTGCGCGGGTCGAGCAGCGTGCAGGCCATGACGAGACCGCCGGCGAGGCGATCGACCGCCTTCTGCCACACCGCCAGCGCACGCGCGTCACCCGAGGTGACGGCCTTCGCCGCGTCCGCCGCTGTCGCCGCGGGGTTCCCGCAGACGGCAGCCCAGTCGCGACCGACCGCGGCGGCGGAGGCGAGCGTCTCCAGACAGCCTCGCTGGCCGCAGCCGCACTCCGGGCCTTCCGGATCGACGACGACGTGGCCTATCTCGCCGGCTCCCCCGTGCGCCCCCGCTTCGACTCGTCCGTCGATGCCGATCGCCCCGGCGATCCCGGTACCGATCGGCACGAAGAGAAAACGATCCGTCCCCTCACCCGCCCCGAGCCGCCCCTCGGCGAGACCTCCGGTGCGTACGTCGTGCCCGAGGGCTACGGGCATGCCGAGCCGTTCCACGAGGAGGGAGCGCAACGGCACTTCGCGCCAGGCGAGGTTCGCGGCGAAGGTGACGGTGCCCGTCGCCTCGTCGATCACACCGGGCACGGCAACTCCCGCCGCGACCGGGGGCGTTGCGTATTCGTCGACGCCGGTGCGCCGCAACTCCTCGGCGAAGTCGAGTACCTCGTGGAGTACGGCGTCGGGGCCGCGTTCGGCGTGCGTGCGGCGGCGCGCCTCGTGGAGCGGTCTGTTGTCGCTGTCGATCAGGGCGGCCTTCATGCCGGTGCCACCGATGTCGAGGGCGATGACGTATTGCCGTGGGCTCACTGCACTTCTCGCTGTCGGGGCTGGGCCGGCTGCGGGACCGGCCTGGGCTGACGGTGTGCACGTCGCGCTCGTACGCGGAGTGCCTCGGGAAATCGGTCGGTTGACGCCGCACAGTCTCCCGCGAGACGGCAGAATAGGTCTAGTCCAGTAGCGGATCTTTGCCGTAGTGCGACCTGCGCGGTCCCTGTCGTGCGACGCTCGGTTTTCTTCAACTCCTCGCTGTGGCAAGTGGGTTGTGCCGGACGGAAGCCTGTAGTGAGGTAGGCGGCGCAAGGCGGGAAGCGGAACGGCCCGGGAGAGCTGCGTCCGCGTCGCGCTGCTCTGCTCGGGGGAGAGTGCCCAGAACGGTCGTACCGTTCGCGCACGTGGCGACCGCTCTGCATGCCCGAGCTCTCGAACGTCAGCACAGCTCGGCATGGAGGAGAGTCAGCAAGTGGAACGAAGACGGTTTTTGCGTGCGGCCGCTGCCGGCATGGGCGCGGTCTCCACGGGGGCCGCAACGACGGGCTGCGGCATCGGAGGGACGGGTGAGACGACGCTGCGTCTCGTCGCCGCCGACTACGGTTCCCCCTCCGCGGGAGACAGCTCCCGCGGCTACTGGCATCGCCTCACCGACGCGTTTCAACGCGCGCACTCCGACATCCGCATCGACGTACGGGTGTTGAGCTGGAACACCATCGAGAAGAAGGTCGCCGAGATGGTGGCCGACGACGAGGCACCCGACATGGCGCAGATCGGCGCCTACGCCGACTTCGCCGGAGCCGGCAAGCTCTACAAGGTGAGCGACCTGCTCCCCATCCCCGTCCAGGCCGACTTCCTTGCGAACCTGGCAGAAGCGGGACAGGTCAACCGGGTCCAGTACGGCCTTCCCTTCGTCACCAGCACGCGGCTCTTCTTCTACAACAAGGCGCTCTTCGACAAAGCCGGGCTCGACCCGGACAAGCCTCCCCGCACATGGAGCCAAGTGCGCAGCATGGCGGAACGGCTCAACTCCGCCGGCGTCAAAATCCCTTACGGGCTTCCCCTCGGGCCCGAGGAGGCCCAGGGCGAGGCCCTCATGTGGATGCTCGGCGCAGACGGCGGATACACGGACAGCGTCGGGACGTACTCCATCAACGCCGACGAGAACGTGCGCGCGCTCCGCTGGCTCCGGGAGAACCTCGTCCGACCGGGGCTCACCCAGCCCGCTCCCCACAAGACCAACCGCGCGGAGATCTTCGAGGCGTTCGCCGAAGGAGAGGTCGGCATGCTCAACGGCCACCCCACGCTGATGCCGCAGGCGAAGCGCGGCAAGGTGGACTTCGGCATGGCCCAACTGCCGGGCGAGAAGGGGCCGGCCGGCTCCACGCTCGGAGTGGCTGACTGGATGATGGCATTCCGTCAGCATGGGAACCGCGAGGCGATCGGCACCTTCCTCGACTTCGTCTACTCGGAGAAGAACCACTACTCCTTCGTCGACAGCTACGACCTGCTGCCCGTGACCACTTCGGCCTCCGAACGCATGCGCAAGGACCGCGACCACCGTGACCTCTGGCGGTTTCTCGACCAGTTGCCGTCGGCCGATTTCTACCCGCTCGGCAAGGTCTCCTGGGCAGCGGTCAACGCGGATCTGAAGGGGAACATCGGCAAGGCGATGCTCGACGCGACCGATCCGGAGGCGCTTCTCACGAGGATGCAGCGCAAGGCCGAGGCGGAGGAAGGACAGGAGTAGTCGGTACCTTGGAGCGATGGGTACCAACAGCTCGGACGGGGCGGGCACGGGCGCCGGCGAAGCCTGTCGCCGGGCGCCGGACGAAGAGGGGCTCGGGCTCCAGGGCGAGCCCGCCGTGGGGGAAAGCCCCGACGGCGACCTCCGTTCGGCGGGGAAGGGCGACTTCGGCGAACTGACGGAGCTGGAGCGGGAGGTGCTCGCGTTCGAGCGCCGCGGATGGCCTAGCCCCGGGAGGAAGGAGCGGGCGATCCGGGAGCGGCTCGAGCTCTCGGCTCCGCGCTATTACCAGTTGCTCAACGCGCTGCTTGACGACCCTCGGGCATGGCGGCACGACGCGGGCACCGTGAAGCGCTTGCGCGAACGCCGGGATGCTCAGCGTCAGTTGCGTTGAGTCCCGTGGTAGGGACAGT
>NZ_AJTQ01000084.1 GCF_000262345.1 Streptomyces xiaopingdaonensis | reverse complement strand
CTCGGGGCTCGGGGCTCGGGGCTCGGGGCTCGGGGCTCGGGGCTCGGAGCTCGGAGCTCGGAGCTCGGAGCTCGGAGCTCGGAGCTCGGCCCGACTCTCACCCCCGACACACCACCTCCCCATGAGGCACCACAAACCACCCGTCCTCATCCCCCGCCCAGTCCTGCCAAGCTCTCCCCATCCGCCGCAACTCCCCGACCGAGGCATGCCGACCATCGACTGCCGACCTGGCAAAATCCGACTCCACGATCCGCTCGGCCCACAACTCCCCCCACCACTGACGCTCCTCGGCCGACGCATAGCACCAGGCCCCGGCAGAGGCACCGATCTCACGAAACCCCGCCTCCCGTGCCCAGGCATGGAGCCGCCTCCCGGCGTCCGGTTCGCCTCCGTTCGCACGCGCCACTCGCCGATAAAGATCCCGCCACGCCTCGAGCCCCGGTAGCTGCGGATGCCAGAACATCCCTCCGTAATCCGCATCCCGCGCGGCGACGACCCCTCGAGCCGCGCACACCCGCCGCATCTCCCGGAGCGCGGCCACCGGCTCCCCGACATGCTGCAGCAACTGATGCGCGTGGACGACGTCGAACGCACCGTCCCCGAAATCCAACCCGTGGACATCTCCGACCCGGAACTCAATATTCCGTAGCCCGCGCTGACCGGCTGCCGCTTCTGCCTCACGCAGGACGGTGGAGGAGGCGTCCACTGCGACGACATGCCCGCTCGGAACAACTTCGGCGAAGTCCGCGCTGATCGTCCCCGGACCGCATCCGATGTCGAGCACCGAGGCATCCGACGCGATCTCTTCCAGCATGTAGGCGGCCGAGTTGGCCGCGGTGCGCCAGCGGTGGGAACGGAGCACGGACGCGTGATGGCCATGTGTGTAGAAGGCGGTCTCTCTTCCCATGCAGGCACAGTAAGCCTGCCGCTCGCATGGCGGACAGTGCCGTCTCACAATCCGATCCCCCAGCGTGCTGGCCGTACCGCAGTAAGCCCGTTCGTCCACCGACGGCCACCGCGCTACCCGTTCGCATGAAGACCGCCCTGCAGAGACGGTCAACCGGCCCGCGAGGAAGGAGACTGGTCCCGACGCCCGAACCGCTCCCCCGGTTCGGAACGTCCTGTGGGCGAACGACGCGAACCCGGTGGCGAAGGGCTGGAGACCATGGGCATCGACCCGAGCGAACTCACCGATGCGCAACTGGTGAAGGAACTGGAGACCATCCACCGGACGCGTCACGACACCCTCCTGCACGGCTCGGCCGACGCCCTGAACGCACACACGGAACGCCTGCGGCAACTGGAGCAGGAGTATCTGCGCCGCCACCCGGACCGCCCCGTCTCCTCCGGCAGAACCCGCGAGGGCGCACGTTCACGCACCGAGTGAGCAGAGAGGTCGACCCCGGCTCCGTCACCCTTGGTTCGGGCGGTCCGGACGACCGTCTCACCGCCCGAAACCCTGCCGCCGGGACGGTCGGAAAACCGTTGGCGTCAACGAGAGCTCGCGCGTAGCATCACCGTCTCTCCTCCCCCCAGCCGCGGGGGCGCCGCCGCACGGAAACCGGTCGGCCCTCGGTAGCACCGCCGAGGCACCATCCCAGCCATTCGCCAGCACGGCGCCTGCTGCCCCGATCTCCGCGTGCGGCACAGACGCGCCGTCGTGCTGTGCACGCACCCCGGAGGCAACACCGTGAGCGCGCCCGAGATCGCACCCCCGGACGACGACGACCGAGCAACGGCGCAGCAGTCCGACGAAGGCCGCTCCGAGCCGACGCCATCCGGGACCGCCCCGCCTCCGGTGGCCGGCGACCGAGCTCTCACGCCCCCGACCGACGCCCTGTCGCACGAGCAGAAGCACCTCGCCCGCGCCCGCGCCGCACTGCGCGCGATGCGCCAGGACACCGAGTCGCTGAACATCTCGGACGTGGCAACCAACTGGGTCAACGCCGCCGTTCTCGCACGCGACATCGACGCCCGAGTCGCGTCGCTCGCCGACCTCCCCGGCTCACCGCTCTTCTTCGGACGCATCGACTTCCTGCACGGCTACGCCGACATCGGCGACAGGTTCTACATCGGCCGCCGCCACGTCCACGACACCGACGGCGACCCTCTGGTGGTCGATTGGCGCGCCCCCGTGTCCCGCCCCTTTTACAGCGCCTCCAAGACCGACCCGATGGACGTCTCCATGCGCCGTCGCTTCGGTTACACCAACGGCGACCTGTCGGCGTACGAGGACGAACACCTCACGGACCCCTCGGAGTCCGCACATTCGAGTGCGCTGCTGCAGGCCGAGATCGAACGTCCGCGCGTGGGCCCGATGCGGGACATCGTGGCGACCATCCAGCCCGAACAGGACACCATCGTCCGCACGGATGTCGACGACACCGTCTGCGTGCAGGGGGCCCCGGGGACGGGCAAGACCGCCGTCGGACTGCACCGCGTCGCCTACCTCCTCTATGCACACCGCAAGAGGCTGGCGCGGACGGGCACACTCGTGGTCGGACCCAACGACTCCTTCCTCCACTACATCGCCCAAGTCCTGCCCTCCCTTGGCGAGTCGGAGGTACGGCAGGCCACGGTCGACGAGCTCACCCACCACGCCCTCCTCACCTCCGGGGGCAAGCTCAAGGGAACGGAGTCGGCTGCGTCGGCGAAGCTCAAGGGCGATGCGCGGATGGCCGAAGTCCTGCGCCGTGCCGTCTACTCCGGCGTCCGGAAGCCGGAGGAACCGCTTGTGGTCTCCCGGGGGATCCGCCGGTGGCGTATCCCCGTCGAGGAGCTGAGCAGGTTCGTGGACGAACTCCTCGAACGGGGCTTCCACTACAACGCCGGACGGGAGGCACTGCCGCTCCGCGTCGGGCACGCGATCCTCACGCGGGTCGAGAAAACCGGCGAAACGGCCGACAGCACGATGGAGAGGACGGTCACGCGGAACGTGGCCGTCAAAGCGTTCGTCAACTCCTGCTGGCCGGCCGTCGATCCTGCCAAGCTCGTCCTCAGGCTCCTCTCCGAGCCTGCATTTCTCGCCGAGCACGCGGACGGAATCTTCACCGCGGAGGAGCAGAAGGAGATCCTCTGGGAGACGCCGGGAAGAGGGGTCCGCTCGGCGAAATGGTCCGGTGTCGATGCGGTGCTCGTGGACGAGGCGACGTCACTCGTCGCCCGTTCCGCCTCCGTCGGCCATCTCGTACTGGACGAGGCGCAGGACCTGTCCGCGATGGAGTATCGAGCGCTGGGCCGACGGTGCGCCACCGGCACGGCGACCATCCTCGGCGACCTAGCACAGGGCACCACGCCCTGGGCGACGACGAGTTGGGAGGAGGCCATGCGCCACCTGGGCAAACCGGGAGCCGTGGTCGAGGAGCTGACGGACGGCTTCCGCGTACCGCGGGAAGTGATCGCCTACGCCTCCAGGCTCCTTCCCCAGATCGCCCCGACCCTGAAGGAAGCCACGTCGATCAGGGACGCCGCCGGACGGTTCGCAGTGCGGGAGCGAAGCGCCGACGAACTCGACGCCGCCGTCGTGGAAGCGTGCAGGGAGGCTTTGGCTCACGAAGGCACCGTCGGCCTCATCGCCTCCGACGACCGCATCCCCGCCTTGACCACGGCGCTGCGTGCAGCCGGGCTCACCCATCTGGCTCCGGGAGAGGACACGTCGCCGCAGACGAGGCTGACCTTGGCGCCGGCCCCGCTGACGAAGGGCCTCGAGTACGACTACGTCGTACTCGACGAACCCGCAGCCGTCGTCGCAGCCGAACCCGACCCGTCGACCGGCCTCAGGCGCCTGTACGTGGCGTTGACCCGTGCTGTGTCCGGGCTGACCGTCGTCCACTCCGCACCGCTGCCCGAGGCACTGCG
>NZ_AJTQ01000083.1 GCF_000262345.1 Streptomyces xiaopingdaonensis | reverse complement strand
CCAGCACCCCCCGCCACACACCAACCTCCCCCGGATCAACCCTGCCCGCCCACCCCCCGCTCCGAGCAGCACCACCGATATGGAACGCATCTACCCCCTCCGCCAACAGCTCCGGCACATGCCGGAGCTGAAGCCCACCCCCGACCATCAGCCGCGGCCCGTACCCCGGTTCCCCCGTCCGCGACCGGCGCACTTCGCTGCGGAGCACATCCAACCCGCTCCCCACCCCGTCCGCCGAACCGGCCGTCAGGTAGGTATCGAGCCCCGGAAGGTCACCGAGGGAGGCGAGTCTCTTCCGCAGACCATCCCTGTCGGCAGCCCGGTCGATGGCTCGGTGATAGGTCCAACGACAGCCCGCAACAGCCTCGTTCAAGGACGCAAGCACCGGGATGTCGGGAAGCCCGGCCTCGTCGAGGTATCCGAAAACGAACTCCGAGGCTCCCTCTCCTCTCAGGACGCGGGCCTCCGCACACAGACTCTCGAGTTCACGCTGCCCGGCCAGCAGGAAGTCGTTGGCGGGCCGGAGCATCACGCGGACGGGAATGTCGACAGCAGCGACGACACGGGCGACCGTCTCCCGGCTCGGCGTGAGTCCGTCCTCCTCGATCGCCGAGACCAGTTCGAGGCGGTCCGCCCCTCCGGCCTGCGCAGCACGCGCATCCTCGGCGTCGAGCGCGATCACCTCAAGAATTGGTCTAGACATATACCACAGAGTGCCACACCCCGAGATCCCCCGGAAGACAGCACCCCGCCCGACGACGACAATTGGCCCGTGAGCTCCACAGAACCGGAAGACGACGCCGCTCCCCAGCCGACCGACGACCTCCTCGCCGCCTGGACGGCCCTCCTCACCAGCGCCCGCGGCGGCACAACACATCCCGACCCGACGCCGTACGGAGCCGACCTCCTGCAGCGCTGGGCAGAACCGCACCGCCACTACCACTCAACTACGCACCTCCGCACCGTTCTTGACCAGGTAGCCCTGCTCGCCCCGGAGGACCCGCGACGCGAGGGGAGCACCTTCGACCGGGACACCGTGCTCCTGGCGGCCTGGTTCCACGACGCCGTCTACCGCCCCGACCGCAGCGAGAACGAGGAACGCAGCGCCCGCCTGGCAGAACGCGCCCTCCCGGAAGCTGGCGTCGACGCCTCCCGTACAGCAGAGGTAGCCAGGCTGGTCCGGCTCACCACCTCGCACGACCCCTCGCCCGACGACGCGGCAGGCGCCGTCCTCTGCGACGCGGACCTGTACGTACTCGCTGGCCCGCCCGACGCGTACGCCCGATACGCCGCCCAGATCCGGCGCGAGTACTCGTTCGTCCCGGAAGCCGTCTTCCGAACAGCGCGCTCCGAGGTGCTCGCCCAACTCCTCGCACTCCCCGCAGTGTTCAGCACCCCCTACGGCGCGGAACACTGGGAGGAAGCCGCACGACACAACGTACAAACAGAACTCGATCTGCTGGCGGCCTGACGGCGCGCTCCAACTCCGCGGGGAATGAAGTACGTTGATCGGTCGGTTGGCCTCACATGCCCGCGGACACCACACCGGCTGGCGGGAGCAGTCCCGATACGCCTGCTGGAGTGCCTGACCAGCCCCCGAGCAGTCAGGCCGCTCCCGCCGGCAGGCATCGCATGCCCCTCGCCGTGTACGTGCTGGGGTTGTCCGTCTTCTCGCTGGGCACCTCGGAGTTCATGCTCGCGGGCATCCTCCAGCCCATAGCCCGCGATCTCGACGTCTCTATCCCCCGAGCGGGACTCCTGATCTCGGCGTTCGCGATCGGCATGGTCCTCGGTGCGCCGCTTCTGGCGGCCGCGACACTGCGACTTCCCCGACGTACCACGCTCCTCGTCTTCCTCTTCGTCTTCGTGCTCGGACAAGTCGCCGGAGCCCTGGCTCCGACGTACGAAGTGCTCTTCGGCTCACGCGTCGTCAGTGCACTGGCGTGTGCAGGTTTCTGGGCTGTCGGCGCGGCCGTGGCGGTGTCGCTCGTTCCGGTCGGAGCCAAGGCGCGTGCCCTGGCCGTGATGGTGGGCGGGTTGAGCGTCGCCAACATCGCCGGAGTGCCGGCGGGATCGTTCCTCGGCCAGCACGCGGGGTGGCGTGCCTCCTTCTGGGGCGTCGCGGTACTGGCCGCACTCGGCATCGCGGGCGTCGCGCTGATGGTGCCGCGGACGGCTACGCCCGCCGGGACGGAGGCTCCCAGGCTGCGCCGGGAGGCGCGGATCTACCGGGACCGTCGGGTCTGGCTCGCGGTCGGCACCATCGCGTGCAACGCCGCGGCGACCTTCGCCCTCTTCTCGTACCTCGCACCACTGCTCACCGAAGTGTCGGGGCTGGACGAGGACGGCGTCCCGACCGTACTCGTCCTCTTCGGGATCGGCAGCCTCGTCGGTACTCTCCTCGGCGGCCGCACCGCCGACTCCCACCTCTTCGGCACGATGTACGCCGGTATCACCGCCACCGCGGCGACCCTCGCGCTGCTAGCGGTGCTCGCTCCGTCCACGTACGGGGCCGTCGCGCTCACACTCGTGCTGGGGGTCGCTGCCTTCACGACGGGGCCGGCCTTCAACGCCCGGATATTCGACGTCGCCTCGTCGGCGCCGACGCTCGCCGGGGCTACGGCCACCTCGTCGTTCAACCTCGGCAACACCGCGGGTCCCTGGCTGGGCGGACTCGTCATCGGCGCCGGGCTGGGGTACCGGGCGGTTGCTCTCACAGGTGCCGTACTCGCGGCAGGCGCCGTGCTTCTCACCGCCCTGGCGGCCCGAACGGATCGTCGTGGTGGCCGCGGATGAAATCCGGCCGGCCTCAGGAGCGGCACGGCGACGACCGCTCCGGCTGCCGGGTCCCTTCGGCTTGCGGGCCGCGGCGCTTCGGTCGTCGCAGCCCGGCTTCCGTGAGACGGCGGAGCAGTTCCTTGCTGCCTACTTCCCTGGCTCCTGCTGCGACGGCTGTCTCGTAACGGGTGCTGGGCAGGTCGTAGTGGTCACGGTCGAAGGCGCGGCGCGGGCAGCCGAGTGCTTCGGCGAACGTGTGGAGCTCCTCGTAGGAGGCGTCGCTCACCAGATGCGACCACATACGGCCGTGGCCTGGCCACATGGGGGCGTCGATGTAGATCGTCACGTCAGCGCCTCGGGATGCGCTTCGAACTCCGAGCCTCGAGCCCCGGGAAACAGCGCTCCGAGCCCCGAGCCCCGAAGAGCGACGCCAAGCCCCGGGAACGGAACCTGAGCCCCGAGCCCCGAGCCTCCAAAACCCCCGCCCCACTCAAAGCCGAGCCCCCAACTGCCCGATTCGCGCCACAGCAGTGGACGTCTCCGAACAGACCCACTGCGGGTCCTCCCCGAGCTCCGGCTGCACATCGAGAGCGTGTGGATCTCCACCACCGCACACGGGGCAAAGGGGCCACCGCCCGTACCGGTCCAGCAAGGCGTCCTGAACGTCCTGCGCGACCAAGCCCGCAACGAAGACGACACCTTCCGGCCACTGCTCGACCCACCATCGACGGTGCGACACCGCTTCCTCAACCAGCGAGACGATGTCGGCCTCCGCAACCCTGCTCGCGTCCAGATCAGCGAGGATCAGAGCCCGCGCAACGTGAAGCCCCCTCTCCAACGAGGACGGTTCGCTAGCGGACTGCCCGGATGCCGACTCATGCTCTTCCATACCTCCCATTGCACCAAACCAAGGAACCGAACGGCCCGCACGGACGGCCGGAGAGCCGTATTGGTCACGCACCGTTGACGGAAGGCTCCGCAGAAAATACCTTCCGCCTGTGGCCGGAAATCTGAAGGAAAATTTCGCCAGCGTTCCTGAGCAGGTCTCGGCTGCCTCGCCCGTCCGCGGCCGAACGGATACGGATCGCTCCCCCAACCCTCCCGCCCCGGAGGCCCTTGCAGCCAAGGTGCGCACCATGGCTCCCACCATGACCCGCTCCATGCAACGCGTCGCCGAAGCGGTGGCCTCCGACCCGGCAGGCTGTGCCCGACTCACCGTCACAGGCCTCGCCGAACGCACCCGCACCAGCGAAGCGACCGTCGTCCGCACCTCCCGGCTGCTCGGTTACCCGGGCTACCGCGACCTCCGCCTCGCCCTCGCCGGCCTCGCCGCCCATCTGCAGTCGGGAGCGGCCCCCTCGGTCACCGCCGACATAGCCGTCGACGACTCGATGGCCGAAGTAGTCGCCAAACTCGCCCACGACGAACGCCAGACCCTCGCCGACACCGCCGCATGCCTCGACGCTTCCCAACTCGACGCAGCAGCGACGGCCATGGCAACAGCCGGCAGGGTGGACGTCTACGGAGTCGGCGCTTCGTCCCTCGTCGGACAGGATCTCGCCCAGAAGCTCCTGCGCATCGGCCTCATCGCGCACTCCCACACGGACCCGCACCTTGCGGTCACCAACGCCGTTCAGCTCCATCCCGGAGACGTCGCCGTGGCGATCACGCACTCGGGCCGAACCGGCGACGTCATCGAGCCACTGCGGACCGCCTTCGAGCACGGCGCGACCACCGTCGCCGTGACCGGCCGCCCGGACGGCGAGGTCACCCAGTACGCCGACTACGTACTCACCACCTCGGCGGTCCGAGAGAGCGAGCTGCGACCGGCTGCCATGTCGAGCCGGACGGGCCAACTCCTCGCCGTCGACTGCCTCTTCGTCGGCGTCGCGCAACGCACCTACGAGACGGCGGCACCGGCCCTGTCCGCCTCCTACGAGGCGCTGGCGCACCGGCACGTCCCCCCGACCAGACCTCGTTGAGCGTCCTCACCCCGCACCGTGCACAGAGAGAGCCGCGCACCATGAGCACCGAACCTTCAGCAGCCCCTTCGGACAGCGCTTCCGACTCCCAGCCGACCGGCGCGCTCCAGGAGCAGCTGGCCCACCTGACGACCGAGGCGTTCCGCAGCGAACTGGCCGAGATCGACCGGTTGCCGACCCTCGACATCGCGAAGCTCATGAACACGGAAGACGGATCGGTCCCGGCCGCCGTAGCGACGCAGCTCCCCGCGATCGCCGCAGCCATCGACGCCACCGCCGAGCGGATGGCGCAAGGAGGCCGACTGATCTATGCGGGCGCCGGCACCGCCGGACGCCTCGGGGTCCTCGACGCGAGCGAGTGCCCACCGACCTTCAACACCTCGTCCGACCAGGTCGTCGGCCTCATCGCCGGCGGTCCCGAGGCTCTGCGGACGTCCGTCGAGGGTGCGGAGGACAGCCCGGAACTGGCCGCCGCCGACCTCGAGCAGCTCGCGCTGGGAAGCCGGGACACGGTGGTGGGCATCTCCGCATCGGGGCGCACCCCGTACGCCGTCGGAGCTGTGCGGTACGCGCGCTCCCAGCACGGCGCGCTCACCATCGGCCTCTCCTGCAACGCGGGATCACCGCTCGCTGCCGCCGCCGACCACGGAATCGAGATCGTGGTCGGCCCGGAGCTCCTCGCAGGCTCGACAAGGCTGAAGGCCGGGACGGCTCAAAAGCTCGTCCTCAACATGATCTCCACACTCACCATGATCCGCTTGGGCAAGACCTACGGAAACCTCATGGTGGACGTGCGCGCCTCGAACGACAAGCTCCGAGCCCGCTCCCGACGCATCGTGGCCCTGGCCACCGGCGCGGAGGACGAGGAGATCGAAAGGGCGCTGTCCGCCACGGACGGCGAGGTGAAGAACGCAATCCTGATGCTCCTCGGCGACGTCGACGCCACGACGGCGACGCATCTCCTCGCGACCTCAGGCGGCCACCTGCGCAAGGCACTTGAAGCCGGACGCGCCTGAACAAGAGCGCAACGGACGCGGAAACCAACCTCTGGCGCGTGCGCATGGCGCCTCGCACACGCAGCTGTGCCCGCCGCGCCACCCGGATGCCATGAATTCGGCAGGCCGACCTGCGCTTCGCGGTCCGTCGCCGCACTATCGGCAGCACCGGCCACGACGGCCGGCGTCCCACGACCAAGGACGCCAGCATGAGCAGAGACGAGAACCGCGAGCTAGCCGAGAAGATCCTCCCTCTGGTCGGCGGATCCCGGAACGTGACATCCGTCAGCCAGTGCATGACGAGGTTGCGTCTGAGCTTGGCCGACAGGTCACTCGTTCAGGACGCCGAACTGCGCATGTTGCCGGGGGTTCTCGGAGTGGTCGAGGACGACACGTACCAGATCGTTCTCGGCCCCGGAAAAGTCGCGCGTGTGGCGCCGGAGTTCGAGCGTCTGGCCGCAGGGGGTGCCCAGCGGACGGTGGTACGTGAGGACCGGCGAGGGAGGGGAGCCGCGGAAGACCTGAGTTCCGAGCCCCAAGCCCCGAGCCCCGAGCCCCGAGCCCCGACGCCTCAGCTCCGAGCCCCGAGCCTCGGCCGAAGCTCCAGTCCCTCCGAGCCCCGAGCCCTGAGCCCCGGTGCCGACGCTTTGGCAGCGGAAGGCGAAGCCATCCGTGCTGCCCAGAAACAGAGGAACGCCACCCCTCTCAAACTGATGCTCCGAAGAATCGCGAACATCTTCGTGCCACTCATCCCGGCACTCATCGGCTGCGGCATCGTCGCAGGGTTCAACGGACTTCTGACGAACCTGGGTTGGGCCTCTTCCGTGACGCCCGCGCTCACAGCGATATCGAACGGTTTCATATCGCTCCTCGCCGTGTTCGTAGGGATCAATACCGCGAGGGAGTTCGGTGGCACCCCAGTCCTGGGCGGGGCAGCCGCCGCCGTCATCGTCTTTCCTGGAGTCACCGACGTATCGGCCTTCGGCCACGAACTGGCCCCAGGGCAGGGAGGCGTTCTGGGCGCCTTGTTCGCAGCCCTCCTGGCCGTCCAAGTCGAGAAGTACACCAGACGATGGGTCCCCGAGGCGCTGGACGTACTGGTGACCCCCACCCTGACGGTCCTCGTTTCCGGCCTCGTCACTCTCTTCGGTCTCATGTACGTGTGCGGCGAGTTGGCGACGGGCATCGGGCACGCCGCGAACTGGTTGCTGGCACACGGAGGCACCGCGGCAGGGTTCGTTCTCGGCGGACTGTTCCTGCCCCTGGTAATGCTCGGACTGCACCAGGCGCTGATCCCCATCCACACGACACTGATCGACCAAGAGGGGTACACAGTGCTCCTCCCGGTTCTCGCAATGGCAGGCGCCGGCCAGGTCGGGGCAGCAATCGCCATCTACTTCAAGCTCCGCCGCAACTCATCGATCAGGGCCACCATCAAGTCCGCGCTCCCCGCAGGGTTTCTCGGCATCGGCGAACCACTCATCTACGGCGTCTCCTTGCCTCTCGGCCGCCCCTTCGTAACGGCCTGCATCGGTGGCGCTTTCGGCGGCGGAGTGGTCGGCCTCTTCTACCAGCTCGGTATCTCGGTGGGGTCCGCTGCGATCGGCCCTTCGGGGTGGGCACTCTTCCCTCTACTCAAGGGAGACCACGGCCTGGGGCCGGTTACGGCGGTCTATGCGTTCGGCCTCGCCGTGGGTTACGTGGTGGGATTCGTTGCGACGTACCTCTTCGGCTTCAACCGGACGATGCTGTCGGACCTCAACGCCGAGACGACGTCCAGTTCGGCAGAGAACGCTTCGACCGACGAGAGGTTCACGTCACCGAGCCCAGCCCACGTCACCGAGCCAACATACGGCGACGAAGGGGACACCGGTACGGAGGGCCCCGGACCGGAAGGCCCGGAAGGACCGCCGGGAGACCAGCCACGTCCCAAAGCTCCGAGCCCCGTGTGACGGCCGGGAGAGGCGTCGAGGAACCACCGAGCCTGTCGCTCCTGACCGGGCCCCAACGGCCCCACCACGGCAACGCCGAGGCAGCCGGCCGACTCCGTGTAGCCGCTCGCGCGGACGACCTCGGCTCGACAGACCTGATCCGTCGTCCGACGGGCAAGGGCCGCGGCAAGACGCGGCCGCGCCTTGTCGCCGCGCTCGCCCCTGCCCAGGCCCCCGCAGACTCACGCCATGTTGACGATCTAGAGGAAAGTCAGAAATCGAACTTTCCTCTTGACCACGCTCGCGGGCTTCCACTTCAGACACAAGACGCTGCGGTCCTACAGCCCTGAAGAGGCGGCACAACCACTGCCACATCAAGTAAGCGCTTGGCCAATAACGTTGTCGAACAAGCCCCGAGGACTAGGTCGACCGCAGGGTCTCGGAAAATCTCTCCAGGGCAGCGTTCACCCCTGCGAGGGAGAGGCATACCGTGAGGCCCGCGAGATGTGGGAGTATTCCGGAGGAGGCGCTCCGGAGACGGAGTTCCTCCATCCCCCTCCGGGGAAGCCGTGTCCGCCTTTTGGTAGTACATCACGGGGGTTCGACCACAGGGCGGGCACGGCATAATTACTCCGGTACTTGGCTGACTTCCAAGTCCGGCTGGAGATCGACTCCCGGCTGAACGAGGGGCGTAACGCTCGTTTTCGACAGCGCCCGAATTGATTCCCCGTTGTGCGTTGCTGCGGTTTCGATCAGCAGTACAGCAGACGTCCGTTGCGGCTCCGCCGCAAGGAATCCAAGCCGGAAGACCGATGACCCACACCCCACCTGAATGGGAAGTCCAACGACCGGAGCGCCGACCAGTAGGCAAAATGAAGGGCCTGCGTTGGGCCTTCGGGGTGCCGATGACCGTCCTCAATCTCGTTGCGTGCGCGACCTGTTACCACGCCGTGAGTGCATCTCCTTACGCACAGCGTGGCGAATTCGTCCTCACACGAATCGAGGCCATGTGCGGCATGACCTTCGCGTGCGCAGCACTGGCCATCTGTCTGTCGTGCGTCCCACTCGCACGCCAGGTCATGAGCAGGTGGTGGATGGCAGCTCCTCTCACCCTGATCCTGATCGCAGCCACTCGATGGGCTTCACTGTTTCAGCCCTACTCCGAGTCAACCGGCATGTGAACAACAACCGGTGAGCCACGGCTTGAAGACGATGGAAATCGAACTAACGCCTCTGGCCAGGCGATTCCCCTGGATCAGAACGGAAGTGCCGGCATCACCACCACCGACGTCGGCTCGGTAAAAACTCCGACCGGTGCGAGGCACCTGCCTTGTCACAACGTGGGACTTCGGGTTAGCTGGCGAACTTCATACGGGTCCTTCACGGTCGTGGTGACGTGACGGCAGCCGCACGACCACAGTCACGGAGGAGGAACAGCGGTGACGCAGTTCGGCACGCCCTTCCCGGACCATGAGTGTATTCATGGTCACCCCATGGCCCCTCAGGGATACGGAAAACGTAATGCTCCCGGTCAACAACCGCGCAGCGTCAGCGATTTCAAGCATCTTCCCGAGAGAGAAGCATGTCTGGCGGCGTTCATCGACGCACTCCCAGTCGGCGCCGCAATGGGGTACAAGACCCTGGCAAAGACACTGCCGACGCTGGGGCAGGCTGCATGCCGCAAGACACTGCGTGAACTGTCGCGCGCCGGGCACCTCCGCCGGTACCTCGAAGCAGCAAAGCCGAGCATCACAAACGGCCTGCGCTGGGTCACAAGGACCTTCTTCTCACGGAGTCCGCGCGACCAAACGTGGTGGGAGTCGTTCCGCATCAAGAACGGCCTGTTGCCGCTGAACAACGAGCGACGGCAAAACGACTGCTCAACAGCTCCAACCGCACGTCCGTCCAGAACTGAACCTGACGTGCGGCTCGTTCGCCCCTGTCGGAAGGTGGGGTTCGAGATTTTGGACAGCCGGAGAATTACAGACGGACGCCAGGAGAGGCCGCCCAGTCCCTCGCGGGCAAAGCACGGAAGTGGTGTCCCGCCAACGGTCGGAGAGCAGTTGGAACTCCCCCTTCCGGGACAATGTGTTCGACGCGCCGGGCGAATTACCCACCCTGGGCGACGAGCGGCCAGGCACAGCTCTGGTCCGCCTACTCGGCCCGCTGGACATCGGCCCGAACAGCCGTCCAACAGCCGCGCGGGATCGAATAGAGCGCACCGTGCCGGCAGCTCCCACCGCCTGCAAAGCGCTCGGAAGCCATTCGAAGCGAAGGGATGCCCGGAGCAACGTGACCGCTCGGCACGAACCCTCTTGGGCAAAGCCTTTTGCAGGCTTCGTGATTGGTTCTTCCCCGCCAACTGACGCCTATTTTGGTGGACTTCAACGAAGAAGGACCGGCCAGTCGCTCATGAGGCCACACTCGGCCCCTACTCTTCTGGACAGACAGACGGACGTTCGTCCGGAGAGCCCCCGGGCCTGGCGCGTTCCACCAAGCCACGTTCGGCAACTCCACTTGG
>NZ_AJTQ01000082.1 GCF_000262345.1 Streptomyces xiaopingdaonensis | reverse complement strand
GAGCCCCGAGCCCCGAGCCCCGAGCCCCGAGCCCCGAGCCCCGACACCAACGCCCGAGGGCGGGCACCCGTTTCGGGTACCCGCCCTCGTGTCGACTCCCAACACCGGCCCTTCCGGACCGTCCGACGAACGTCGGATCAGAAGTCCATGCCGCCCATACCACCGGCAGCAGCGGCGTCCGCACCAGCAGCAGCCTTCTCCGGCTTGTCGGCGATGACAGCCTCGGTGGTGAGGAAGAGCGCCGCGATGGAGGCAGCGTTCTGCAGCGCGGAACGCGTGACCTTCGCCGGGTCGATGATGCCCTCGGAGACCATGTCCACGTACTCACCCGTGGCGGCGTTCAGCCCGTGGCCCACCTTCTGGTTACGGACCTTCTCGACGATGACACCGCCCTCGAGACCGGCGTTGACCGCGATCTGCTTGAGCGGAGCCTCCAGCGCGAGCTTCACAGCCTGCGCACCGGTGGCCTCGTCACCTTCGAGGTCCAGCTTCTCGAAAGCCGACGTCGCCTGCAGCAGAGCCACGCCACCACCGGCGACGATGCCCTCCTCGACAGCCGCCTTGGCGTTGCGCACCGCGTCCTCGATGCGGTGCTTGCGCTCCTTGAGCTCCACCTCGGTCGCGGCACCCGCCTTGATGACGGCGACGCCGCCGGCCAGCTTCGCCAGACGCTCCTGGAGCTTCTCGCGGTCGTAGTCCGAGTCCGAGTTGTCGATCTCGGCACGGATCTGCGCGACGCGGCCTGCGACCTGGTCGCTCTCGCCCGCACCGTCGACGATGGTGGTCTCGTCCTTGGTGATGACGACCTTGCGGGCACGGCCGAGCAGCTCCAGGCCGGCGTTCTCCAGCTTGAGGCCGACCTCCTCGGAGATGACCTGACCACCCGTGAGAATGGCGATGTCACCGAGCATGGCCTTGCGACGGTCACCGAAGCCGGGGGCCTTCACCGCGACGGACTTGAAGGTACCGCGGATCTTGTTGACGACCAGCGTCGACAGCGCCTCGCCCTCGACGTCCTCCGAAATGATCAGCAGCGGCTTGCCCGACTGCATGACCTTCTCAAGCAGCGGAAGGAGATCCTTCACGTTGCTGATCTTGGAGTTGACGATGAGGATGTACGGGTCCTCGAGCTCCGCCTCCATGCGCTCCATGTCGGTGGCAAAGTACGCGGAGATGTAGCCCTTGTCGAAGCGCATGCCCTCGGTGAGCTCCAGCTCGAGCCCGAAGGTCTGCGACTCCTCGACGGTGATGACGCCTTCCTTGCCGACCTTGTCCATCGCCTCGGCGATGAGCTCACCGATCTGAGTGTCAGCGGCGGAGATGGAGGCGGTGGAGGCGATCTGCTCCTTCGTCTCCACGTCCTTGGCCTGCTCCAGCAGAGCGGCGGAGACCGACTCGGTGGCCTTCTCGATGCCGCGCTTCAGAGCCATCGGGTTGGCGCCGGCCGCGACGTTCCGCAGGCCCTCCTTGACGAGCGCCTGGGCCAGGACGGTCGCGGTGGTGGTGCCGTCACCCGCGACATCGTCGGTCTTCTTGGCGACCTCCTTGACCAGCTCAGCGCCGATCTTCTCGTAGGAGTCCTCCAGCTCGATCTCCTTGGCGATCGAGACGCCGTCGTTGGTGATGGTGGGGGCGCCCCACTTCTTCTCCAGAACGACGTTGCGGCCCTTGGGCCCGAGGGTGACCTTGACGGCGTCGGCGAGCTGGTTCATACCGCGCTCAAGGCCGCGCCGCGCCTCCTCGTCGAACGCGATGATCTTGGCCATGTGGTGTGGTCCTCCCTGGGTTCCCCATGCATGGCAAGGGAAGGGTTGGATTTCTCCGGACCGCGCTGGCGCCCGCGACGGACGGCCTGCGACCTGACGGCTCCTTGCTCCGCCAGGACCCGGACCTCACCGACCCGGTCCTTCTTGTGCTGCCCCCGCTCGGAAGAGCGGGCTGTCACTCTCATCGCGAGAGTGCTAACGCCCATAATTAGCACTCGCCCCCTATGAGTGCAAGCGGCCCAACAGCTTCCGTACGCCCGGCCCTGGGGACTACCCGCGACGCGTCCGAGCACGCGCGAGGGGCCGCACCCGTGGGTGCAGCCCCTCTTGAAGTCTGCGCAGTGTGGTCGGCGTGCTCGGTGCTCAGCCGGTCACACGGACCATGTCCGCCTGCGGCCCCTTCTGACCCTGAGAGATCTCGAACTCGACCCGCTGCCCTTCATCCAGGGTGCGGTAACCGTCCATCTGGATCGCGCTGTAGTGGACGAACACGTCCGCACCACCGTCGACCGCGATGAAGCCGTATCCCTTCTCCGCGTTGAACCACTTGACGGTGCCCTGAGCCATTCCTAACTCCCCTATTACTGGCCCTTGCACGGGCCCGCACTTCGCGAACCCGGGTCAGAACTCACCTCAGGAACCCCGACATGCGGGACCCGAAGCGTGCGCCGGAACGCGTCGACCGACGCTGAATGTATCTGTCCGGACGCCCTGTGCAACAGGTCAATCAGACGAGAAATGAGGAGCCGACAAAAGGGGCACCTGCGCTCAACTCATGGTTAACCGGAGCAAGTTGCCCTACTCGAATCGGTATGACTCCGACAAAACGCACCGCTGAATCCGCGCGTAAGGACGGCGCTTCCTTCGGGTGCGAAGCGCTCAAAAGCGGGGTACGTGACCACTCTACCGCCTCCTCAAACATCGAATCGCCCGCCCCGGTTCGAAGAGCCGGGGCGGGCGATTCGGCGATGTGCGGCCCGTGTTGTCAGCAGCCGCCTGCGACCGCCGGGATGATCGAGACGCCTGCGCCGTCCGGAGTCGGCGTCTCCAGTCCCTGCTCGAACCGCACGTCGTCGTCGTTGACATAGACGTTCACGAAGCGACGGAGCTTGCCCTCGTCGTCGAGCACGCGTGCGCCGATGCCGGTGTGGTTCTTGTCCAGGTCGCTGAGGACCTCCGAGAGGGTAGCCCCTTCGGCTGACACCTCGGACTGGCCGCCGGTGTAGGTGCGGAGAATGGTCGGGATGCGGACCTTGACGCTCATGGGTTGCCTTCCGTTGCGCAGGGGCGATTCAGATGTGGTCACTTCACGCGGTCGGGATCAGACCAGCCCGGCCGCGTGGAACGATTCGAGGTTCGGCTTGATGACGGCGGTCGGCCCGGTGGTAGGCGCGACCGCGTCCAAGGTCTTGAGGCCGTCACCGGTGTTCAGCACGACGGTCGTCAAGGAGGGGTCCAGACGACCGTCCTCGATCAGCTTGCGGGTCACCCCGACCGTGACGCCGCCGGCGGTCTCGGCGAAAATGCCTTCCGTCCGCGCGAGCAACTTGATGGCATCGACGATCCGTTGGTCGTCGACGTCTTCGACGACGCCGCCTGTGCGGCGCGCGATGTCGAGGACGTACGGGCCGTCGGCGGGGTTACCGATCGCGAGCGACTTCGCGATCGTGTCGGGCTTCACGGGACGCACCACGTCGTGGCCGTCCTTGAAGGCTCGGCTGACCGGAGAGCAGCCCTCCGCCTGAGCACCGAAAATTTTGTAGGGGCGGTCCTCGACGAGGCCGAGGCTGATCAGCTCCTTCAACCCCTTGTCGATTTTGGTCAGTTGTGAGCCGGAAGCGATGGGAACGACCAGCTGGTCGGGGAGCCTCCACCCCAGCTGCTCACAGATCTCGTAAGCGAGCGTCTTGGAGCCCTCGGCGTAGTACGGCCTCAGGTTGACGTTGACGAACCCCCACCCCTCACCTGCCGGGTCTCCGATCAACTCCGAGCAGAATCGGTTGACGTCGTCGTAGGTCCCTTCAATGCCGACCAGTTCACCGCCATAGACGGCCGCCATGACGACCTTGCCCTGTTCGAGGTCGTGCGGAATGAAGACACAGGAGCGAAGGCCGGCCCTCGCGGCGGCGGCACCGACAGCTCCCGCAAGATTGCCAGTGGAGGAGCAGGAGAGAGTGGTGAACCCGAAGGACCGGGCCGCTTCGACCGCGATGGCGACCACGCGGTCCTTGAACGAGTGGGTCGGGTTGCCCGAGTCGTCCTTGATGTGGAGTTCACCGGTGACGCCCAGCTCTCGGCCGAGGCGCTCGGCACGGACCAGCTTCGTGAAGCCGGGGTTGGTGCTCGGTTTGTCGGCGACATCGGCAGGTACGGGGAGCAGCGGCGCGTACCGCCAGATGCTGTTCGGCCCTGACTCGATCTGCTCGCGCAGAGCCTGAGCGTCACCCTTCGGGTGCTCGTAGGCGATCTCAAGCGGACCGAAACAGACCTCGCACGCGAAGACCGGACCGAGAGGGAAGCGCTCTCCGCACTCACGACAGGAGAGCGCGGCGGCGGGGCCGAGATCCGGTCCGGAGGAACCGTTCGTAGTGCTGGTCGTTGCGGAATCCGTCTGCACAGCCATGGAGGCGAGGCCCTTTCTCCTCATCTTCCCCGGGACGTATCTCGCCCCAGGCCGGAATTGGCACCATCTCCACGGCGGCCTCGCAAGGAATGAACTCTGCGATCTGCGCGTTTCCTGAAAAACGCAACGCCGGGAGGGTTGCCGGGGCTTCAACGGGCCGTTCCCTCTGCCCCTCTGGATGAGCTGCTCTGTGGCACCGGCCTTGGGAGGACCGGGCGTTTGTCAACGCACCCCGCCCTGCACCGGCCGGATGCGCTGTTCAAGACTGTAGCTGAAGCCCCCGGTGATCGAGATAGCCGTCCGATGCGCGAGATCGATCACAGACGTCAAGCCTCGGCCTGGCAGTTGTACCGAGCCGGTCGGTTGCATGCGTCCCCGGTCCAGGGCGGCCGCAGAACGTCGCCGAAGTTCCCGTACTTCGCTCAGAGGTGGGCGCGGCATGGAGTGAAGGAGTGCAGGTGCTGGACGAAGTGAGCCGCTGGCTGTCACGGCGCTCCTTCCGTGCTGCCGACTATCCGATCGAGGGCCTCGTGGCCGCGAAGCGCTCGCCGACACTCGGCGGCGGTACAGAGGGAACCACCGTCAGCGTCGTGCTCCCGGCGCTCGACGAGGAAGAAACCGTCGGCGGCATCGTCACCGTCATCCGGGAACAGCTGATGCGCCCCGAGCTTCCGCTCGTCGACGAACTGGTGGTGATGGACTCGGGCTCTACGGACCGCACTGCGGAGGTGGCCGCCGGAGCTGGGGCCAAGGTCGTCAGGCGGGAAGAAGTGCTCCCCGGAACGCCGGTTCTCCCGGGGAAGGGCGAAGTGCTCTGGCGCTCGCTGGCGGCGACGCGTGGTGACGTCATCTGCTTCGTCGACGCCGACCTTCGATCATTTTCGTCCGATTTCGTCTCCGGGATCGTGGGGCCTCTGCTCGTCGATCGTGAATTGCAACTCGTCAAGGCTATGTACGACCGGCCACTCGGGGACGTCCCGGGAGAACACGGCGTTGCCGCCGCGATGGGAGGTGGCCGGGCGACTGAGCTCGTCGCACGTCCACTGCTCAACCTGCACGTCCCGCTGCTTTCGGGGTTCGTGCAGCCGCTGGGTGGCGAGTACGCCGCTCGACGTGGCCTCCTTGAGCGGCTGCCCTTCCCCGTCGGTTACGGCGTCGAGATCGGGTTGCTGATCGACGCACTGCGAGTCGCCGGCCTTGATGCGCTGGCCCAGTCGGACGTGGGGGTGCGGTATCACCGGCATCAGGACGCGCAGGCGCTCGGGCGGATGGCCACGGCGATATACGAGACGGTCGGACAGCGTCTGGGGCGGTCCGAGCGGAGGGAAGGGGCAGGGAGCGAAGGGGGCATTGAGCTCGTCCAGTTTGAACGGGCGACGGGCGGGGGGTTCATGGCACGGGGGCATGTGGTTGATGCGCGTTCGCGGGCTGCGGTGGTCGATCATCCTGAGTACAGGGGTGGGGAGCGGTGGGAGGAGTGAGGTCGGGGCTGGGGCACCTTCAT
>NZ_AJTQ01000081.1 GCF_000262345.1 Streptomyces xiaopingdaonensis | reverse complement strand
CGAGCCCCGAGCCCCGAGCCCCGAGCCCCGAGCCCCGAGCCCCGAGGGAAACGGCTCTCCGTGTGAGAGGACACGGCACACTCCCGTGTCTCGTACGTTTGGGCGGTAGGTGGTGAGGCTAAGCTCCGCTCATGGTCGCTGCAGCCGCCGAGGGGCAAGCCCGGGTCTTGGTCGCGTCGAACAGAGGCCCTGTGAGTTACTCGTTCGACGACTCAGCCCCGGGTACTGGTCGGACGTCCGGAGACAGCTCCCCTGAGAGCCGCGCACTCACCGTGAAACGGGGCGGCGGCGGGTTGGTCTCGGGCCTTTCAGCCATCGGGTCGGACGCAGACGCGATCTGGGTGTGCGCCGCCCTCAGCGAGGGGGACCGCGAAGCCGCGCGGCGCTCCAATGGGCGTTTGGATACGACGGACACCGCAGGGCAGGCCGTGCGCATGCTCCAAATTCCGACTGATGTCTTTGCCGGCGCATACAATGGCATCGCGAATTCCGTGCTCTGGTTCGTCCACCACATGCTGTACCAGACTCCTCTTGAGCCGGCGTTCGACTCGCAGTTCTCCCAGGAATGGGAGGCCTACGAGATCTACAACAAGACTTTCGCCGACGCCCTTGCAGCGGAGGCGGCACAGAACGCCGTCGTGCTCGTACAGGATTACCACCTGTCTCTCGTCCCCGCGCTTCTTCGAGAAGCCCGTCCGGACCTGCGCATCGGTCACTTCTCGCACACTCCGTGGGCCCCACCGGACTACTTCGCGATGCTCCCGGACGCTGAGGCGGAAAGTCTGTTGCGCGGCATCCTCGGTGCCGACCGCGCGGGCTTCCTCACATCTAGGTGGGCACAGGCGTTTGCCGACTGCTGCGCGCGCGTGCTCGGCGCAAAGGTCTCGAGGCACGGCGACGAACTGCAGGTGGACCACGAGGGAGGCACCACGCGTCTCGGCGTCCATGCGCTCGGAGCCGATGGCGAGTTCCTCAACGAAAGGGCGCACCGATCTGACGTCGACGAGCGGATCGGCCAACTCCGCGCCCAGATCGGCGAAGCTCAGGGCGTGGCACGCCGTACCGTCGTGCGCGTCGACAGGACCGAGCTCTCCAAGAACATCGTTCGGGGTCTGTACGCGTTCCGCCGGCTCCTCGCCGACCGTCCCGAGTGGCGGGAACGCGTCGTGCACCTCGCATTCGCCTATCCGTCCCGTCAGGATCTCGCCATCTACCGCGACTACACGGATGAGGTCGCACGGGTTGCCGAAGAGATCAACTCAGCTTTCGGGCGTCCCGATTGGACCCCGGTGATTCTCCACGTTCAGGACGATTTTCCCCGTTCACTGGCTGCTTACCGGATCGCTGACGTTGCTCTCGTGAACCCGATTCGGGATGGAATGAACCTCGTGGCCAAGGAAGTGCCGGTGGTGTCCGACGAAGGTTGCGCACTCGTACTCTCCCGAGAGTCCGGCGCCGCCGCCGAGTTGGCAGACGACTCGTACATGGTGAATCCCTTCGACGTAGAGGGCACCGCTCGCGCTCTGGCCGATGCACTGAAAGCTCCGGAGGCGGAGAAGAAGTCGCATACGCAGCGCCTGGCGGCGGCTGCCACCGCGCTACCTCCGACCGACTGGTTTCTCGGGCAGCTCGAGGCGCTCAAGCGAATGGACCGTTAGTCCAGGCAACGGGACCTCTCCCACAGAATCACCGAACCTTCCGTTCGGTGCAGGTACGAGCTGAGACGGCAGCCATTACGCGGAACTGTGGGCTTCCCTCCCGTACGCCACAGGCCCGCGCAGGGCCTG
>NZ_AJTQ01000080.1 GCF_000262345.1 Streptomyces xiaopingdaonensis | reverse complement strand
CGAGCCCCGAGCCCCGAGCCCCGAGCCCCGAGCCCCGAGCCCCGACATGCCTACCACCAACTCGATTCGTTCATAAAACACCTGCTAACCTTTCACGCGTGAACGACCCAACTTCGCCCTCCACCCCGAAGGAGACCCTCCACTCCGGCACTCCTCTGAGGGCCATCCCACCCATGCCCTGGCAAGGCACCGTCCGATTGGGAGCAGCGAGCGACACCTGGCACAAGCCGGCCGTCAGCGCAG
Source organism: Streptomyces xiaopingdaonensis (assembly GCF_000262345.1). GTDB lineage: Bacteria > Actinomycetota > Actinomycetes > Streptomycetales > Streptomycetaceae > Streptomyces > Streptomyces xiaopingdaonensis. The sequence continues at coordinate 7,144 of NZ_AJTQ01000080.1, read as the reverse complement.
CCCTGTCCCTCGTGGTACCACAATTGGTCCTGCTCACAGTGGGGCGGCTTGACCTCGTCCTCTATGTCTCCGCCGGCTCGATGTGCGCCCTGTACGCACACGCCCAGCCCTACGCCGCCCGTGCCCGCACCCTCGCCGTCGTCGTTCTCGGCATGGCCTCCGGACTCGCCGTCGCTCTGCTGAGCGCCTCGTTCCTCAGCTCCACGGCACTTCTCGTCGTCGGCGCTTCGGCGTTGGCCGCCGTGCAGAAGCTGGTCTGCGACGCCGTACGGATCGGCCCACCCGGCAACCTCATCTTCACCTTCGTCTCCGCGAGCGCCTTCTTCCTCCCTCAGGAACTCCACCAGGTCCCCGGACACGTCGGCCTGACGCTCCTGGGCGGCGCCCTCGCCTGGGTCATCGGCATGGCCCCCGGGCTGGTGCGTCCCCGCGGCCCGGAACGCATCGCCACAGCCCGGGCACTGGAAACCGCGGCACGCCTGCGGCAGGCGGCACCCGACGCGGCACCCGGAGCGCGCCGCGCGGCTGCGGCCGCGATCGACTCCGCGTGGCACACCCTGTCCCTCGCGCCCGACGGCTCGACCTCGGCGGTGGCCGACCGCCTCGGACTGGAGCACCTCCTCGTCCGCGCCGAATCAGCGTTCACCGCGGAAAGTCCCGAAGCGGACGCGGACGAAGCCACGACGTATCTGGCCTGGGCACGGAGGCTGCGCAAGAACGAGCCAGTGCCGCACACCGCCCTCACCCCCGAGCAGACCGGCGAGCTCATCGGCGTCAAGCTGGAGCGCGAGGGCCGGGAAGAGCGCACGGCTGCCCCACGTCACGCCCCCACGCGCCAGCGCACGCGGGGGCCCGCCATCGTCTGGCGACGTGTACAAGAGCCGGGCTCGCCGCTGCTGCCCATCGCCGTACGGATCGCGCTCGGCAGCACTGTCGCCGGGTGGTTGTCGATGGCGCTCGGTGTGGGGCATCCGTACTGGGCCGTGGTCACCGTCGCCTCGGTGATACAGGCGAACGCGACGCTCTCCTGGAAGCGGGCCGTCCAGCGCTCGTTGGGCAACTTCGTCGGGCTGCTCGTCTTCGCCCTGCTCATCCCCGTGATCCACACGGGCCCGCTGGCGACGATCCTCCTGGCCTTCCTCTGCCAGATGGGTGCCGAGGCTTTCATCTCCCGGAACTACTGGCTCGGCAACGCCTTCGTGACGCCGATGGCCCTGCTCCTCAGCCTCTTCGGGCAGGAGCTGCCGGCAGGCGAACTCATCGGGGACCGCGTGATCGACACGGTCGTCGGCGCGGCCGTCGGTCTCCTGTGCTGCATGTTGATCACCAACCGCCGCGCGGCGCACCGGACACGGGCGGCCGTCGGGCAGGTGGCCGACGCGCGCACCGCCGCACTGCGGGCCATGGCGGACGGCATGGACGACTGCCGCCTCGACGGTCACCGTGACCATGTGCTCGCGGCCCTCGTCGAGCTCAGGGAGGCCGTGGACACGGCGTCCGGCGAGTGGTGGCAGCGCAGGCTGCCCGAGGATTCGGTGGCCACCGCCGAGCGCGAAGGACACCAGGTCCTCGCAGCGCTCGGGCGCCGGACGGCCCTCGCAGGCCGGTCGACGGAGAGCGCAACAGCAGCGGGAGAATGATCGGGCAGCCTGTCCGAGAGGAGAGAGACGTGGCGGAGGAGTCCGGCAAAGGCGCCGAGGCGGTCACTGCACGGGAGGCGGCCCCGTCGTCGGAGGCAGCGACGCGGCCGGGGAATCCCGCCGAGGACGTCGTGGCGCGCGCGAGGCGGCAGTGGGAGGAGGTCGATCCGCGCCTGGACACCGGCCCGATGGGGGTGATCGGCCGGGTCAACCGTTGTGCGGCGCTCTTCCAGCAGGCCGTCGACGCCCCGCTCGCCGACGAGGGCCTGGCGCGCGCCGAGTTCGACATCCTCGGCACGCTCCGCCGCGAGGGCAGGGAGCTCACCCCCGGGCAGATCGCCAGGCAGACGTTCGCCTCGGGCGCCGCCGTCACCAAGCGGCTGAAGCAGCTACAGGACCGCGGGCTCGTGGAGCGGCGGACGGGTACGAGAGATCGCCGCGTCGTGCACGTCTCCCTCTCCGAGGAGGGACGGGCACTGATCGACCGGCTCATGCCGGAGCAACTCGCCTACGAGGCCGAGCTGCTCTCCGGCCTTCCGCTTCCCCGCCGGGACGAACTCGCGGGTGTCCTCGCCGAGTTGCTGGCCGTGCTCGAGGGCAGGATCGCGATGCCGCGGGTCTGACGGGGCACGCCGGGTTCAGGCCGCCGGCTCTCGTGTACTCCGGCGTTCGCGCAGGACGCAGTCCCCGCAGGTACCCGCGCCTCTGACGCGGTAGTAGAGGCAGCAGTTGTTCCGCGCGAAGGCCAGCGTCTCGTCGTTGAGGGCGAACTCGCCTGCTCCCGCGAGGGGTTCGCGAGGAAGCAGGGTCGCGGCGAGTCGTGCGGCCCGTCGGCCCGCTTCCGGGTACTCGCGACCGAGGACCCGTACGGCGCCCGCCACCGCCGAGCCCGCGTTCCCGCGCATGACTTGCGGGGAGAGTTTCCACAACCGGTGGACGGCGGCGTCGAGTTGGGTGAGGTGTGCCGCGAAGACCTGGCGGACGTTTTCGGAGAGGCCTCTCTCCGCGGGGAGTTCGCGGAGTTCCGGCAGCCAGAGCTGTACGACGCCGCCGGGGGCGCGCCAGCGGAGAGCTTCGGGACGCAGATCGGGCACGGCTCCGCCGAGCGCGGCCGAGCCGAGCGCCAGCGAGGCCAGACGGGCGACCGTGCCGAGGTGGAGCGTGGACGCGGCGACGCGCGGCTCCTCGGTGCCGATGACCTCCGCGACGTGGCAGGCGTACCGCTTCAGGGCACCGTCGCGACCTCTGTAGACCTCCGCGAGGGAAAGGAAGTCGCCGGTGTCGTCGCGTTCGCCGGTCGCGAGGTCGAAGTGCGGGCCGGCACAACGGAGTCGGTCGAGGTAGTGGGTCATCGCGAGCCACCCGGCGGACGCGTCGCACCGGTCGGCGTACGGGGGCTGCAAGGGCGCTCTCGGTAAGGGACGCGCACGGCACCTGCCCTCTCTCGGGGAACTCCGCCCCGGTCGGTGGAGGCGCGGCGGCGTGAGTCTCCTGACTCGGGTTCCTCGCTCCCCCGGCCTTCCGGCCCAACGGGCCGTGGCTGCGGACGGGTTCGCTCGCCCTCACAGTGGCGGTACCGTGCCGGACTTGCACCGGCTTCCTCGTCCGCCGCCGCGGATACACGACCGATCATCGCAGCGGCACACGCCGTACGCCAGTGGGCCCGGCGGCGCTGAACGCGCCGCGGCCGCACGCGAGTTGCGTACGGCCGACGGCGACGGCAACCGGACGGCGGGGCCTACGAGTTGAGCTCCTCGAGCGTCTTGCCCTTGGTCTCGGGCGAGAAGAAGGCGACCAGAGCGCCCACGGCGGCGACGCAGGCCAACTGGACGAAGACGAGACGCAGGCTCGCACCGGAGTTCATCATCGCGCCGACGACGATCGGGCCGAGGATGACGCCGAGCCGGTTCCACAGCCCGCCGAACGAGGCGCCCATCGCACGGTTCCGCGTCGGGTAGAGCTCCGGCGAGTAGAGGTAGAGGCCGGCGTTCATGGAGAAGACGAAGAGCGTCGCGATGGAGGCGAAGACGGCGACCTGCGCACCGGACGTCGCACCGGCGATCGCCAGCGCCGCGAGGGTCACCGTCAGCGCGCCCAGCGCGAAGGTGAAGGCGGGGCGGCGCCCCACACGGTCGATCACCATCGCCATCACGAAGCTGCCGAAGAGGCCCGTGAGGTTGCTCAGCACGGTGAGGTAGAGGGCGGTGCTGAGGCTGAACCCGAAGTGCGAGGTGTAGAGCGAGGGGAGCCAGACGGCGATGCCGTGGTTGACGTAGTAGGCGACGAACCAGAGGGTCGAGAGGACCACCGTGCGCTTGAGGTACCTGCCGGTGAAGATCTCCCGCAGTCGGCCGCCCGACTGCTCGGCGGGGACCTCCACGTCCGGGTCCGCCAGCGGCTTTTTCGTCGTCCGTACGACTTCGTCCTCGATCCGCGCGATGATCTCCTCGGCCTCCGCCTCCCGGCCCTTCGCCAGGAGCCACCGCGGAGATTCGGGCACATGCCGACGCAGCGCGACAGCGATCAGGATCGGAAGCCCGCCGATCACGAACAACGCGCGCCAACCAAGGTTCGGCACCACCCAGGCGGCGACGAGCGTGGCCGCCGTGAGACCGGCGGGGAAGATCAGCTCGTAGAGAAGCACCATCTTGCCCCGGCTGTCCGAGCGGACGATCTCGTTGATGTACGTCGCCGCCACCGGCACCACACCGCCGATGCCGAGGCCCTGGACGAAGCGGAAGAGCGCGAAGAGCTCGACGTCGGTGGAGAGCGCGACGGCGACACTGAAGACGGCCGTGACGGCGGTCCCCAGCGCGACCGTTCGCACCCGGCCCATCCGGTCGCCGAGCCACCCGGCGCCGAGAGCTCCCACGAGCATGCCGACCGACCCCGAGGTGATGGCGAAGGTCGCCTGACCACCGCTGAGCCCCCATTCCTCGGTGAGCACGGGAAGAGCGGAAGCAGCCATGAGCTGGTCGAACGCCTCGAAGAAAGTGACGACACCGATCAGCAAGCGCACCTTGACGTGCCAACGGGAGTGCGGGAGTCGTTCGAGCCGGGCCGCCACTGAGCTCGGCTCGGTTTTCCGGGCCACGGTTGCCATGGGGTTCCTTCCGCGAGCAACGAAGTCGCGGCGAGACTAAGCGCGTCTTCTCTAAGGGGTCAATCACTAAGCGCTTAGGTTTTACTGCACCGAAACCGCTACCCGCGACGGAGAGTTCGCCCAGCCCTTCACCGGCCGACCCGCCGGGACACACGACTCGCCGACGGATACCCGCAAGAGACCGACCCGATTGGCGCATGATGACCAACTAAGGCCGCCACTGCGCCCGTTGACTTCCGAAGGTGGCCGAAAATTCGCAACTGCACACGCACGCCGGACGCGGCCCGACGGAGCAATCATGGCAGCCGACCACGAGCCCTACCCGCCACAACGCCGACCACGGGTCGACGGGGACGCCGAGTACGGCGCACGCCCGGCCGTACTCGCCTGGAACGCCGGACTCGACGAGGTCGTCGCCGTCCGGCACGGCGAGTCCACTGCGAACGCCCGGTTCGCCGCGACAGCGCGGTCGCACGCAGACGCTCCGGGCCACGAGGAGACCGATGCGGAGGTGCCGCTCTCGGCCGCCGGTGTGCGCCAATCGGCCCGCCTGGGGCGGCGGTTGGCCGAGACCGGAGGCCCCGGGCGGCGGCCGTGGATCGTGGCTGCCTCGCCGTACGTGCGGGCGCGGCAGACGTGGGAGTCGATCGCCGCCGAACTGGAGACGGCGGGCGTCGCCGTCCCGCCGGTCGTGGTGGACGAGCGGCTGCGCGACCGGGAGACGGGCGTCCACGAGCTGCTCACGCCTGCGGAAGTCCGTGCCGCGTCGCCGCAGGAGGCCGAGCGGCGACGGCGGTCGGGCGAGTGGTTCTACCGTCCGCCCGGTGGCGAGTCGATCGCGGACGTGGCGGTACGAGTGCGCGCCTTCCTCGTCGACCTCGCCGCCTCGGTGCCCGCGGACCGGCAACTCCTCGTCGTCACCCACGACTCCGTCGTCCAGACGCTCCGCCAGATCCTCGCCGGGCTCGGCGCGCCTCCCCGGCTCGACCTGCCGGTTCCCAACGCTTCGGTCTCGCGCTGGCGCCGTCTGGGCCGGTGGATCAGCCTCGTGGAGTTCGGGTGCACCGCGCACTTGGACGACGGGGAAGGGGGGTGACCGGCAACTGGAGTCGGACGGGCGGCACTTGCCGGCAGCGGTCGCAGCGGGTTGCCGGTTGCTGAACGGTCGGGGATGCCGCGCGGACGAGTCTGCCGTGTCCCGCACCTCTCGATCCTGCGTGTGCAATCGCGAAGGTGTCGTCGACGAACCGGCGCTTCCTCGGCAGCAGGCTCGGAGAACGCCTCGGCCCTACCACGCACTTGGCCCTCAGCACGGTTGGCCGACGCCTGTCCCGATCACGACTGCTTTCAGCTCCGACGAAGATGGTGCGCGCGCACCCTCCGCACCCGCCTGACACACGGCGGCGGCTCGCCCGGTCGCGGTAGCGCCGGTGCGAGGATGCTGCTCACCGACGACCCCGGGCGCCGTGCGCCACTCCGCCCGTCCGAAGGGAGCCCCCTTGACCAGCGAAGGCATCGCATCCAACCTGGTGCCCGATTTCGGCAGGTACGGCATCTTCTGCCCTCTGCATGCGCAGGACACCCGCGAGCAGGCGGACGTCGCCGCCGAAATCGAGGGAATGGGCTACGGGACCCTGTGGGTCGGTAACAGCACCATCGACAACGCGATGCCGCTGCTCGGAGCCACACAGCACATGGTCATCGGCACGGCGATCCAGTCGATCTGGCGGCTGCCGGCGCAGGAGACGGCGTTCCGCCTCGACGCGCTGGAGTCCGTCTACCCGGGGCGGTTCCAGCTCGGACTCGGCGTCAGCCATCCGCAGGCCGCCGCCGACTACCGCCGGCCGTACAGCGCGATGGTGGAGTACCTCGACATCCTGGACGGCTGTCCCACTTCCGTTCCTCCCCTGCGGCGCACGCTTGCGGCACTCGGCCCCCGGATGCTGCGTCTCGCCCGGGATCGCTCGGCCGGAGCGATGCCGTACCTGGTCACGACCGAACAGGTGGCCCATGCGCGGGAAGCGCTGGGCGACGGGCCCGTTCTCAGCCCGGAGCTCGGAGTCGTACTGGAGAGCGATCCGGAACGCGCCCGCACGCTGGCCCGCGAAGCGGTCTCCTTCTACCTGGGGCTCACCAACTACCGGAAGAGCTGGCTGCGGGGCGGGTTCACCGAGGACGACATGTCCAACGGCGGAAGCGACCGCCTCATCGACGCCCTCTTCGCGTGGGGAAGCGAGCAGGACATCAGCGCCCGCATCCACGCCTTCTTCGACGCCGGCGCCGATCACCTCGCCCTCCAGGTCTTCGACGGCAGCGGGCCCGGACACCTTCCGCGGAGGGGGTGGGAGCGGGTTTCGGAGATGTTGTCGCTGGGGTGACTTGGGGGTCGGGGCTCGGAGCC
>NZ_AJTQ01000079.1 GCF_000262345.1 Streptomyces xiaopingdaonensis | reverse complement strand
CTCGGAGCTCGGGGCTCGGAGCTCGGGGCTCGGAGCTCGGGGCTCGGGGCTCGGGACTCGGGACTCGGAGCTCGAATCCCGAAGCTCAGGACCAACGTCGAACTCACCTCCTAACGATCCCCCAGCCGCCCGCACCACCGCCTGGCCCACTGCCCGCCGCACACGCCGACTCCACCGCCCTCGCCGCAGCGCTGCACCGCTCCCCCACTCCGCTTCCGGACGAGTCGGATGCGGAGCAGGGGAACGCGACGTGAGCCACGCCTAGTCGGGACGCGGCCCCGACTCCGCGACGACGGAGCGCAGCAGCGGCCTGCTCGCCGCGCTCGCGCCGAGGAGCCCGGCGAAGCCGAGCACGAAGCAGCCGGTGAGGATGGCGATGCTGCCCGTGTCGAACTCGGGCTCGCCCCCTGCGAAGGTGAGCGGCGCCGCGCAGAAGAATCCGGTGACGAGGGCGGCCCCGGTGAGGACGAGCGCGGGCAGCGCCGTCTCCGTCCGCCTCGCGGCGTCGAGGACGCGCAGCGGTGTGCCCGCGAGGTGCAGGAGGCCGTAGGTGCGGCGCCTGTCGAGGACGGTCGAGGCGGCCGTGACGCCTGCCGAGGTGGCGGCGATGGCGAAGCTCGCGCCGAGCACGGCGAACATCGCGAGCCGGGAGTCCGTCTGGAACTGCTGCCTCTGCCAGGCGGTCTCGGTGCCGGTGATCGGATACTGCCCGGGGACGACGCCGACGAGCGCCTCGCGCGCCGCGTCGAGCTGCGCCCGGTCGGCGACGGTCGCGGTGACCTGCTGCTCGTCCCGCTCCCCCGTGCCGGTGGCAACCCAGTCGTCGTCGGTGGCGATCCTCGCCTCGACGCCTGCGCGCTCCAGCCGGTCCTCGAACTCCTGCTCCACCGCGGCAGCCTGGCCCTTCGGCACGGCGAGCGCGAGCCGGTCGGGAGCGCCCCAGGGCGGGGCCCCCGAGAAGCTGAAGAGCGCGAACACTCCGGCGGCGAACGCGGCGAGGGTCAGCCCCGAGACGCCGCGCCAGGCCGACTTGGGGTCGTCGAGGAGGCGCCGCCCCGCCAGCAGCCCGGGCGCCCGGCGCGCAGATCGTGCGACGAGCGCCCCCAGCATGCCGACCACCCACGGCCCCACGACGGAGAGCGCGAGAAAGACCGCACCGAAGAGGTACACGATCACGCCGACCTCGGTCCGCCCGCTCCGGGTGAACTGCCAGTAGCCGACGAGCACGCCGACGAAGACGAGGGCCCGCACCAGGCTCATCCGCGGCGGACGCGAGCGGCGCACCACCCCGAGCGGCCCGACGACCACCTGCCGCAGCCCGACCACCGCGCTCGCCGTGGCCGTCAGCACGACACCGGCGAGGACCGCGGCGAGCACGGGCACACCGACCCACAGGTCGGCCACGTACCAACTGCCGCCGCCCACGGGCACCTCGGCGGCGAGCGGCAGCATCGCCAGGTACCCCAGCGTGCCGGCGACGGCGCCCGCAGCCGCCGTCAGCAGCGCCTCGACGGCGGTCATCCCCGTGATACGCGAGGGCTCGGCGCCGAGCAGGCGCAGCGTGGCCAGCCGCGAGTCGCGGCGGGAGACCGACAGCCGCGCCGAGGAGGCGCCGAGCAGCACCAGCGGCATCGCGACCAGCACGGTGCAGATCTTCGCCAGGTCCTGGTACTGCACGGCGAAGCCGTCCGCGACCCGCTCGCCCGTGAAGTCGGCGACGGGCGTGGGCGTGACGAGGTCGCCCGAGCGCCGCGGGTCGGTGCCGCGCTCCGTCGTGACCTCCGGAGCGCCGGCCCGGTGCCCCACGACGGCGACCTTCTCGCCCGGCCGCGTCAGCGCCTCGGGGCCGAGCGTGCCCGCGGTGTCTCTCCCGTGGAGCGTGCCGAGCGCGGGCGAGGTCCACACCTCGCCGGGCTCGGGGAAGCGCGGCATGCCGGGGGGCGCGGGCGCCTCGCCCCCGCCGGGCAGCGCCGCGACGTCGACGACGGTCACGGGCTGCCCGTCGGCGAAGGCCGTGCCGACGGCCTGGACGGCGACGGCCTCCGACGCGTCGGCCTGCACGGGGTTGCGCCAGTCGGAGCCGGCCGCGCGCTCGGCGAAGCCGAGGTTGGCGGCGACGCACAGGAGCAGCAGCATGGTGCAGACGGCGGCCGCGACGACGGAGAGCAGCGTGGCGAGGCGCCCGTTCCGCCCGCCGCCGCGCAGCAGGCGCCAGGTGAGCGTGCAGGTGGTGCGGTCGAGCGCCCTCACCGTGCGCCTCCCGCAGGCCGCGCGGCGGAGAGCAGGCGGCCGTCCTGCACCTGCACCGTGCGGTCGCACCACCGGGCCACGGCGTCGTCGTGGGTGACGACGACGAGCGCGGCCCGCTGCCTGCTCGCGACCTCGGTGAGCATCCGGATCACGTCCTGGCCGGTGGCCCGGTCGAGCGCGCCCGTGGGCTCGTCGGCGAAGACGACGTCGGCGCCCGCCACCAAAGCCCTTGCCAGCGCGACGCGTTGGGCTTGCCCGCCGGAGAGCTCACCCGGCCTGCTCGCCTCCTTGCCCTGGAGGCCGAGCGGCGCGAACCAGGCCCGCGCCCGTGTCTCGGCCGTCCCGCGCGAGGCGCCGTCGAGCATGAGCGGCAGCGCCACGTTCTCCACGGCGGGGAGTTCGGGCAGCAGCTGCCCGAACTGGAAGACGAAGCCGAAGCGCCTGCGCCGCACCTCGCTCCGCTTCGGCTCGCGGAGCTGATCGATGCGCTCTTCCTGCAGCAGAACCTCGCCCGCGTCGGGGCGTTCGACGCCGGCGAGGCAGTGCAGCAGCGTCGACTTGCCGGAGCCCGAAGGCCCCGTGACGGCGAGCGATTCGCCGGCCCGTACCGCGAGGTCGACGCCGTCGAGGGCGCGGGTGGCGCCGTAGGACTTGGTGAGGCCGGTGCCGCGCAGCACCGGGAGGTCGGTAGCGTGATCCATGCGCTCCACCGTCCTCAACGGGCGCCGGGTGCCGCCTCGGCCGCCCGGCCGGTTCGGCCGCTCCCGCTCGTCCTTTCGGCCGAGCCCGCGCCGACGGTCCTTCCGTACGCTGCACCTGTGTCAGAGAAAGACGAGTCCTCGACGAAGAACCCCCGGCTCCCGCGGCGGACGGCCGACTCCGCCCTCTTGACCGTCATGGCGCTGCTGTGGGTCGTCGACGTGTTGAACTCCGCGGCGACGTCGCAGAGCAACGGCCCCGTCAGCTGGTGGAGGCTGGCGCCGGGCGTGGTCGCCGCTCTCGCCGTGCTCCTCCCCGAGGACCGGGCGACGCTCGTACGGCGAGCGCTGCCCGCAGCGGTCGTCTCCTTGGCGACGACGGTGCTGTTCTTCGTCCATCTCCGCGAATTGGTCGCGGGCTGGGGGCTGTTGGAGACGCTGTGCCTGCTCTTCCTGCTGGCGCGCACCGCGCGGGAGGAGCCCCCGCTGCGGGCGGCGGCGCTCTGCGCGGCGCTCGCGGCGGCCGTGATCCTCGGGCCCTTCCGGTTGGAGCAGAGCGACATCCTCGCCTACTCGTTCGGGCTCACCTTCCTCGCGGGCGGCGCCATCGGGCTCGGCTGCTACCTGCGCGGCCTCGACGCCCGGCGGAGGCGAGCCGTCGCCGACGTGCGGCAGAGCGAGCGCCTCGCGCTCGCCCGCGAGCTCCACGACTTCGTCGCCCACCACGTCACCGGCATCGTCGTCCAGGCACAGGCGGCCCGTACGATCCGGGAGACCGCGCCGGAGCAGATCGACCCGCTGCTCAGCGGCATCGAGCAGGCCGGTTCCGAAACGCTGGAGTCGATGCGCAAGCTCGTCCGGGTGCTCCGCGAGGACGACGCGGGGGCGGTGCGCCCGGGGGAGCTCTTCACCGAGGTCGCAGAGCTCGTCGCGGCGTTCTCCGAGCGCGACGTACCGGCCACCCTCCACGTCGAGGCCGCGGCGCGGCAGGTGCGCGCCGATCCGGAGGTGGAGACCTCGGTACGGAACGTGGTCCGCGAGGCGCTCACCAACGTCCGCCGCCACGCGCCGGGTTCGCCCTCCGTCGCCGTGCACATCGACCTCGCAGACCCGGAGGCCGACCCGCCGCGCCTCCGCGTCGAGGTGCACAACGCGCCGCCGACCGGGCACGCGCCCGACGCCGAGCCGCTGGGCGGGCGCGGCGGGCTCGGCCTCGTCGGGCTGTCCGAGCGCGCCGAGGCGGTCGGCGGGACGCTCAGCGCGGGCCGGGCGCCCGACGACGGGTGGACGCTGGCGGCCGAGTTCCCCGTCCTCCGCGCTGTGGAAGGATCGCCCGCATGACCGGTACCGGCGCGCGCCCTCTCCGCATCCTGATAGCCGACGACCAGGAGATGGTGCGCACCGGCTTCCGCCTCATCCTCCAGGCGCAGCCCGACATCGAGGTCGTCGCCGAGGCGGCCGACGGCGCCGAGTGCGTGGAGCAGGCGCGGCGGCTGCGTCCCGACGTCTGCCTCGTCGACATCCGCATGCCGAAGCTCGACGGCCTGGAGGTGACGAGGAAGCTGGCGGGGCCCACGGCGGTCGATCCGCTGCGGATCGTCGTCGTGACCACCTTCGACCAGGACGACTACGTCTACGGCGCGCTCAACGGCGGCGCCTGCGGCTTCCTCCTCAAGGACGCGGGCCCGGGGCTGCTGGTGGAGGCCGTCCGCGCGGCGGCGCGGGGCGACGCGCTCGTCTCACCCGCCGTCACCGTGCGTCTCCTGGAGCGGATCGGCGAGCAGCAGCCGGCGCCCGTCGACGACCCGTCGGGGCCGCTGACGCAGCGGGAGTTGGACGTGGCGCGTCTCGTCGCCGTCGGCCGCACCAACCAGGAGATCTGCGACGAGCTGTACGTGTCGCTCTCCACCGTCAAGTCCCATCTCGCCAGTATCCAGGGAAGGTTGGACCTGCGGAACCGCGTCGAGATCGCCGCCTGGGCATGGCGGTGCGGCGTGGTCGGCGGCTGAACCGCACGGCCACGCCGCTCCCCTTCCGGTTACCTGTCGTCCGCGGACTCGCCTTCGAGGACGCCGTAGTCGAAGACCACGCGGTCGCCCTTCACCTCGGTCGTGGAGATCAGCATCGACTTGGTGCCGTCCTCGAACTCCGCCTTGCACTTGACCGTGTCGAACTCTTCCGCGCGCAGCCCACGGGGGCAGCTCACCGACTTCGGTGCCTCCTCGATGAACGGACGCGCGAAGTTCTCCTTCGCCTTCTGCTCGACCTCGGCGCGCGGCACCATTCGCTCGGTCCCTCGCGCGGTCGCCACCGAGGTGTTGTCGAGCACGTTCCACGCCAGTACGACACCCCCGGCGAGCAGGACGGCGACGACTCCGGCGACAATGATGCGCTTCATACGGTGCTCCTCGATCCCTACGCGGCCGGCCCCTACCGACCCACTCCCCGAGCGTCCGCCCGGCACCGCCCCCGCCACCTCGGCCCAACGGCCAGTCGTACGGGCGCGTCCTCGGCCGAAGGAACGAGGAGTCCGGGAACCCGGGCCGCCCGCGGAGGCGTCCGCAGAAGCATGAAACACCACGCTGAACCGACCGGCGTTCTCGGCTGCCTGGTCGCCGTCGTCGCCGAGGCCGCAGGGCTCGGTGTCTGGCTGCACGGTGCGGGGCCCGGCGTACGCGGCAGCTTCGAGGGCCAACGCGACTGGTCCCTGCTCTATTTGGAGCTGCCGCTCCTCCTGCTCGCCCTCCCCGCCCTCACCGTGACGGCCTGGGGCCTGACGGGCGCCGCCCTCCGCGACAGGGCGGAACTCCCCGCCCGCACAGCGGCGTCCGCCGCGACCTCGGCGCTTACGCTCGCACTGCTCTCCTGGGCGGGGCTGGCGTGGCTGGACGGACGGGTCGGAGGGGCGCTTCAGGGCGTGTGACGGGGGCTCGCGTCTCGCTTTCCCACTCCCGGCGGTGCGAAAGTCTTTCCGGAGTGCGGGGGCCGGGGGCCGGACCGGGTCCCCTCCTCCGGCGTCCACTTTGCGCGCAGGCTGACGCGCCCCAACGCCGGTTTGTGCGCACTGTTGCGCCACACGGATCTGCGGTCTGCCGACGTTCGGAAGCAACGGGTGCGGATACTCGTCGTTGACGGGCCGACCATCCGCGCGCGCCGCGACGGGCGTGCACGCCGCCACGGCTGCGGCGAGAGTCCACCGCCCGGGCCGGCCGGGCGGCGTTACCGCTGCGAAGAGCACCCCGCCGGCCGCGACGCCCCTCAGGGCCTGACGCACCAGCAACTGTCAACTCCCCATCTCGAAGAGCGGACCGAGAGTCCCATCGGCCACAGCGCGCCCGGACGTTTGTCGATGGCGATGGTGTTCCCGCGTCGAGCGAGCCGAAGAGGAACGCCTTCCAGCCGGCGCCGCCGGCCTGCGCGGCCGCGGAGCAGGACGAGTTGGCGTATCAGGAAGCGCCGGGCCCCAGAGGTGTAGGGCCCCGTCGCGAGGAGCAGCGCCCGGAACGCGGGCCGCTCCCAGCGCGGCCGGTCCGTCCAGCGGCTCCGGAAGCCGAAGGTCGGCTCGGGTGCGGCATGGCCGTGAAGGATCGTCGACGCTCGGGCCGTTCGTGGTCGGGACCGGTGGACGCAGCGCGGTGGCCGCCCGGGTCGGAGAGGGGCCCAGCTGCGGAGGACGGCGAACCGCAGCACGGCGGCGAAGTCGGCGACGATCGGCACGGTGAGCTCCGTGCCGTGCGACGCTTCCGGGTCCGTGGCGGCGAGCACGGCGAGGCAGCCGTTGGCAGCCGGCCTGCGCTTGGTGCCGGGTGGCACGGACGCGACGGTGAAGGGGTGCGTCCCCGCGTGCGCGGGGAGCAGGAGCCCGGGGTGGTGTGGCCGTGGTGACCCGCGGGTCCATCCCCGCGTGCGCGGGGAGCAGTTCGGAAAGAACGACGCGGCGGAACTGGCCGGGGGTCCATCCCCGCGTGCGCGGGGAGCAGGAGGGCTGTGGTGTGCACCGGCCGATTGATGCGGGTCCATCCCCGCGTGCGCGGGGAGCAGCCCTGACCAGGTGACGGCGGAGGGCCGCATCGGGTCCATCCCCGCGTGCGCGGGGAGCAGTTGCCCCCTCGTGGGGCCCGCGCGTTAGTAAGGGGTCCATCCCCGCGTGCGCGGGGAGCAGGACACCGCCGGCCGTGTCTACCGGCACCAGTGGGGTCCATCCCCGCGTGCGCGGGGAGCAGTCAGTCTTGGTTTCGCACCCGCCGCTTATCGCGGGTCCATCCCCGCGTGCGCGGGGAGCAGCGGACTGCGACGCTCTCACCTGCTGATACGCAGGGTCCATCCCCGCGTGCGCGGGGAGCAGGTCGGCAACCTGTGAGGTACAGGTCGGCGGGGGGTCCATCCCCGCGTGCGCGGGGAGCAGGACGGCGGGGCCAGCGGGCGGTGGCGCATCAA
>NZ_AJTQ01000078.1 GCF_000262345.1 Streptomyces xiaopingdaonensis | reverse complement strand
CTGGGGGAGGCGTACGTCGGGTCCATCCCCGCGTGCGCGGGGAGCAGGACTCCCCCTGGACCCCCGAGCAAGCGGCCGAGGGTCCATCCCCGCGTGCGCGGGGAGCAGTTTCTCCCGACGTGCTTTCACCGATGTATCCGGGGTCCATCCCCGCGTGCGCGGGGAGCAGAGCTTCGATTTGCCCAACTCGCCAAGGATTTTGGGTCCATCCCCGCGTGCGCGGGGAGCAGGGTTTGAGGGAACTCGATCTCTCTCCGGAGGGGTCCATCCCCGCGTGCGCGGGGAGCAGGCACCACACCGAGTAGCCCCACCTTCGGAGGTGGGTCCATCCCCGCGTGCGCGGGGAGCAGCTGCACGGTGGGCGTCCGCGCGGTCAGGGGTTGGGTCCATCCCCGCGTGCGCGGGGAGCAGTCGGCCGCCTGTCCGGCGGCGGCTTCGCCCTGGGGTCCATCCCCGCGTGCGCGGGGAGCAGAGCACATGCTCGGGGTGGGCTTGGAAGTAGCGGGGTCCATCCCCGCGTGCGCGGGGTCCATCCCCGCGTGCGCGGGGAGCAGACCTCGGTGCGGCCGAGCAGCCGGGAGAAGTAGGGTCCATCCCCGCGTGCGCGGGGAGCAGGCGAAGCAGGGAGAGATCGTAAGGAGTATGGAGGGTCCATCCCCGCGTGCGCGGGGAGCAGTAAAACCTCCCGCTGGCAACAGCGAAACGCGGGGGTCCATCCCCGCGTGCGCGGGGAGCAGTCTCCCTGACCTGCGCTTTCATCCCAAGACAAGCCTCTCCCAAGCAACTTCTGGGAATTCGGTCATTTCACTCACCCTGCCCAAAGCACCCACCAACCGACGCATCCACACACCACATCACACCAACCACATCCCCACCCTCTGAACTCGATCACCCGCTCCAACACACTGACAAACAGAAGAACTTACCGATCAAATTCGCTCAACACCCTGACACCACCCCCATCACAGGATCTAATCCTCCGCATGCCCATCGCCCCTCCTCCTCCGCCCCATCTGGGCGAAACCCTGTCGCTCCCGGCCCGAAAGGTATGGGCGAAGTCCGACCAGCGCGACGGCGGCAGGAGCGGTGCTTGGCTGCCGCTGTGGCGGCATATGGCGGACAGCGGCGCGGTCGCCGGCTTGCTGTGGGACCACTGGTTGCCGCGTCAGGTACGGCAGTTGGTGGCCGAAGCCCTGCCGGGCGGGGAGGAGCACGCGCGGCTGCTCGCCGTGTGGCTGGCGACGGTGCACGACGTCGGCAAGGCGACACCGGCCTTCGCCTGCCAGGTGGAGGACCTTGCGAGCGCCATGCAGGACAGCGGGCTGGTGATGCCCACCCGACGCCTGCTCGCCGACCGCAGCACGGCACCGCACGGCCTCGCCGGACAAGTCCTTCTGGACGAATGGCTGGAGCAGCGCTGGGAGTTCCCGAAGCCGGCGCGCGGGCAGTTCACCGTCGTCGTCGGGGGACACCACGGCGTGCCGCCCGACGCCGAGCAGGTCAGGCTACTCCGCGGCAGATCCGAGCTGCTGCGTACGCGCGGCACGAGCGAGGCCCTGTGGCGGGGCGTCCAGAGGGAGTTGCTCGACGCGGCCGCTGCAGCGAGCGGCGTGACGGAGCTCCTGCCGGCGTGGCGGGACGTGCGGCTTCCCCAGCCGGTTCAGGTATTGCTGTCGGCAACGGTCATCGTGGCGGACTGGATCGCGAGCAACCCCGACCTCTTCCCCTACTTCCCCGAGGCGCAGGAGCAGACCTCCGCCGAGCGGGTCGAGGCGGCCTGGCGGAGGCTCGAACTCCCCACAGCCTGGCGGGCGGTGGACCCACCGCGGGAGGCGGAGGCCCACTACGGCGCCCGGTTCGCCCTCCCGCCCGGAGCCGGTGTGCGCCCGGTGCAGGCGACGGCCGTGCAGCTGGTCCGCGAACTTCCCGAGCCCGGCCTCCTGATCGTCGAGGCACCGATGGGCGAGGGAAAGACGGAGGCGGCGCTTGCCGTGGCGGAGGTGTTCGCCGCCCGGTCGGGCGCGGGCGGCTGTTTCTTCGCGCTGCCCACCCGTGCGACAGGCGATGCGATGTTCCCGCGCCTGAAGAAGTGGTTGGACCGGTTGCCGGACGAGGACCGCGACCGCGGCGCGCACTCCGTCTTCCTCGCCCACGCCAAGTCCGCGCTCAACCCGCACTACACGGCGCTGATGAAGGCCCCGTCCCGTCCGCTGGAGCTGGCACTGGACGAAGTGGGGACATCCCGCGAAGGCAGAGACGTCTCGCACACCGCCGAACTGGTGGCCCACCAGTGGCTGCGCGGCCGCAAGAAGGGGATGCTCTCCTCTTTTGTGGCGGGCACGATCGACCAGTTGCTCTTCGGCGCGCTCAAGACCCGCCACCTCGCACTGCGTCACCTCGCGCTGGCCGGCAAGGTGGTCGTGATCGACGAGGCGCATGCGTACGACGCGTACATGGACACCTACCTGGACGGAGCCCTCGCCTGGCTGGGCGCCTACCGCGTACCGGTCGTGGTGCTCTCGGCGACGCTCCCCGCCGCGCGCCGGAGGGAGTTGGCCCGCGCGTACGCGGGAGCACAGGCGTACCCGGACGCATCGAACACGGACGGGACCACGCACGCCTACCCGCTGCTCACCGCCGTCGCCCCTGGCGGCACGGCGATCGAGCGCGCCCCGGCCGCCTCAGGGCGGGCCGCGGACGTCCTGGTCGAGGCGCTGGCGGACGCCCCGGAGGCGCTCGCCGACCGCCTCGCCGTCGAACTCGACGCCGGAGGCTGCGCGTTGGTCGTCCGCAACACGGTGGACCGGGTCCGGGAGACCGCTGCCGTCCTGCGCGGGCGCTTCGGCGCGGACGCGGTGACGGTCGCGCACGCGCGCTTCGTCGACCTGGACCGCGCAGCCAAGGACACCGATCTCCGCGAGCGTTTCGGCCCGCCGGAGGACTGCGCGGAGCGGCGCCCCGGGACCGCGCACATCGTGGTGGCGAGCCAGGTCGCCGAGCAGTCGCTCGATGTCGACTTCGATCTCCTCGTCACCGATCTCGCCCCGGTCGACCTCGTCCTCCAGCGGATGGGCCGCCTCCACCGTCACCAACGCGAGCGCCCACCGCGGCTGCGCACCGCCCGCTGCCTGATCACCGGCGTCGAGCCGGAGGGAGGAGGCGTCGAGTGGACCGCCGCCGACGGACCCCCGCCCACACCGGTCCGCGGCTCGGCGGCGGTGTACGGGGCGTGGCCGCTGCTGCGCGCCGCAGCGGTGCTCCGGCCGCACCTGGACGACGTACGTCCCGTACGGCTCCCGGCGGATATCAGCCCGTTGGTGCAACAGGCGTACGGTGCGGTCCCGCAGGGCTCGGCGAGCTGGCAGGACGCCTTGGCCGCAGCGGAAAAGGCCGACGAGGCCCGGCGGACCGAGCAGCAGGATAAGGCCGGGAAGTACCGGCTCACCGCACCGAAACCGCCTGGGCGTTCGCTGCTGGGCTGGATCGACGCGGGCGTCGGCGACGTGGACGACACCCCGGCCGGTCGGCAGCAGGTACGCGACGCCGAGGAGAGCGTGGAAGTGCTGGTCGTGCAGCGCACCGCCGACGGCACCCTGCGCACCCTGCCCCACCTGCCGCCGGACCAACGGGACCGGGAGCGCGGCGGGTTGGAGCTGCCCACCGCCACACCGCCGGACCCGCACCGTGCCAGAACCGTCGCCGGGAGCGCACTGCGGCTGCCGCACCACTTCTGCTACGCGACCGCCGACAGAGCCGTGGCGGAACTGGAGGAGCTGTACGTCGACGCATGGCAGGGGCGCGACTGCCACTGGTTGGCAGGGCAGTTGATCCTCGCGCTCGACGAGGATTGTCAGTGCTCTCTGGCAGGCTTCGAACTGCGCTACTCGCCCGACGACGGCCTTGAGGTGACCCGTGCCCCGTAACACCCGCGCAGCGGCCCACGAAGCCGAAGTCGTGCCTTCCTTCGACCTGACGACCCAGCCGTGGCTGCCCGTCCTCCTTCGCGACGGTGTCGAGAAGGAGCTTTCGCTCACCGATGTCTTCCAACAACTGGAGAACATCCGACGCGTCCCGGGCGACCTGCCCACCCAGGAGTTCGCCCTCGTACGACTGCTGTTGGCGGTGGTGTACGACGCACTTGACGGCGGCCCGCCGACGCGGGAGGCGTGGGAGGAGCTGTGGCAGGGAGAGTTCCCTGCCGACAGGGTGACGGAGTATCTGTCGCGTCATCGGGAGCAGTTCGACCTGCTCCACCCGGAGCGTCCTTTCTTCCAGGTGGCGGACCTGCGGACGGCCAAGGACGAGATCCACTCGCTGGACAGGATCGTCGCGGACGTCCCCAACAACGACCGGTTCCTCACCATGCGCGCGCACGGCGCCCGGCGGTTGTCCTTCGCCGAGGCGGCCCGCTGGGTGGTGCACGCGCAGGCGTGGGACGTCTCGGGTATCAAGTCAGGCGCAGTGGGCGACCCCCGCGTCAAAGCCGGCAAGGTATACCCACAGGGCGTCGGTTCGACCGGAATGCTCGGCGGCGTCCTCGCCGAGGGCGACACCCTGCGCGAGACGCTGCTCCTCAACCTGATCCCCCGCGAGGACGACGCTCTCCTCCGGCACGACGACGGCGACCTCCCCGTATGGCGCCGCCCGCAGCCGCCGGGAGCGGCTCCGCTCACCGAGGCGGAGGCCCGTCCGTACGGGCCGCGCAGCCTGTACACCTGGCAGTCCCGCCGAGTGCGGTTGCACCACGACGGCCGGGAGGCGTACGGCGTCGTGCTCGCCTACGGCGACCCGCTCCCCTACCGCGACATGCACGACCGCGAGCCGATGACGGGCTGGCGGCGCAGCCCGCAGCAGGAGAAGAAGCTGCGCAAAAGCCCCGTCTACCTTCCGCGCACGCACGACCCGGCCCGCACGGCCTGGCGGGGCCTCGCCTCGCTGATCACCGGCCATCCGCCCGCGGCGCAAGGGGCGGGCAGCGGCGGGGCGCCCGGGATCGCACCGCGCGTGCTGGAGTGGCTGGGGCGCATGGCCGAGGAGAGCGACGCGCTGGGCAGGGACCGCCTGATCCGTGCCCGGCTTCTGGGCTGCGAGTACGGCACCCAGCAGTCGGTGGTCGCCGACATGGTCGACGACAGTCTGAGCCTTTCGGTCGTGCTGCTCTCGCAGCACGACCGCGGCCTCGGGAACGCCGCGGTGGAGGCCGTCCAACTCGCCGAGACCGCGGTCTGGTTGCTGGGCAACCTCGCCGCTGGGCTGGCCCAGGCCGCAGGCGCCGACGAGCCGACCCCGCGCGCCGAGGCACGCGACCGCGGCTTCGGCGAACTCGACGGCCCGTTCCGCCAGTGGCTGGGCTCACTGCGCTCGGACTCGGACGCCGCCGAGCGGCTCGAGGACTGGCGGCGCACCGCAC
Organism: Streptomyces xiaopingdaonensis; assembly: GCF_000262345.1. Taxonomy (GTDB): domain Bacteria; phylum Actinomycetota; class Actinomycetes; order Streptomycetales; family Streptomycetaceae; genus Streptomyces; species Streptomyces xiaopingdaonensis. The sequence continues at coordinate 62,855 of NZ_AJTQ01000078.1, read as the reverse complement.
ACAGCCGGGTGCTCGCGCTCGGTCTGGAGCTGGTCGAATCCTCGGGCGAGGCCGCCTGGGAAGGCCGCGTACTGCCGACCGCCAAAGGCGGCACGTACTGGCTCAACTCCGCGAGCGTGGAGCGCGGTTTCCGCAGGGAGCTGCGCACCCGCGTCCTGAGGCCGGAGGACGACGCCCCACCCGGCCGCGACGACGCACCGCCGAACCGACCCGAGGAGCCCACCCCATGACCACCAGCAGCCCGGCGCCCGCCTCCGCTCGGCGGGAAGCGTACGAGCTGAGGCTCGTGGGCAGTACGGTGCACGCCTTCCTGGAACCGCTCCAGCGCGGCTACCTGAACGACGAGGCACGGGCCGTCGCCCAGCTCGCCCAACTCCGGCGCGGCGCAGGCAAGTCGGCGGAGGAGGTACCGGAGCTGTTCGGCCTGACCGGCACCGAGAACCTGTACACGCACGGGGACCGCCCGGGGAGGCACGCGCACGATGCCGTCCACCTGGCCGTCACCCTGTACGCGCTCCACCAGCAATCCCAACGCACCGCCCGAATGCACGTCCGCGGCCGCCGACTCGGCGGCGCCGTCCGCGAGTTGATGCCGCCCGGGGAGATCGACGAGCCGCTCCGCCGACGCTTCGTCCGCGTCGCCGGGGCCGCCTCCGCGAACGTACTGGCTTACCGACTGCGGGAGTTGGTCCTGCTACTGCGTCGCGCGGGCGAACCGCTGGACTACGCCCGGCTCGCGGACCAGATCGAGCAGGCTCTCGATCCGCACCGGCACCTGCGGACTCGCCAGGAATGGGGTCGCGAGTTCCACTCCTGGCGGCGGAAGACGGACGAAGACGTGCAGTCGCCCGACGAAGGCGGTTCACCCGCCACCGACCAGCCCACTCAGTGAGGAACCCCCGTGAGCCGTACGATCGTTGACATCCACGTCCTCCAGACGGTCCCGCCGAGCAACCTGAACCGCGACGACACGGGCACGCCCAAAACCGCCGTCTACGGCGGGGCGCGCCGATCCCGGGTCTCCAGCCAGGCTTGGAAGCGCGCCACCCGCACCGCGTTCAAGCAGCTCCTCGACCCGGCCGAGTTGGGCGTGCGCACAAAGAAGGTAGCCGAACTGATCGGCGAGACCGTCAGGGAACTCGAGCCCGAAGTCACTCAGGAGGAGTCCTGGGAGTTGGCCAAGGCCGTGGTCGAGGCCGGTACGGGGTCCAAGCTCGCCGTGCCGGAACGCAAGAAGCCGAAGAAGAGCCAGGAGGGCGACGCCGCGGCCGAGGAGGCGAAGCCGCTGCCGCCCGAGTCGTCGTACCTGATGTTTCTCAGCGCCCAGCAGCGGCGGGGGCTCGCCGAGTTGGCCGTCGAAGGCCGTGGTGACATCGCCGGCTTCCTGAAGGGCAAGGAGAACAGGGAGCGCGCCCGGGAGATCGCCGACACCCGCCACTCCGTCGACATCGCTCTTTTCGGCCGGATGGTGGCCGACGGCGCCGACATCAACGTGGACGCCGCAGCCCAGGTCGCGCACGCCCTGAGCGTCCACGCGGTGGAGAACGAGTCGGATTACTACACGGCGGTGGACGACGAGAACGAGGAGGACGAGACGGGCGCCGGAATGATCGGCACCGTCGAGTTCAACTCGGCCACGCTGTACCGCTACGCCGCACTCGACATCGACCGACTCGGCGAGAACCTCGGCCAGGGGCTCGACGAGAGCGCGGCCCCGGCCGCACCCGTGCGCCGCGCGGTGGAGGCATTCGTCCGCGGCTTCGTTTCCTCGCTGCCGACCGGGAAGATCAACACTTTCGCGCACCACACACCACCGGACGCCGTCGTGGTGAAGCTGCGCGAGAGCCGGCCGGTCAGCTTCGTGGGTGCGTTCGAGGAGCCGACGATGGCCGAGTCCGGCAGCGGCCACGTCCGACAGGCGAGCGAGCGGCTGGCGGAGCAGATCGCCGAGGTGGAGGAGAAGTTCGGCTCGACGGCCCTGGCGACCTGGGTGGTACCCGTCGGTCGCAATACCGCGAAACTCGCCGACGTCGGCACCGCTGTCACCCTCGACGAGCTGGTGGAGGGCGTCGGCGCGGCGGTCGCGGAGCGGTGGAGCGGTACGCGGTGAGTGTGCTGCTGCTCCAGCTCGCCGGGCCTCTCCAGTCCTGGGGTGCGGCCTCCCGCTTCCCCCGGCGATCCACGGAATCCGCGCCCACGAAGAGCGGCGTCGTCGGGCTGCTCGCCGCGGCTCAGGGCCGCCCCCGCACCGCGGACCTGTCCGACCTCACCGCGCTGCGCTTCGGCGTGCGCATCGACCAACCCGGCGCGCGCGTACGGGACTACCACGCCACGCACCATCAGGTGAGCGGCAAGGCGATGCCGATCACCGAGCGTTTCTACCTCGCCGACGCGGTCTTCCTCGCCGCCGTCGAAGGCGAACGGACGCTCATCGAGAAACTCCACTCAGCCGTACAGGCGCCGCACTTCCTGCCCTTCCTCGGCCGCCGCGCCTGCCCGCCGGCACGCCCGCTCGAACAGGGCATACAGCACGAGACGGACCTGGAGGAGGCGCTGCGGAACCACCCGTGGCTCGCCTCCCCGTGGTACCGGCGGAGGGCGGCACCAAAGCATCTTCCCGTGCTCCTGGACTCCGCCCCGGACGATCAACCCGGCGACATCGTGTCCGACCAACCGCTCAGCTTCGATCCGCGCCATCGCCGATACGCCCGCCGATCGGTGCGGCACGACACCGTCCCGCGGCCCGGCGCGCACGCGATTCCGGCGCACGACCCGATGCTGCCGCTGGAGGACGACTGATGTACCTCACCCGCTTCCGCGTCAACGCCGCGCGTTCGGGGGCCCGTTACCTCCTCTCCTCTCCCCAGCGGCTCCACGCTGCGGTACTCGCCGGCTTTCCCTGCCTGCCCGCCGATCCGGCCGACCGGCCCCGCATCCTCTGGCGGCTTGACCACCGCACTCGCACCGACGTGCAATTGTACGTCGTCAGCCCCGACCGCCCCGACCTCACGCACCTGGTGGAGCAGGCAGGCTGGCCCGCCCTCACCGAACCCGACGCGCCCGGCTGGGAGAGCCGGCACTACCGCCCGTTCCTGGGACGCCTGGCCAAGGGCGACCACTGGGCGTTCCGGCTCACCGCCAACCCGGTGCACTCCATCCGCCGCCAGGAGGGAGAGCCGACCAAGCGCACCGCCCACGTCACGGCGCGCCACCAGCTCGGCTGGCTGCTCGGACAACAGGCGCGGCACGGCTTCGAGCTCCTCCCCGGGGTGGCGCCGGACGCCGAGGACCCGCTACACCGGTATGCCGCAACCGTCCACGGCCGACGCGACCTCGCCTTCCGTAAACGCCCCGACGACCCGACACCGCGCACGAACCCGAAAGACGGAGGCAGGCGCGGTGGCGCGGTCACCCTCGTCACCGTCGCCTTCAGCGGCCGGCTCGAAGTCACCGACCCGGACGCCCTGCGGAACGCTCTCACCCAGGGCATCGGCCGCGGCAAAGCGTACGGCTGCGGACTGCTGACCCTGGCGCCGGAGGGGTAGCCGGTGACCACCGTCGGCAAGCGCGGCGCCTCCTCCCCACGCGAACTCACCCGGATCGGCGACCGGTTGTCCTTCGTCTACCTCGAACGTGCCGTCATTCACTGCGCCGACAACGCGATCACCGCCGCCGACGGCGAGGGCGTACGGCACATCCCCTCCGCAACCATCGGCACCCTGCTGCTCGGACCGGGCACGAAGGTCTCCCAACAGGCGATCCGTCTCCTGGGAGAGAGCGGCGTCGGTGTCGTCTGGGTCGGTGAACACGGTGTGCGCTACTACGCGGGTGGCCGGGCGCTCTCCCGTTCCTCCGCCATGGCAGGGGCCCAGGCACGGCTGTGGGCGAATCCCCGGACACGGCTGGGCGTCGCCCGTGCGATGTACGCGCTCCGGTTCCCGGACGAGGACCCGGCCGGATGCAGCCGCCGCAAACTGCTCGGCATGGAAGGCGACCGGGTCAAGGCGTGCTACCGCGCGGAAGCGACCCGCACCGGCATCCGCTGGCACGGACGCCACTACACCCAGGGCGACTTCGCGTCCGGTGACGCCCCGAACCAGGCCGTCACCGCCGCCGGGCAGTGCATGTACGGCATCGCGCAGAGCGTGGTGGCAGCGCTCGGTTGCGTCCCGGGGCTGGGTTTCGTCCACTCCGGCCACGAACTGTCCTTCGCGCTCGACATCGCGGACCTCTACAAGACCGAGATCGGCATCCCGGTCGCCTTCGAGGTCGCTGCGGAGAGCCCGGAGGACATCGGCGCCCGCGTACGTCGCGCCCTGCGCGACCGCGTCCACACCGCGGGGCTCCTGGAGCGCTGCGTCCGCGACGTGAAGACACTGCTCGCCCCGGGGATGACGCCGAGCGCCGAGGAGGAGTCCGAAGACCCACTGCACGACCGGGTATCGCTCCAGTCCGACCGCGGCGAGGACCTGGAGTCCGGCCGCAACCTCGGCGAAGGACTGATCTGGTGACCGTGATCGTCCTCTCCAACTGCCCCACGGGGCTGAGGGGTTACCTCACCCGCTGGCTGCTCGAGGTCTCCCCCGGCGTCTTCGTCGGCAACCCCTCGTTCCGCATCCGCGACGCACTCTGGTCAGAGGTGCAGCAGTACGCACGCGACGGCCGCGCACTTCTCACGTACACCACCGACACCGAACAGGGCTACACCTTCGAAACCCACGACCACCACTGGCAGCCCGCCGACCACGAGGGCATCACTCTCATCCACCGCCCTACCGAGCAACCCACCACCCCCGCACGCACACCGCCCCGCAAGGGCTGGAGCACCACAGCCAAGCGCCGCCGCTACAGCCGCTGAGTCGGGGCACCGCGTGCATCTGTCGTACCGAACGATTACGCTGCCGCTGTCTGCCATCCGGCGGCCAGGAAGCCATGTTGACAGATGCTCCCTGCACAAGCGGGGATGATCCCTGACTGTCTACGGTTTCTCTGTGCTCCTCGCGCATGCGGGGAAGATGCGCTCGGCAGTCGCGTCCGGCAGGCTAGTCGATTGGCGTGGCTGCCGAGCTCCCTGCATTTCGGCTCGCTCGATGCTGAGGACTACCCGGGCCACCCTTCCGCTCCCGCACTCGTCGCGCCGGAATACTAGGTACAACCGCTTGATGCGCCACAAAAACAATGCGGACGACGCGATAGCTAAGGTCGCTAAGTCCATGACTCTCTCCCCAGGCCGAGTACATAACGTGAAGAGCGGCCGGCCGATCACCACTCCAGCAACATGATGCCCCATCAGGACAGCGCATAGCAACTGACTCTCTACCGATTGCACCGGCGACGCTGAGGCAGACGAAGGCAAGCAGGACGAGGCCTCCTCGGCCGCAGCATGGCTGGTTGAACGCACGGCTACTTCTGCGCGTCCACGTGCCCGCTGCGTGTGATGCGTACTTCGTGAACCGCACACGTCACACACCATCGGCAAGAACGGATCGGAGTGGCGGCTCCTCACCCGACCTTCAGCTCCAGAGACCGTGGGCAACATCATCAAGCTGCCGATCACTGACCGGATGCCGTGCAAATCGGGATACGGAACAAGGCAGAACGGATCGATGTTCTCGACTGGAACGCCTCGCACGGACCCGCCGAACACACCGGTGTTGACGTACGGTTCGGCACCGAACTGTCGGCGCGGACGGCGACGGCGTCACGGCGACAGTGCGCACCCGTGAAAACCAAGGGGACTATCGCATCCGTGCCGACTACGCGAACGCTACCGACGGCCGTGCAGGCGCCCGGAAGCAGTCGGGCATCGGCGAGGACGGTCCCGGAGTGCTTCTCGAAAACGTATCGTTCATCTTCGAGGTCGATCTCGCCGTTCCCTACGGGAACGTGGCTTCCTCTCGCCTGCGTCGGCCAGCCGCGCACCGGCACGACTCCGGTCCCGTTGCAGTCGCTCGGCGTGCCGCGATGGCCCGCGCCACCGTGGAGGCCCCGATCTTGCCCAGGAGTTCGTCCGGCCGGTTCCCGAATGGCCGCACACGATCATCACCAGCACCGCGGGAGCCGGGGTCGCAGGCGCTACCGCAAGGACACGTGTTCATGGCCGGGGACGCCACCCACGTCGTCCCACCTTTGGTCTCCTCCGGTGCAAACACCGGCATCGCCTAGGCACACAACCTGGCCTGGAAAGTCGCAGCAGTTCTCCGCAGGCGGGCCGGCGCGGAGCTGCTGGACAGCTACGAAGCCGAGCGCCGCCCCGTCGCGGAGGTGAGAGCACGGACCGCGATTCAGCTCCTCGCAGATCGGCCTGCGGGCACCGGTGGCGACGCAGCGCGCTTCGACGACACTTCGTCCACCGGGTCGGCGACACACTCCACGACGCACAGGCCGAGTTCGCGCGCGTACGGCATCACCGACTCCGGCGCCTGGCTGCTACGGCCGGACGGTTTTGTCGTCCGGCGAGCTCGGACATTCCCCGAACAGCCGGAGCGCCGACATCAGCAGGCTGTCGCCGGGGCTTTCACCCGCTGAACCGAAGACGGCGGGACGTTCGAGCCGTCATCGGTGTAGGCATCGGCAAAGACGAAAGTCCTGCCGGAGGCCGTGCTGCTGCTCGTCGCTCTCACATCCGACGAACCGCCCATGGATTCCGGCCGTGTCCAAGAAAGTGGCCTCCACCCCGTGCAAATCGACTTCGTCTCGTTCGCCCGCTCTTCGATGCGGAAGTCGCACATACCCATGGCGCCGAGTCCGGTGCGTGAGACGTCGACGCCTCTGATTCGAGGAGGTATTCCGAACGTGGAACTTTTTCCTTCGCTCGCGTCATCCAACTCCTTGAAAGCACGGGGGACTGTTGGTCGGCACGGTCCGGCCTGTACTAAAGGAGGGACGTATGAAGTCGCGGCGTACCCGAATCGCCTACGGCCTTGCTGTCGCTGCCGCAGTGGTCGCGGTTCCGTTTTCGGCCGGCTCCGCCGCTGCCGACAGCTGGAGGACGATCGGCGGCGGTCCCCAGGTGTTCAGCAATATGCAGGAGTGCGAGGAGTACGCGGAGCAGGCGAAGGACCGGTACAAGGACACGCGCTGCTACGAGACCGAGAACGGCATCTACATGGACGCGCTGGTCTGAAGCCGTAGCCGGCTCGCGCGCAACAGGGATCACGCCACGCTGTTGGTGATGCGGGCGCTCGGTGACGTCGGCCTTCGAGACCCGGTTGCGGTCTTGAAGACCGACGTTCGTTCGCCAGCCCTGCGTTGTGCTCTCGAGCCAACACGCGGACTCGACGTGCGAGAGCACCGCTTTCCGTTATGGCACGGGCCGGTCGTCGGCTCCGTGAACACATCGCCGACTGCGGGAGGCGACGTCTTCCTCCTCTGGCACGCAACGGAAAGGGAAACCCGATGGAGCAGCAAACGCCCGACTGCAAATCCGGCACGACCGTCGAGTTCGAGGGGGACGTCTTCCTGCTGTTGCTGGAGGCGATGCGCCAGGTGGCCAAGCAGGAACGCGCGGACGTCGGCACGGAAGTCCTGCTGAGCGCGCTCGTATCGGGCGACTCGGCCGCGGGTTCCGCGATAGCTCCCGGTATGAACGCTTCCAGCTCACTCGCCGTTTCGATCGGGTGCCGGGCAGCATCCGTATGGATCAGCGACGACGCGGAGGACGGCGCGGCCGAAACCCCGGACGACGAGCGGGAGATCGACGCCTTCTGGCGCACGGTCCGGCAGGAGGAGGCCAAGAAGCTGCGCCGAAAGAACCGGAAGAAGAAGGAGCAGAAGCCGGAAAGCATCCAACTCCCAACCATGACCGGTGCGTTGCGGTCCTGCTTGCGCAAAGCGCTGGAGTCCGCACGGGAGGAGGGCACCGTTTCGGTACGCGTCCGCCACGTGGCGCGCGCGCTCTTCGAACTGCCCGATACGCGTGCCCGCGAGGCCATGACGGTGGGAAAGTTGAACATCCCCGCCGTGTCGAACGCGCTCGACGCGTTGCCGCGAGAGGGCGAACGGCCGGAGCCCGGCACGGTGTTGATACTGCGCAAGGCGGGAACCTTCGGGAAAGCCGGCAACCCGCTGACCCGCAAGTTCACCGCCTGGGTTTTCGGAGGCGGCGCGGGGTTCGGCTCCGCGATCGTGGGCGTGGTGCACTCGGAGGCACGGCGGGCGGCGGTGCGACGCGGGGCGTCGAAGCCGGAACCCGTCGACGTACTGCTGAGCATCCTGGCGCTGGACCGGTCGTTGACCGTCGCGGGACGTACGTTGCCCGAGCGTCTGACAGGAGCGAACCAGGGCGCGGAACTCCTCCGCCGATACGGCGCACGGCAGGACGCCGTCGTCCGGGTGCTGCTCCCCTCCACCGGCGTCACGGAGGAGCAGCCCCCGGAGATCGCCGACACCACCGACTTCGGCCGGCGGCTCCTGCACGTGGCGGAACTCACCGCCGCCGCCCAGGACTCGCCCACGGTCGGCACGACCCACCTGCTGGCCGCCCTGCTCGACGAGACCGGGACGGACGCCGAGTCCGCAGCGGAGGTCCACCGTGTGCTGACCGAGAGCGGGGCGGACGTCGCCGGACTGCGGGAGGAGCCGGAGCTCCAGGTGCCGCACGGAGCGGGACGAGCCGGCTGAACCCGGCTGTCGGCAGCCCGAGGACCGATCGGCATCATGAGACCGCCCGAGGGATGAGTCCGTTCGGTCCTTGCAGCCACCGCGAGCGGCCTTCCGTTCCCCGGGGCGGAAGGCCAGTCGGAACGACCGTGCTGCCCGACGGCGGCCGTGACGCGCACGAGGACGTTCCGGCAAGGTCCATCCGGTGACGTGATGGCCTCCGTCGACGTGGCAGCGCCGTATCCCGCTGCTCGCCTGTCAGTGTCTGCGTGATCTTCTCCGATCGACTGCTCGCCGAGCGGCCGCCGAGGCCGGTTGCCTGCGGAGCGGACGTCGATCGGCGCGGGCCGACAGCTTCGGCGGGAACGAGGAACTGGTGCAGATCGGATACAAGCTGTTCACGGAGGCGTTCGGGCCTGACGAATTGGTCCGGCAGGCCGTGCTCGCCGAGCAGGCCGGCTTCGATTTCGTGGAGATGAGCGACCACTATCATCCCTGGCTCGAGGCCCAGGGGCATTCGTCGTTCACATGGACGGTGTTCGGGGTGGTTGCTGCGAAGACCGAGCGCATCGGGCTCGCCACCGGCGTGACGTGTCCGACGGTGCGCTACCACCCGGCGATCATCGCGCAGGCGGCCGCGACGCTCGCTCTCGTCTCGGGAGGTCGGTTCACTCTCGGTGTGGGGGCCGGTGAGCGCCTCAACGAGCATGTCGTCGGCCAGGGGTTCCCGAACTCCGTGCCGGAGCGCCACGCCCGGCTGCGGGAAGCACTGGAGATCATCCGGCTGCTCTGGAGAGGCGGATACCGGTCCTACCGCGGCCACTACCTGCACCTGGACGATGCCCGGGTGTTCGACCTGCCGGAGGAGTCGCCGCTCATCGCGGTGGCGTCCAGCGGTCCGCTCTCCGCTCGCATCGCCGCGGAGCTGGGTGACGGGCTCTTCGCGACCGAGCCCAAGACGGAGATCGTCGGCGCTTACCGGGCGGCCGGGGGCGACGGACCGCGTTACGCCGAAGTGCCCATGGCCTGGGCTGCTGACGAGGAGACGGCCGCTCAGGCGGCGCTGAAGACGTCTCGGTGGGCGGTCGGGGGATGGAAGGTGATGAGCGAGCTGCCCAACCCGGTCAATTTCGCGGCGGCCACGACGACCGTCACCCAGCAGGACATCCTCGCCCAGTTCGCGTGCGGACCCGATCCGGCACGCTACGTCGAGGTCGCGCAGCCCTTCGTCGACGCCGGCTTCGACCGGCTGGTGCTGCAGAACAGCGGGCCGGACCCGGACGGGTTCCTCGACTTCTACCAGCGAGAACTGAGCGAGCGCCTGCGCGCGCTCACCCCGTCCTCCGGCTGACGAGAAGGCGGGGCAGGACAGCCCGCAGCCGCGGTCCCCGCACTCCGTCCGGGAGGAATCGCCGAGCCCACTCCCCCGGCCCCGTTCTCGGCCACGCCGCCGCCCGTAAGGCCGTCGGTCCCGCGCAGGACACCACGGGCGCACACGTCACCGACCGGAACACCCCCACGAACCCTGCGAACCGGCGCGACGCCTCAGGAGGTGTCCGACGTCAGCCAGTTGGCCGCGGTGGCGGAGCCGATGCTGTCGCCGCCGTCGACCGGCACGCTCTGCCCGGTGATCCATCCCGCGTCCTCGCTCAGCAGCCACGTGATGGCGGGCACGATGTCCCCGACGCGGGCGACGCGTCCCTGGGGGCTGGCGGCGGACACCGCCTCGACGTACTCCCTCGGCACCGGGCTCAGCGTGGATCCGACGTCGACGAATCCGGGCGCGACGGCGTTGCAGCGCACCCCGAGCGGTGCGGTCTCCAGAGCGAGACCGCGCACTACCGCCTCCAGCGCCGCCTTGGACGCGGCGTAGGCGGTGGTACCGGGACGAGCGCGACGCGCGGCGCCGCTGGAAACGAACACCATGGAGCCGCTGCGTCCGTCGGCCGCGCAGAGCCGAGCGAACTCGGCGCCCGCCATCAGCGCCGAGCGGGCGTTCACCGCCAGCAACCGGTCGAAGACGTCCTCGCTCGTGTCCAGTGCGTGATGGGCCGGGTAAAGGCCGGCGCAGTGCACCAGCGCGTCGAAGCCACCGGCGTCGGCCCAGGCGGCACGGACGAAGGGAGCGGCAACGCCGGGCCGTGCCAAGTCGACGTCGTCCTGCCCGGCGCCGGTGACGCACGAGCCGTGTGCTTCCAGGCGAGCGCGGACGGCCCGACCGATGCCTCCGTCGGCTCCCAGCAACAGGGTCCGCGCGGGTGTCCCGCTCATCGGACCGCCGCCAACAGCGCCGGACCGTGTTGCCGGGCGACGTCGGCACAGGCGGCGAAGCGGACACCCAGCTCGCGGCACTGCCGGAGGAACTCCTCCAGGGCGAGCATGCGGTCGCCGCGGCCGATCGCCTGCGGATGCAGGGTGACGGTCAGGACGCCGTCCGGCTCGTTGCGCACCATCCAGCGCACGTCGCCGAGGAAGCGGGCGAACATCGCGTGCGGGTCCTGCAGGCCAGGCATCACCATGCTGCCCGTACGCACGAACTCCAGGTGCGGATAGTCGTCCAGGGTCCAGGACACCGGCAGCTCGACGATCCCGCTGGGCCGACCGAAGACGTACGGGCCGTCCGGATCGTGACGATCGCCCGTGCGGGCCAGGTAGGGCTCGCTGTCGGTGCCCATCAGCGAGGAGTCGTAGGCGACGCCGATCTCCTCCAGCAGGTCCACGGTGTGCGGAGTGAAGTCGAAGCTGGGGGTGCGGTGGCCCGCGGGCGGGGACCCGGTGAGCTCTTCGACGAGGGCGGACGAGCGGCGCAGTACGGCCAGTTCCGCCTCGCGGTCGAGTGCGGAAACCGGTTCGTGGAGATAGCCGTGGAGGCCGATCTCGTGGCCCGCGGCGTGGACGGCGCGGCACTGCTGGGGGTAGGTCTCGACGGTGTGCCCGGGCACGAAGAACGTGGAGGTGATGCCGTAGGTGTCCAGCAGGCGCAGGATGCGGGGTACGGCGTGCGCGCCGAACTCGCCGCGGGAGACAGGCCCGGGGGTCGTCATCGCGCGGGCGGCCCACAGTGAGATCGCGTCGAAGTCGAAGGTGAGGCAGACGGTTCCTCGCTCAGGCATCGGCGGGCACCTCCGGGGGGAAGTCGACGGCGGGTTCGGCGCCGTGGTCGAAGAGGGTGTCCAGGTCCCACCGGGTGTAGGCATGCTCGCGGGGCGGGCCGGGGGCGATCCAGAAGGTCCGCGCGCTGAGGTCCATGACCACGGAGTAGACGGTGCAGACCTGGTCGGCGAGCGGTACGTCCGCGTCGGGGTAGCGGCAGATCCCGTCCGGGTGGGACCAGTCGTCCCGCAGGACCGCGACGACGTCGGCAGGACGCACGGTGCCGGCGGCCGCCGCGGGGGCGAGCAGATGGCGGGCGCGGCTGGGGCGGAGCTGGGTGAGCGCGCTGGTGGCGCCCTTCAGGTCGGTCAGCGGCAGGTCGGCGATGAAGTGGTTGGCGTGGGTGAGCAGGCCGTCCTCGGGCAGCAGGGTCGCGAAGACATCGGGTGCGAGTTCGAAGTCGACGGCTTCGCCCACGGCGTCGGCGAGCATGATGTTGCCCGAGGAGATGCGCTTCACGGGCAGCAGTTTGCGGTGCGCCTTGGACATGGTCGGCGCGTTCAACGCGCCGCGCAGCAGGAAGTGGTAGGGAACGCCGTCGCCGCCGGTGTCGCGGTCGGAGACCAACAGGTTGGCGCAGATGCCGAGTCCGGCGGAGTTCAGGCCGCTCTTGGCGAGCATCCCCGCCTCGGTCAGTGACAGCGCGGTGAACCCGGTGGTGTCGCGGGTGGCGAGCAGGAAGGTCACGTCGGCCTGTTCGGGATGCCAGTCCCAGTTCTGGGCGAGCAGCGTGTGGCCGTCGGCCGTCCGGGTCGGCAGTACCGACAGCGAGGTGCAGCCTTCGTCGCGGTAGCCGGTGCCGTAGAGGAGTTCGGTGCGTGCGTTGAGCGCGGCGAGCCGGTGGACGCTCTGTCCTGAGCCGACGGCCATGCCCTCGAGCATCGCGGCGATGGCCGGGTCGTAGGCGCGGGCCACCTCGTAGTAGCGGTGTCCCCAGCGGTCGATGTCCGCGTCGGCGAGACCGGCCTGGTGGCGGAAGCGTGCGTGGTAGGCGTCCAGGTTTCGGGCGATCATGTCCGCGGTGCGCGAGCCGAGTTGCTCGCCCATGTCGTGGTGGTCGCCTTGGACGGCGACCAGGGCGGGGCGGGTGGTCATGGCGCGGTTCCTTTCAACGCAGCGGGGAGCGGTAGGACTCGGGCATGGTGCACACGGTGAGGAAAGTGACGAGGGCGGCAGCGGCGGGCAGTGCCGCGACGGCGAGAGGGACACCGGTGGCGGCAACGATGCCGGAGGCGATGAAGGCGGCGGTGCCGCCGAAGGCCATGACGGAGAAGTTGTAGCCGATGCCCAGCGCCGAGTACCGCACGGACGTGGGAAAGAGCTCGGCGAGAGCGGCCGGGCCGGGGCCGGAGAAACAGGCGAGTGTCAGCGCGATGAGTATCTGCCCGATGTAGACGGCGGCGGCGTGGCCGGTCCCGAACAGCATCATCACAGGGAACGACAGGACGACGAAGCCTCCCGAGCCGACCAGCAGGAGCCTCTTGCGGCCGATCCGGTCGGACCACAGCCCGAACAGCGCGATGGAGACGGTGAGCACTCCCGTGCCGACCAGGTTGGAGACGCTCACGACGTCGGGGTCGATACCGGCCTCGGTACGCAGGTAGGTGGGCAGGTAGGTGAGGAAGAAGAAGTAGGCGACGGTCCAGCCGACGGTGAAGCAGAAGCCCTGGAACATGGCGGTCTTCTGCTGCGCGAAAGCGGTCCGCAGCGGGCTGCGGCGGGCCCCGGCCTCCTCGTCCTCCACGAAGGCCGGTGTCTCCTCGAGGCCCATGCGCAGCAGCACGGCGACGGCGGCGGTGATCCCGCCCAGCAGGAACGGCACGCGCCAGCCGTACGCGAGCATGGCTTCGTCGCTGAAGACGGCCGAGTTCGCGGCGACGACGGCCGCTGCGACGAGGAAGCCCGCCGCGGTGCTGACCTGGTTGAAGCTGCCGAAGACACCGCGCCGTCCGGGCGGAGCGAACTCGACGAGCATGGCGGCCGAGCCGGCCCATTCACCCGCTACCGCGAAGCCCTGGAACAGGCGCAGGACGACGAGCAGGACGGGGGCGAGGGCACCGATGGAGTCGTAGGTGGGCAGGCAGCCGATCAACGCGGTGGCCAGCCCCATCACCACGACGCTGAGGACCAGGGCGGGACGGCGGCCGAGGCGGTCCCCGATGTGCCCGAAGACGATGGTGCCCAGCGGCCGTGCGAAGAAGCCGACGGCGAAGACCGCGAAGGTGGACAGCACTCCCACGGCGTCGTTCTCGCTGGGAAAGAACAGCGCACCGAGAACGGTCGCCGAATACGCGTAGACGAGGTTGTCGTACTGCTCCATGAGATTGCCGACGCTGCTCGCGGCAAGCGCGCGCCGATGCTGTCGCAGGCTGGTGGGCGGTGCGCTCACCGCGTTCGTCGATGTTGACACGGCGCCTCCTGGAAGTGGTTTGAGGAAGGGGGTTGGCGAGTGGCGAGGCCCTCTAGGAGGCCGCGAGGTAGCCGCCGTCCACGGGGATGAGTGCGCCGGTGACGAACGAGGCCCCCGGGCCGGCCAGGAGTTCCACCACCGGTCCCAGTTCGGCGCTCTCGCCGGGCCGGTCCAACGGGGCGCCGCCGACGCGGACTTGGAACTCGTCGGGCGGAAGGTCGGCGAGCAGTTCGGTGCGGAAGACCCCGGGAAGGACGGCGTTGACCCGGACACCGCGTGGTGCCAGTTCCACGGCCGCGACCTTGGTGATCTGGTGCACGGCCGCCTTGCTGGCCTGGTACGCGACGGAGGAGGGGGACACCTGCGACGGAGGAGCGGTGGTGGCGCCGTAGACGGAGCCGACGTTGATGACGCAGCCACCGGTGGCGGCGAGATCGTCGGCGAACGTCTTGATTCCGCGCCACACGCCCCACACGTTGACCCGCAGGATGCGGGCGAAGTCCTCGTCGTCGGTGCCGACCACATCGGCGCGGGCGCTGATGCCTGCGTTGTTGATGAGGACGTCGAGGCGGCCGGCGCGCTCCCGGACCCGGGCGGCGAGACGCTCCCAACTGTCCGCGTCGGCGACGTCCAGAGCGACGCGGTCCGGCCAGTCGTCGCCGGGGAAGGACCGGTCGGCCCGGATCACGTGGGCCCCCGCCGTCTGGAGGCGGTCGGCCACGGCCGCGCCCAGCCCGCGGGCGGCTCCGGTGACCACGAGGACCTTGTTGCGCAACGTCACGGTGCATCCTTCCCTTCGAAGTGCGGATCACCGTAGGCGGGGGACGAGCCGCGGGGATCGGGCATCTGCCCGATGTGCGCCGGCGCCCGGGCGTGCTCTGCGGGTCGCGGGCGGACGCTTTCCTTGAGGCGGTACCGAGGTCGGCCTAAACTCGCCGACGGAGACCCCAGCAGCATGCGCGGTGGCTGGGCCCGGGCAACTTCCTGGACGGCTTCCGCCCCGGCCGGACCGGAGAGCACGCCTTCATGCCCGACACCACCGCACGTTCCTCGCCCTCTCCTCCCTCGCCCGAGCGCCGCTTCATGGAGATCACGGCGGCCGGTCGTCGCTACGTTTCCGACAGCGGCTTCTTCGCCGCCCGTCCCCACCTGGAAGAGATCGCCGGCCGCGCTCTGTCCCGCGCCGAGGACGAACCGGTGGGGTTCCTGGACGTCCGCGGCTCGTCGCTGATGCGGATCACCGTGGAGAGCACCGGTGGGCCACCGCGCACAGTGCGTCTGGAGGCGCAGCCGGCAACGCCCCCGTTCGGACTGACCGGACGGGAGCTGCAGGTGGCCACGTGCATGGCCGGCGGTCTGACGACACCCGAGATTGCGGGCGCGCTGGGCTGCTCGCGCACTACCGCTGCCACGCACACGGAGCACGTCCTGGCCAAGAGCGGCCTGAGGTCCCGGGCGGCCGTCGCCACGATGATCACCGCACTGCGGGCCCACACCCTGCCGGTCCCCACCGACGACCTCGTGCTCCCGCCCGCTCTGGCCGAACTGCTGAAGGCGCCCGTGCGGAACGTCCCGGCGCGGACCGGGCCGGAACGGCAGCCGATCACAGTGGGCCTGGTCTACCCGGCTGGTTCGGCGGCGGGCGTGACGGACCAGCGGCCGATGCGCCAGGGAGCGCTGCTTGCACTGCGCGAGCTGGAGGAGCGCGGCCTCGCCGGGCGCGCTGTGCGGTACACGGCGGTGGAGGCCACGGCTGACCGGCTCGCGCACGCGGTGGGCACCCTCGCCGAGGCGGGCGCGAACGCCGTGTTGCTGGGCAACTTCCAGGGCACCGCGGTCCCCTCCGCTGTTGCCCGTGCGGCGGGGCCGGGGACGCCGGTGCTGCACTCGATGATCGCGCCGGCACTGGCGGCGGCCGTCGACCGCGACCCGCACACGCTGAGCCATGTCTTCCAGGCCTGCGCCGACGAGAACGCGTATCTGTACGGGTTCCTGCGTACGCTGCGCGTCCTGGAGGCTTCGAGGGCGTGGCGTCCGCGCGCCAGGCGGCTGGCGCTGCTGCTGCGCCGCAGCACCTTCGACGACGTCTTCGTCGACGGGCTGGCACGGGCGGTGGAGCGGGCCGGGTGGGACTTGGCCTTGGTGGAGCGCGTCGACGAGCAGCACACGGCTTGGGACGCGGTCGCGCAGCGCTTGGAGCGCGCCGACC
Organism: Streptomyces xiaopingdaonensis; assembly: GCF_000262345.1. GTDB lineage: Bacteria > Actinomycetota > Actinomycetes > Streptomycetales > Streptomycetaceae > Streptomyces > Streptomyces xiaopingdaonensis. The sequence goes on along the minus strand of NZ_AJTQ01000078.1, from coordinate 46,482 downwards.
CCGCCGCGGTCTTCTTGTCGGTGCTGCCGGAGCACGCGCTGCGGGACTTCCTCATGACGACGGTCGCGCTGCGCACCCGCACACTGGTGCACACGGCCTGGGCTCCGACTGCGCCGGGATTCACCGAGCGGCTGGGCAAGCTGTCCCAGGGACTGGTGTGGTCCACCATCGTCGGGGTGCACGACACCCCGCAGGCCGCCGCGTTCGCACAGCGCTACCGCGCCTCCTACGGCGGCGACCCGGGGCTCGGCGCAGCGGCCGTCCACTACGACTTGGTGCACGCGCTGGCGGCGGCCTGGGCGAGTGTGGACCGGCCGTGGAACCACCGCGCGGTCCAGCAGCACCTGCGGACCGTCCCTTACCGGGGGGTGGCGGGCGTGTGCTCCTTCGCCGGCCCCGGCCAACGGGGCCTGGCCTACCCGGACGACACCCACGACCCGTCGACCGCACACCCTCACCTGGCATACCGCATCACGGGCGACCGACACCATCTGCTGCCCGGCTGATCGGCGGGGTTGGGCAGCTCCGCGGGCCACCGGCCGTCTCGGCCCTCCGGCCTCGACCCGGAAAATCGGGTCCTGCTCTCGGCCCCGACCGGTGACTCGCGAGACGACGCTCGACGAGCCCGCCGGCCGGAGCCGTGCGGCGACGCGGGCGCTGTCCGAGGGCAGGCCATCGTTGCGGCACCAGGGGTACCGCAACGATGTTCACCAGGACTGCGTGCTCCTCATCGGCCGCCTCGACCCCGGCCGGGGGTGATCGGATCGCTGGGCTCGCTTGCTTCGCCGGGGCCGGCCATCGTGCGGGCGGTGACGGTGAAGGTGTAGCGCTCACCGGTGTCGAGGCCCGGCACCTTTGCGCGGGTGGCGTGCGCCCCCACGCGGATCGGGTGCAGTGCCTCGCCGTTGCGGTGGGGCGTGACCAGGTAACCGGTGATCGGGGCGCCGCCGTCGAACTCCGGTGCCTTCCAGGTGACGGTCGCGCCGCCGTCCGCGGGCTCGGCAGCCACCCGGGTGGGGGCGTCGGGGGCCGAGGGTACGGAGTGCACCTCCAACTCGCGGAGTCCGTTGTTGCCTTCGCCGCCGCCCTCGCCTGTGAAGCGGACCCAGTCGAAGGTCTTCATGCCGAACGTGACCTTCTTGGAGCCCCCCGCCGGAATGTCGTCGACACGGATTTCGCTGCCGTCGGAAAAGGTGAGCACACCGCCCTTGATGTCGTCCACGGTCTCGCGGTCGGACAGCACGATCCGGTCCGCGCGGATCTTTTCGGACCAGTCGAGTCGGACCCACGGTTCGCGTTCGCCCTTCGAGGCCCAGTCGTCGTCCGAGCCCCAACTACCGTCACCGTTCTGGCCGTCGTTCTCGCCCTCGCAGCCGTCGTACACGTTCGTTGCCGGGTACTCGTCGCTGTATTCCGACGATGCGGTGGCCTCGACGTCCGGCCGGCAGGCGGCGTTGCCGCGGAGCAGCTCGACGTCGAGGTCGAGCGCGATGAGGGCAGAGGTCCGTGCGTCACCGCTGTCGGCCGAGCGGGCGGTCACCCGCACCTTTCCGCTGCGGTGGTTGGCGGTCAGCTTTCCGTCGTGGTCGATGGTCGCCTTCTTCGTCGGTGAACCGTCGGGCTCTGTGACCTTCCACGACACTTCCTTGAGGTTCGCGTCGTCGGGTTCGACGGTGGCGTCGAGGTCCAGCGAACCGTACGGCTCCCTCAGCTTCCTCGGTCCTTCGATCTCGATGTCCGAGACGTGGGTGGGCGTGCGGCCTTCGGACTTCGACTCGGAGGGCGGGAGTTGCTTCGTACCCCAGTTCTTGTCGGGCTTGTCGCCCATCCAGAGTTCCAGTGTTCCTCCGTCGGCGAATTCGTCGTGGTGGAAGAAGGCGTTGTCGAGTCTCTCCCCGTCGAGCTCGGCCTTCTGGATGTACTGGTTCGCGGCCGAGTTGCCGTGGGTGACGATCCGGAACTTGTCGCCCTTGTAGTAGTCCTCGTGGAGATCGATGGTGATCTCGTCGAAGACCGGTGAGGTGATGTCGTAGACCGGGTTCTCGTGCCCGCCGCCGGTGACCTCGAACAGGCCGATGGCCATCAGCGCGCTGAGGGAACCCATCTGGCCCTGGTCCTCGTCGTGGTGGCCGTAGCCGTCGGTGGTGCCGGTGGAGCCGTAGGTCTTCTCCTTCACCTGCCGCACCCAGTGCTGGGAGAGCCATGGCTTGCCCACGTAGTTGAACAGGTGGGCCATTTCCAGGCCCGGCTGGTTGCCGTAGGAGACGAAACCCTCGCCGTACTTGCCGATGAAGTCGTCCTTCTCCGACTGCTCGAAGGCGTAGTTGAGCTTGTCGGCGTAGGTTTCCTCGCCACCCATGAGGTTCGCCATGCCCATCACGTCGTGCGTGGTGAACCAGGTGGACTGCCACGAGTTCGCCTCGACGAAGTCGTCGTCTGCAAGCGGGTCGAAGGGGGTGCGCCAGCTTCCGTCGGCGTTCTTGGGACGGATGAATCCCGACTCCGGGTCGTAGAGGTCGCGCCAGTTCGTGGATCGTTCCTTCAGGTATTCGTGGACGTCGGTGTCGTCCCAGGCCTCGAACTCGTTCAGGCCCACGTTCGTTCCCTGACCGCCGGTGGCGGTGAACTTCACCGACGTCACCTCGCGCGGTGCGAACTCGACGGTCTTCTGCTTGCCGTCCGCCGGGACGTCCCGCACGTCGACGCTGGAGCCGTCGGAGAACTCGAGCGTGCCCGAGCCGACGTCGCTGCCGGCTTCCGGCCGGTCGCTGAGCTTGACCTTGTGCAGCGTACGCGGCTTCTTCCAGGTCAGCTCCAGCCACGGCTGCCGCTCGCCGTCCGACGCCCACTGCCGGTCGTCGGGGGCACGGCCGGGCCTGCCGTCGACGGCACGGGCCGCGCCGTGCGCCTCGTCCAGCTCGGACGATGCTTCGGCCTCGGCGTACTGGGCGGCGTTGATCCCCTTCTTGCCCAACTTTCCCGCCAGTTGGGCAAGCGCCCAGTCCTGGTGTGCGTACTCGAGCGTCTGGCCGGCGCCCTGTCCTGTCGTGTCGTTGGACACATGGCCTCGGTCGAGGTAATCGCGGATTCCGCCGGTCCCCCAGTTCTCGTAGTCGAACCACGCCTTGTCGAACAGGCCGCCCACGGAATGGGCGTCGAGCATCGCCTCGTAGGCGAGGTCGACGTCGAAATCACGGATGCCCTTGTTGAGGGCGCCGGTGATGAACGACGTCACCGGGGATCCGGACATCACCATCGAGTAGTTTCCGGCAACCGGTCCGCGGGGCAGCAGCCCACCGTCCTTGTACATCTGCAACTGCGACTTGACCAGACTGGAGTAGATCTCCGGATAGGCCAGTCCCAGCACGGAGTTGAGGTTCCACTGGGTCAGCCACAGCGCGTCGTAGTTGTACATCGCGAACTCGGGCTTGCCGTCCTTGCCGAGCGGAATCCGCTTGACCCGGCCGGCGCCCCAGGTGTCGTCCATGTATCTGCCGTCGACGTCACTGATGGCGCTGCGGCCTGCGAGCGCGTGGAACAGATCGGTGTAGAACTTGACCTGCTGACGACGGGTGCCGCCGGAGACGTCGATACGGCCGAGCATGTCGTTCCAGCGCTCCTGGGAGGCCTCCTTGACGGCCTCGAAGTCCCACCCGGGGAGCTCGCTGTCCAGGTTCCGGGCCGCCCCTTCCGTTCCGGTGAGGGACAGGCCCACCTTCATCCGGACCTGCTCGCCGGCCTTCAGGTTGTCGTAACGGGCGTAGACGCCCGTGTCGTCACCCGCGACCTGTTCGATGGGCTTGCCGGCGTCGGCGAGCTTGCCGTCGGTCCAACCGCGCAGCGAGTCAAACGGCTTGTCGAAACGGATGTCGAAGAACAGCTTCGTCTCGTGCGTCTTCTCGTATCCCTCACCGTGCTGCACCACGTAACCCCGGACTCCGCGGTCGCCGACCTTGGTGACCTTGGCGTTCTTCATGACCGCCTCGCCCAGCTCGCCGCCGAGGTTGACGAGGATCTCGCCGGGTCCGGACTTGTTGTAGGTGTAGCGGTGCAGCCCGGCACGGTCGGTGGCGGTCAGTTCGGCGTCGATGTCGTACCGGTCGAGGTGCAGTTTGTGATAACCGGGTTCGGCGATCTCGCCGTTGTCGTGGTCCACGTGCGACTGCCAACCCTTGTCACCCTCGAGTTTGGGCACGTCGGTGCCGGTGGTCGGCATCACCTGCACTCCGGAAAGCTGCCAGTCGTGCAGGTGGCTGAACCCCTTCACCTCGTTCTCGTTGCGGTGGTAGCCACTGTTCCTGGTCTGGTACGTGCTGGTGTCCGGCCGCAACTTGACCATCCCGAACGGCTGGCTCGCCGACTGGAAGTAGAAGAACCGGGCAATGTCGGACTCCACCCACGGGTTCACCAGCTTCACGTAGTCCTTGCCGGAAGGGGAGTCCACCGCTGCGGACGGCGAACCCCCCGCGGCGCCCACCGCCGTCGTCGAGCCGACCGACAGGGCGAACACGGCAGACAGCACAGTCACCGGACGGATCAACCGAACTCTCACGGACGTCACTGCTCCTCACGGCTGGGGCAGGGGGCGTTGCGGCCGGCCGACGCCACCCTGCGAGGGCGCGGTCCGCGAAGATCACGGCGCACCTTGCGTGTGTTACCGTTATCACGACCGAAGGTGAGCGTGCCGCCTCCCGGGGCCACTGTCAACGGGGCGGGCGCAACTCGCCGCGATCCACACGCGGTTACGGGCCTGAGCGAGCACACGCGGGCACGGAACGACCGGCTCCACCCCGCTGGCCCCGCCGCCGGGTCACCGGCACGCGTCCCTGCTGACCTGCCAACTCCCGCTACTCGCCGGCCTCCACGTCCAAAGCAAACGGGCGCACTCATCTCGCGACGCGGCGTCAACCTCCCTGCCGGCACGGACGATTGACCAGGGCGGAGAGGCGACCACCGGCAAACGCACCACGGAACGCCGCAGGATCGCCGCTCCCCGACTCTTGACCCCTCGTTTTGGTGACGTTAACTTCCGCTCTGAGCCTCGACGCCAGGAACTCGCGCCACCCGACGCCCCTGGTCTCTTCCCTTCTTCCAGACTCGGAGGCCGTGCGATGTCACAGGCTGCAGTCACAGACCAGAAGAGCATCGGCAAATCCACACGACGGATCTACTTCTTCGGCGCCCTCGGCGGCCTGCTCTTCGGCTACGACACCGGAGTCATCGCCGGAGCGTTGCTGTACATCCGGCGAGAGCTGGACCTGACCCCGCTGGTGGAGGGCGTCGTCGTCAGCTCCCTGCTGGTGGGGGCGATGGTGGGGGCCACGACGGCCGGGCGGCTGGCCGACGCGCTCGGCCGGCGCCGCGTCGGCATGGCCGCGGCTGTCGTATTCAGCGTCGGCGCACTCGGTGCCGGCCTCGCCCCGAACGCCGCCGCACTGGTCGCGACGCGCATCCTGCTGGGGCTCGGGGTCGGCGCGGCTTCCGTGGTGGTACCGCTGTACCTCTCGGAGATGGCTTCCACCCGCGTCCGCGGTGCGGTGTCCACGCTCAACCAACTGATGATCACGGTGGGCATCTTCGTCGCCTACGTCAGCAACGCGCTGCTCGCCCCCTACGAGGCGTGGCGGTGGATGCTGGGTCTGGCGGTCGTGCCCTCGGTCGTGATGCTGGCCGGCCTGATCCTCATGCCCGAGACTCCGCGATGGCTGCTGCGCAACGGGCGCGAGACGGAGGCCCGCGCGGTCATGGCCAGGACCCGGCGCGCGGACGAGGTCGAGGCCGAGCTCGCCGAGATACGCAACGTGGAAACAACCACCTCCCGACGGGCGGGGCTGCGCGACGTCTTCGCCGCGTGGCTGCGCCCGGCGCTCGTCGTGGGCGTCGGACTGGCCGTCCTCAACCAGATCGTCGGCATCAACGCGATCATCTACTACGCGCCCACCACGCTCACCAACGTCGGCTTCAGCGACTCCGCCGCCATCTACGCCAACACCGGGATCGGCGCCGTCAACGTGCTCATGACGCTGGTGGCCATCTGGCTCATCGACAAGGTGGGCCGGAAGCGGCTGCTCCTGGTCGGCGCGGTGTGCATGAGCGCGAGCCTGACCGTCCTGGCCACGGCCTCACTCCTGCTGCCCGAGCCCGAGGGCCTCAGCCTGGTCGGGGTGATCACGCTGGGCTGCCTCGCCGCGTTCATCGTCAGCTTCTCCGCTTCCTGGGGTGCGGTGTGCTGGGTCGTGATCAGCGAGGTCTTCCCGCTCCATGTGCGGGGTGCCGCCGTGGGCTTCTGCACCATGCTGCTCTGGGCGGCCAACTTCGTCGTCTCGCTCAGCTTTCCGGTGCTTCTCGACGCCGTCGGCATCGGCTGGGTCTTCCTCGGCTTCGCGGTGATCTGCGCCTGTGCCTACGGGTTCGCCGCGCGGTTCGTCGTCGAGACCAAGGGGCGCAGCCTCGAGGACATCGAGCTCGCCCTGCGGGCACACACCCCCTGAGGCAACGGCCCCTGGCGCGGCAACTGCGCCCGGTCCGGGGCACCTTGACGGAAGGCGCCCCACGTACCTTAGAGTTATCGATAACATGAATATTTCCGGCTCACCGGGCCAAACCCTTCGGAGTAGCGAAATGTCTCGTTCCTACCAGCGCAATCCCCGTTACGCACCCCTCGGCGGGACGGTTGTGCGCGGATGGGAGGCCGCCGCCGAGACGCTCCCGCCCGGCCCGGCGGTGGTGGCCGTCGACGGACCCGCCGCCCTGGACTGGAACGCCGCCGCAGCCGGACTCCGCGGAGCGCTCGAAGCCCGGGGCGTGCCCGTCCACGTGGTCGACCTGCGCGACGCGGAAGCCGACTGGGCGACCGTCCTGGAACGCACCGGCGACGGCCCGAAGGCCGACCCCTACTACCTTCCGCTCGCAGACGCGTGTGTCACCGAGGTGTACCGCGCACTGCCCGCGGTGGAGACACCCGCCGAAGGTCTACTGCTCGTCTTCGGCCCGGGCGCCGCGCTCCTGGAACACGACGTGCTGTGGTACGCCGACCTGCCGAAACGCTACGCCGAGGCGGCCGTCACCGCGGGCGAACTGCCGGTCGGCGTCAACCTCGGGCGGCACAGCACCCCGGGGGATCTGCGCCGCCTCTTCTACGCGGACTGGCCCGTACTCGACGCGCACCGCGACGCGCACGCCGCCCGCATCGACCGCTGGCTCGACCTCCAGAACGCCGAACCCGCCTCGCTCGACGGCGCCACGCTGCGCGCCACGCTCCGGCACCTCGCGGGCGGCCCGGTCCGTACGCGTCCGTACTTCAACTCGACGGCGTGGGGCGGGCATTGGGCAGAGCAGCGGCTGGGCTTCGCTCCGCAGAACGGCAACACCGCACTCGGCTACGAGCTGATCGCGCCCACGGCCGGCGTCCTGGTGGGCGACGGGCCGCAGGCCGAAGTCGAGCTGCCGTTCCCCCTCCTCTGCGTTCTGCACCCCCAGGAGTTCCTCGGCCGCGAGGTGCACGAGACGTTCGGCACCTCTTTCCCCATCCGGTTCGACTACCTCGACACCGTGGGCGGCGGCAACCTCTCCGTGCATCTGCATCCGCAGGAGCGGTACATGCGCGAGCAGTTCGGCTGGCCCTACACGCAGCACGAGACGTACTACCTCACCGCCGTCGACGACGAAGAGGCCCGGGTCTACCTGGGCCTCCAACAGGACGCCGACCTGGGGTTGATGCGCAAGCAGGCCGTCGCCGCCATCGAGCGCGGCGAAGAGATGGACGTGGAGCGCTTCGTGCAGAGCCACCCTGCCGAGGAGGGGCAGTTGTACCTGATCCCGGCGGGGACACCGCACGCCTCAGGCGTCGGAAACCTGGTCCTCGAGGTGAGCGCGACGCCGTACCTCTACTCGTTGCGCTTCTACGACTGGCTCCGCCAGGACACCGAGGGCGCCCCCCGCCCGCTGCCGTACGAGCACGCCTTCGCCAACCTCGACACCGGCAGGCAGGGCGAGGCGGTCCACCGGGACCTCATGCAGCGTCCGCAGACCCTGCGCGAGGGCGAGGGCTGGCGCGAGGAACTCCTCGGCTCGCTGCCGGAGATGTTCTACGAGGTGGCCCGCGTCGTCCTCGATCCCGGCTCCGCGGGGGCGCCGCAGAACACCGGAGGCCGGTTCCACGTTCTCAACGTCTCCTCCGGCGCAGGCGTCGTGGTGGAGACCGCCGAAGGACGCGTACACGAGCTGGTCTTCGCCGAGACGCTGACGGTTCCGGCGTCCGTCGGCGCGTACCGTATCCGCCCCCTGGGCGAGGAGCCGGTGCACGTGGTGACCGCCTACGTCCGGGAGCGGGCATGAAGCAGCCGGTGCTGGAGGTCGGCGGGACGCACGTGACCGCGGCCCTCGTGGACGTGCAGGCGTCGGCGGCGCCCGAGGAGCTGATTCGCGCCTCGCTGCCGGCTCAGGGGACGGCGGCGGACATCCTGGAGCGGATCGCTGCGGCTGCCACCCGGACCGGGGCGCCACCGCACGCACGCTGGGGCGTGGCAGTGCCGGGCCCCTTCGACTACGCAGCAGGTATCGCCCTGTTCGAGGGGGTCGGCAAGTTCGAAGCGCTCTTCGGCGTCGACATCGGCACCGACCTGCGGCGGCGCATCCGCCCGGAACCGGCGTCCCTGTGCTTCCTCAACGACGCCGACGCCTTCGGCTTGGGCGAGCACGCTTCCGGTGCCGCCGCCGGCCACGCCCGCGCGGTCTGCCTGACCCTCGGGAGCGGCGTCGGCTCGGCCTTCCTCGCCGACGGCACACCGGTCAACGACGGCCCCCTGGTGCCTCCGGAAGGCAGCGCGCACCGGCTCACCTGGGACGGGATGCCTCTGGAGGACACCGTCTCCCGGCGCGGCATCCGCGCAGCGTACGCACGCGCTGCGCTCGACGGTACCGGGCCCGTGCCGGACGTGAGCACCATCGCCGCCCGCGCACGGGAGGGCGACACGGTGGCGGGCACCGTTCTGGAGCGGGCCTTCCATGCCCTGGGACGCACCATGGCGCCCTGGTTGACCAGCTTCGCGCCCACCGTGCTCGTGGTCGGCGGCTCCATCGCCACCTCCTGGGAGGTGGTCGAAGGGGCGCTGCGTGCCGGTCTGGAGGACGCCGGAGCTCCACCGGTGCGGCTGAGTCCCGCCCGACTTCCCCGGACGGCACCGCTGTTGGGGGCAGCGCGGTGGGCGGCCCAGCCCGCTCCACCGGGCAGCAGGGGCGGAACGCCCCTCCCCCTATGATGGATCGTTCTGGCAGGCGGCAGGTGTCTGCCCGTTTGTCGCCCGAGGAGAACGAGGACGCGTGTCCGGGTCCGAGCAGTCCGGAGCTTCGCGCTCCGTCCCGACGATGCGGGACGTCGCAGCGCACGCCGGGGTGAGCGCCATGACCGTCTCCAGGGTCCTCAAGGACAACCCTCGCGTGGGGGAGTCCGCCAAACAGCGGGTTCTCGATGCCGTCAACGAACTGGGCTACCGCCGCAACGAGGTCGCACGGAGCCTGCGCCTGGGCCAGAGCAGCGGTCTGGTCGGGCTCGTCGTCACGAACCTGGCGAACCCGTTCTACGCCCGGCTCGCGCTCGGGGTCGAAGAGGTCGTCCAGGCACACGGCCTCCGGCTGGTGCTGGGCAACACCTCGGGGCAGGTGACGCGCGAGGACGACCTGGTGCAGGACCTCGTCTCCCGCAGGGTCAACGGGGTCATCGTCGTCCCCGCGGGGCCCGATCAACGGCACCTCGGGCACGACGCCGTGGACGGCATGCCCGTGGTGCTCGCCTCCCGTCCGCCGGAGGGCATCGAAGCCGATGCCGTGCTCGTCGACGACTTCGGCGGGGCCCGGGCGGCAACCGAGGAACTGCTGAGGAACGGTCACCGGGCGCTCGGCTTCCTCGGGAACCCGTTCACCCTCTTCACGGGCGCCGAGCGGTTCCGCGGCTGGTGGTCGGCGATGGAGGACGCGGGTGTGCAGCCACGGGACGAGTGGGTTCGCCGCGGTCTCGACGACGTCGCTTCGGCGGAGTCCGCCGCGCGCTCTCTGCTGGAACTCCCCGACGCACCGACCGCGCTGTTCTGTGCCAACAACCGCATCGCTCTCGGAGCCTGCCGCGCCATCCGCGGCCTCGGCACGTCGACGGCGGTGGCCGGGTTCGACGACATCGAGGCCGCGGACATGCTGGGTGTCCGGCTGACCGTGGTCTCCTACGACGCGGACGAGATCGGGCGACGGGCGGCGCGCCTCCTGCTGGACCACCTGGAGCCCAGGAAGGGCACCGGCCCGCCGGGCCCCCCGCGCCGGACGGTCGTCCCGACGACGCTGATCAACTACTGACCCGCCGGCTGCACCCCGCCCGCCTCCGGCGGTACCGCCGGGGCCGACGCGGAGTCGAGAGGCAGCTCGGCCACGCCGTACCGCGCGAGCCGGATGCGCAGGTCGCCCTCGGCGTCGGGTTGGGGAGCGTCCGGATGCGACGGGCGGTATCCGTGCGGGAGTCGGAGCACGACCCCGTTCTCCTCGGCGCGGAGGTTCGCGAGCCGCAGCACGAGCCGGCCCTCTCCGGCGGAGGACAGGCCGACCCGGCAGTCGGCCGGGGAGCCCGGACCCGGCAGGGTGCCCTCCGTGAAGTGCGGGGTCCTGCCTTCCGGGAAGCGGTCCAGCAGACTCGTCTCCTGGGCCAGCGCACCGAGGCGTGCCTCGGCCCCGAACCGGGAGGCGGCTTCCGGTAGATGCTGCGCGACGGGTGCGAAGACGTAGCGGAAGCGCACGGGCCCCGGCTGTGCCGGTGGCGTGTTGCACGGCCAGAAGTTGTTCATGACGTAGGCGTACAGATGCCCGTTCGTCGCGGTGAACCGCGTCGGCCAGGCGCCGCGGACCAGGTCGGAGGACGAGAACAGCGGGTTGTCGGGAGCCGACCAGACGACTCCCGGTCCGTCGGGAGCGGTGACGGTGACGGCGGAGGCTGCGGACAGCCACTCGTTGGACGAGCCGGGGCCGTGGTCGGAGGCCGGTTCCACCCAGCCGAGCTGCCTGTCGTAGCGCACCGTCGGATCGGGGACGAGGAAGGGGAAGGCGACGGACGTCGACTCCATGTCGAGGACGGGCTGCTTCGCCAACTCGACGGTCAGTTCGCAGGTTCCGGTGGAGTCCCGGAGCAGCAGCTCCACGGTGATGTCGGTGAGCCCCGCGCCGGAGCCTTCCCAGCGCAGCCGCATCCCGTCGGGGGTGTTGCGGGCGCCGAGCAGCCGCATCGACGGCCGGTCCTCCACGACGGGTGTGGGGGCGCCGGAGCCGTAGCGGGAGTCCAGTTGGCCGATCATCGTGCGGTCGTGCGGCGCGCTGTCCGCCGCCCCGGCGGCCGTCAGCCGGACCAGCTCACCGAGCGCGAACGGGGCGTCCTGGTCGAGGAGTTCCCTCCCCGAAGGCCGATGCAGCAGACCCGTGGGAAGGCCGTCGAGGGCGCGCAATCGCACGTCCCACACCCGGCTGGTCACGTTCTCGCCGGCGGACAGCTCCCGCACGGGAGCGCGTTCCGCAACGGCTGGTACGGCGGCCCGCTCGCCGGTGGGCGCCTCGGTCGGCTGTTCGCCGGCGGGTACGGTCCCGGCGTCGGTGCTCAGGGGCATGCAGCGGTAGCCGAAGGCGGGCAGCTCCTCGAGCAAGAGGCGGACGCGGAGCATCCCTGCGCAGTCGCTCAGCACTTCGAAGGGCACGGGCCGGCCCTCGGCGTCCAAGGGAGCGCTGCCCTCGGGCAGGTCCAGCTCCGCTGTGAGCGTCGCCGGCCAGGGGTGGGGGTTGTGGACGAGTACGCACGGCCCGTCCACGCCGAGTGAGGCGGCGAGTTGGCTCAGCGTGCGGCGGCTCTCGTCGAGCGGGATCCGGGCGGCGTCGTCGATGGCCCGCCGCTTCCAGTGCAACTGGTCCTCGATCTGGGGCGCGTGCGGGTGCGCGGTGGCGCGGGCCCATGTCCAGGTGTGCTCGCCGCCGATGATCAGCCCCTCCCAGGCCCGGTCCAGCGCTTCCCGGTGCGGACGGTAGGTGTCGTCCAGCAGTTGGACGGAGGCGGCGAGGTGTTCGGCGGCGGGAAGCAGCACCTGGGCCTTCCGGTAGGTGGCGGCGTCCGCCGCTGAGGAGGCGGGGCCGTCCTCCCAGAAGCTTCCGCCCTCCGCGCGGTGCACGGGCAGCCTGTCCCGCAGGGGCGCGACCGCGCCCAGGTAGTCGGCGAACGTGGAGACCCGGACCCGGGGATAGGCGAAGACCGCGTTCCAGCGCTCGGCGAACCCGGTGTCGCCGTCGGCGAGGTCCTCGTTGTCCGCGTGGGTGCCGATCAGGGCGAGGTCCGACGGGAGATAGTCCGGGCGCTCGTAGCGCTCGAGGTAGCGTTCCAGGCCGTTCACCGCTCCCGCCACCGACTGGGGGTCGGCGGCGATGAACCGTAGCTGCGAATAGTGATCGGCGAAGTGGGCCAGCACCTCGCTGCCGTCCGGTGCCTGCCATCGCACGGGGGACGCCAGGTGGACCTCGTCGCTGTCGTCGGTGGCCGCCCGGTGGTGGTTGGACATGCCGACGAACGCGTCGATACCTGCTGTGCGCAGCACGGAAGGGAGGGCGCTCGTCCAGGTCGGTACGTCGGTGATGTTGGCGTAGCGCGGGACGGCGCCGGGACCCGGCGGGAGCGTGCGGCCGAAGTCCAGGGCGCGGCCCAGCTCTTCGAGGTGGGTGATGCCGGTCAACAGGTTGCTGTGGAAGGCGTTGACGCCGATCAGGCCGGCGCCGATCGCCTCGCGCAGGCGGGCGCAGCGGTGCGACGAGCGGGTCCGCAGGTACTCCCGGACGACGAATGCGCCGTCGACGCTGAACCGGAAGGCAGGGTCCCGTTCCTGGCGGTCCAGCGCCTTGTCGATGTTGCGGCAGTGCAACTCGACGGCCTTGGCCTGGTTGTCGGTGAACCCGAGATCGAGGTGTACGTGGGGGATGAGATGCAGGCTCCACCGACGCGCCGGAACGAGGGTTGCGCGGTGCACCTCCGCACCGTCCGCCCGGACGACGAAGTCGCTGCTGTCCGTGAAGCCGGGGACGGGAAGCCGCCGGCGGACCATGCCGAAGTCCCGTCCGTCCGTGGAGGCCGGAACCGGAATGCTGCCTCCGGGGTGTTCCAGGGTCAGGCGGGCGGGCAGCGCGCCGTCGGCGGGCAGGTTGACCGTCAGTTCGACGAGCGGGACCGGGTCCGGATCGCCGTGCAGGTGCAGCGGCGTGGCCCGCAGCGCGTAGGTGGGCGTGCTGGGCTGCGGGGCGGTGGCTCGCTCCAGCCGCACGGCTGTCCAGCGCAGGTAGGAACCGAACCACTTTCCGTACTGGGTGCGGGGAAGGGGCAGTTCTTCGCCGGGCCGGTGTGCGACCTCCGAACGGGCCGAGCTGATCGCGCCGGTGGCGGCTGCCTCGTCCAGGGCGGTGGTGACGGTCAGTTCGTGGCGTCCGGGGGCGAGCCATCGGGCGGGAAGCTCCACCCGGAGTACGCCGTTGCCCGTCACCGGTCCCGGATCGCCTGTTCTGGTGCGGTCCTCGCGTTCCACGGTGAGGTGGTGGAGGGAGCGGTGCCGGCCGTCGAGGGATATCTCGAGATCGGAGCAAGGGCCGCGCTCCGCGGCGTATTCCAGGTGCAGGACGGCGTCTTCGGAAGAGGCGACGTCGAAGGCGGCCACGATCCGGTGCGCCCGATGGCCGCCGTCGGCGTCGTGGATGCCGGGATGCACCGTCGGCCAAGGAGCGCCGGTGTCGACGGAGAGGGTCGGGATGCCGTCCACGACCGGCCAGGGCTCGGAGTGGGTCGCGAGGGTCGCCTCCCACAGGAAGCGGTCGGGTGTCATGGTGCGTACCTCCTGAGGCCCGGACGGGGCGCGCGGCGAGACGTGCGGGTGGCCGGTGCGGGCCCGTGCCGTTCGGTGGGGCAGGACGTCGGACGGGGGCGGTGCGCCCTGCTGCGGTGTTCCGGCCGGCGCCGACGGAGCGGGCCGTGCTGGTACTGCACGGTTGCTCTTGGACAGACGGACGGTCAACGCGCTTCAGGGAAGGAGAAGGTAACGATACCAATTTTCCTTTCCTTGACCAGCTCTGTGTTCGGGGAATTCAGTGAGCCGCTGAACTGCAGTATCAGGGAACGTACGCACCTCCCTGACGTGATGCCCTTGTGAGGCGCCGTTGTTGGCGTTAACGTCCTCGCCACGCACCGGCCCCTCCTGCCGTCACCTGGCACGGAGCCGCACCTCAGCGCGGCACTCGCTGCGGCCGGGCAGTCTCCGGGGGCGGCAGAACCCCGGCAGGACGTGACTTGCATCCGCCACACTCCGGCGAAAGGGCGGCAATGAGATCGTTCGACACCGTGCGGGCGGGGACGCCCCCGGCACTCGCCCGACGTCACTTCCTTGCCGCTGCCGGCGCGGGCGCGGTCGGGCTGGCACTGACCGGCTGCGCCCGGGGCAGCAGCGCTGCCGCCGTGCCGGGGGAAGTGAGCATCAGCACCGACAACTCGGACTGGGACGACGGCTTCCGCCGGGCCGGCGACGCGTTGCAGTCCCTGACCGGTTACGGGCTTCGCCCGGAGTCCAGCCCGGAAGCGATCGCCTACAAGCAGGTCACGCAGATGACGCTGGAGACGTCGCGCGCTGCCGACGTGATCAAGTGGGGAGCGGGCTACGAGCTCAAGTCGCTTGCGCGCGGCGGCAAGTTGACCGACCTGTCACGACTGTGGGAACGGTACGAGCAGAAGGGCTGGGTCCGCGGCGGGCAGCGTGCCTCCATGTCGTACCGCGGCGCGGTCTACGGCGTCCCGCTCTACGAATCGCACTACGTCGTCTTCTACAACAAGCGGCTCTTCACCCGTCTCGGTCTCGGCCCGCCCGCCACCTGGGACGAGTTGACGCACTGCGCCGACACCCTCAAGCGCAGAGGCGTCACCCCCTTCGTGGCCACCCAGTTCGGAGGCTGGCCCGCCTACCAGTGGTTCCAGGAGCTCGTCAGCAAGATCGACCCCGACTTCTACCGCGCGCTCGTGGCGGGCAGGGCGCGGTACACCGACGAGGTCGCCCGGGAGGCGATGGACATCTGGCAGGGCTTCATCCGCAAGGGCTGGATGACCTCGCCCGACTTCGACCAGGGCAACGGCGCCGCCGCGCTCAAGGCGGGCCGGGTCGGCATGTTCCTCTACGGGACCTGGGGCGCGAAGGGCTTCTCCGACCTCGGCATGCGCCCCGGCAAGGACTACGACGCGTTCGTCCTCCCGACCGTCAGGAAGACCACGCGCAAGTCGGTGATCACCGAGAGCGGTGTGCTGGCCGTCCCGCTCGGTGCGACCCGGCACGAGGCCGGAGTGGAGAGCGTGGGCGCTTGGCTGGCCCCGTCCGTCCAGCGCGTGTGGGCCGACTACCTCGACGACGGCTCCGCCAATCCTGCCGTGCGGGCGGGCAACCCGGTGGTGGCCGAGGTCAGGGAGACCGTCGCCCGAGAACGGATGCCCCGACTGATCCGGTACGGCGAGGCCAGTCCGCCCAACCTCGTCCAGGGCAACACCCAGGATCTCTCGAGCTTCATGACACAGCAGAGCTCACCCGGCGACACCCTGCGCAGCATGGCCGAGCGCTCCGAGGACGAATGGGCCGCCTGGAAGCGGGACGAAGCATGAGCACCCCCACCACCCGGTCCCGGACCGGCACCGACCATGAGTCCGCTCCCGCCGGCTCCGTTTCCCGCACGCCGATACGGCCGTCCACGAGCCGGGGCGGAGGCGCGCAACAGCCCCCGGTACGCGAGCGGTTGGCGTCCGGCGCCTTCCTGGCCCCGGCCGTGCTGCTCGTCGGGGCGCTGCTGCTCGCGCCGTTCGCCGCCACGTTCTACCGCAGCTTCTTCAACGACCACCGGACGTCCGGCTTCGCCGGGTTGGACAACTACGAGCTGTTCTTCACCAACGAAAGCCTGGTGCGCTCGGTCGAGAACACCCTCATGTGGATGGCGGGCACCGTCGTGTTGCCCTGCGTCCTCGGGTTGGCCGTCGCCTGGTTGACGAACGCGACGCGCTGGTCCCGCTTGGCCCGGCTGTGCGTGGTCGCGCCGTATGCGCTGTCGGGCGCGGCCGTGGCCGTGGTGTGGAACTTCATGCTGACGTCCGACGGGGCGCTCAACCAGCTGCTCACCTCCGTCGGGCTCGACCCTCCCGCTCAGGGCTGGCTGCTGGAGTGGCCGAGCAACACGGTGGTGCTGATCCTCGCCAACGCCTGGCAGGCGACCGGTGTGGCAGTCATCCTCTTCCTCGTCGGCCTCCAGGGCATCCCCCCGGAGACCCTCGAAGCCGCTTCGCTGGACGGTGCGGGTCCCTGGCAGCGGTTCCGGCACGTCGTCCTGCCCCAACTCCGCCCGGTCTCCGTCATCGTCATCGGGATCAGCCTCGCGAACGGCCTCAAGTCGTTCGACCTGATCTGGGTGCTCACCCGGGGCGGCCCGGGCCGGTTGACCGAGACCCTGGCCGTCTCCATGTACCAGGAGACCTTCCTCCTCCAGCACGCCGGAGCCGGCGCCGCCATCGCGGTGGTCCTCACGCTGATCGTCCTCGCGGCCTCCTGGCTGTACCTGCGACGCCAGCTCGACGCGAAAGGCGACTGACCATGCTGACGACATCCCGCGGCCGCATCCTGCGCAACACCACGGTGATCCTGCTCGCGCTGGTGTGGGCGGTACCGACCTGGCTCGTGCTCAGCAACGCGATCGTTCCCGCCGCCGAGTACGGCAGCAGCCCGCACTGGTGGCCCCAGGGGTTCGCCCTGTTCGACAACATGGCGCAGGCGTGGAACAAGGCGCAGCTCGGGCCCGCCATGGGCAACAGCCTGCTGTACGCCGTGACCAGCTCCCTGATGGCCGTCCTGTTCGCCGTGATGGCCGCCTTCGCCGCCGTCATCATGCCCGTACGCCACGGCACCCTGTGGTTCTGGCTGATCTACTCCGGGGCGCTGCTGCCCCTCCAGGTCTTCCTCCGCCCGCTGTTCCTGTCCTACGCGAACTTCGACCTGTACGACACGCAGTTGGGTCTGGTGCTCGTCTACGCGGCCATCGCCGTCCCCTTCGCCTTCTTCATCATGCGCAACTACGCCATGACGATGCCGCGTGAGGTGGTCGAGGCCGCGCGCATGGACGGCGCCTCGTGGTGGCGGTTGTTCTGGCAGATCCACGTGCCCCTGTCGAAGTCCGCGATGGTGGCCGCTTTCGTCTTCCAGTTCGTCGCCGTCTGGAACGACATGTTGTTCGGCATCACGCTCAGCACCAGCGGCAACATCCGCCCCGTCATGGCAGCACTCGCCGAACTCCAGGGCACCTACGTCTCGGTGGGCCCGCCGGTCGTGCTGGGCGGCGCGATTCTCGTCTCGCTGCCCACCGTCGTCCTCTTCTTCTCCGCACAGCGCTTCTTCGTCAACAGCCTCAAGCTGACCAGCTGAGGGGTCTCGTCCGCCTCGGTACCACTCTCGCCAAAAAGCGAGTTCCCGCCAGCGGTCCGAGCTGACGGGAACTCCTGAACGATCGGTGCCGGCCCCGGCCGGCCGTGTCACGGCTACTCCGTCAGCAGCGGATAAACCCCGTTCTCGTCGTGGTCTTCACGTCCGGTCAGCGCCGGCGTGAAGATGCACAGAAAAGTGCTGTCCACGATCGGCTTGATCGTGTGGTTGTCGGCGTCGTCCAGAATATGCAGCGTGCCGGGCTCGATCAGGTGCTCCTCCTTCTCGTCCCGGTCGACCAGGATCATCTTCCCGGAAATGCAGAACACTGCTTCCACGTGGTTCGCATAGCAAATGTCGGTTTCGGTGCCTGCATACACCACCGTCTCGGAAACCGAGTAGCCGAATCCGTCCGACGCGAGCAGGAGGCGCTTGCTTCGCCACGTACCTGATGCGGCCTTGACATCCCGCTCAGTGCCCTCGATGTCCGAAATCCTGCGGACCTGCATGACAGTCCTCCCAATCTATTTCACGTGTGAACCCAGGTGAACCTGTGTGAGCGAGCATTCTCGGTGATCTCTCCTACCGAGCTTTAAGCGCTTTCACAAGCTCTATATAGAGGCGGTTGTACCGAGCACCTTCGTCCATGTACGCGACTCCGCCTACAACATCTTCCCGCAGAAACTTGACGAGCACTCCCTGGTCCAATCGATCCAGATCTCCCCGGACAATCTCCATGGAATCGCATGCCTTCGGATCTCCGGCTATCTGGATACGCAACCCGAACACTTCGGTACTCATGCTGGGGAAATACTTGATCTGCGAGACTTCCGACTCGTAGCCCAAGGCAGAAGCCAGAGACCTGCCCGCGAGCTCGCCGGTTTCGACCGCGTTCTTCCAGAATTCCATGCGCGTGAGACTTCCCGTCGCCCACGGATCCGGGTAACGAGCGACGTCTCCGGCCGCGAACACGCCCTCCCGTTCCGGCACTCGCATGTATTCATCCACGCGAACACCGTCTGATAGATCCAGACCGTTCCCGCACAACCATTCCACGTTGGGGACGCTTCCGATCGCCTCGACATAGAGAGACCGATCGGACGAGGATTCCGGATTCAACGCTTCCGAACTGCCGGAACACATCGACTGCCGCGCGGAATCACCGGTCAGGAAGGTAACACCGTGCTGGACGAGCCAACGCCTGAGCGCCTGAGAGATGTTCCTTCCCAGCATGCTCTCGAACGGTCCGCTGCGACGCGTCTCCAGCACGGAGACTTCACAGCCGTACTCACCGGCCAGCGAAGCGAGTTCACAGGCGACGAAGCCGGCGCCTGCTATCGTGACCTTCTTACTCGCTCGCAATTCGTCATGTATGTATTGCGCATCGTCCAGACCACGCAGCGTCCTGTGGGTATGGAAAGCGCATTCCCTGCCGACCTCGGCCGAAGTACGCGGGCGCACTCCCGATGCGATCACCAGACCGTCGTACTCGAACGTCCC
Organism: Streptomyces xiaopingdaonensis; assembly: GCF_000262345.1. Taxonomy (GTDB): domain Bacteria; phylum Actinomycetota; class Actinomycetes; order Streptomycetales; family Streptomycetaceae; genus Streptomyces; species Streptomyces xiaopingdaonensis. Next base: position 27,496 of record NZ_AJTQ01000078.1, on the reverse strand, counting down.
GCGCGTACTCAGCCGCAGCACCTTGCCGGACAGATCCGCTTCCTCGACCCTGGTGTCGAGGCGCCAGGTCACACTGTCATTTTCCACCTCCTTGATCTTCAAGTTCTCGGCGAGTTCACTCTTCGGAGAACCCGAATTCGGATACCGCTTCTTGGTCAGCCCCGGCCGGTTGTAGGTACGGTGGTTCTCGTCGCCGAAAATCACGACCCTGGCGTCATCCTTACGTTTGAGCAGCGCGTTGGCTGCTCGCAGTCCGGCGATGCCGGCACCGACTACGCCGATGAGCGGTCCCCTCTCAGGCATAGGTCGGATCCCGGTCCAGGGAGATGGCCTGCAAGGGACAGGAATCGATGGCGTCCTCGATGTCGTGGAGATCCTCCTCTCCGAACGATTCCTGGTACCTCAAGTTCCCGTCAGAGTCGAGCTCGAAGTTGTTCGGGGCCGAGATTGCGCACTGCCCATGGTTCTCGCACTTGGCCATTTCAACGAATATCTTCATGGCTTCCCCGCCTTTCACTGCTCGGATCCCTGACCTTTTCTCCATCTGACTCAATTCTGAGACACTCCAGGCGGACAGGGAAGACGCCAAAAGCGACCTGAAGCGGTCCTGGCCTCTTCAGGCCCGTACCCGGATCGGAAAGCAGTGCCCACGGCGACGCACCACAAGCGCGATGCGGGGAGACGTATCGGACGTCTCCCCGCATCGGAACGTTCAGGCGTACGTGAGAACGATCTTGAGCAGTGTGTCAGAATCGCCGACTGAATGTGATCGGCAACTTGTTGGCACCCGTATTTCCGGAGTCAGGCAGCCACTCGGCACCTTCTTCCACTCGCAGATCCTTCATTCGGGTAGCCATCGCCGAGAGAGCGATACCGATGTCCGCCCTGGCGACGAAATGCCCGAGGCAATGATGTATGCCGCCACCGAAAGCGAAATGCGGTGCACGTTCGGCATCGAGATCGATGCGATCCGGGTTGTCGAATGCTGCCGGATCAGTGGCCGATGTGAGGGTGAACAGATGGAGCGTCGTTCCCTTCTCGATCGTGCGCTCCTTGTGTTGGATGGTATCAGCAGCCTCACGCGAGATCCATCGGCCGATCGGATTGACGCGGAGCGCCTCTTCGACCGCCTTGGCCGCATAGTGATCAGGGTTCGCGGCCAGTTTCTCCCACTGATCGGGTTGTTTCGAGAACGCCTCGACAGACAGTGCGAGTTGGTTTCGGGTCGTGTCGATCCCGGCAAATATGAGCAGGATGATGAGATTGATCAGTTCCTGGTCCGAGAGTTTTCCGTCATCCGTGTCCCTGGTTTCCACCAAAGTGCTCAGGATGTCGTCCCGAGGCGACTGCCTCCTACTTCTGACCAGAAACTTCGCGTACCGGGTCAATTCAGCGATGGCTTCGTCGATCCGTGCGATGTTCTCCTGAATCGTGATACCGAGACCGAGTCCGATCGTGGAAGCAAGCTGATGAATCTTCTTCCAGTCACGTTCGTCGATTCCCAGAATCATACACAGGATCCTGGTCGCATAAGGCGCCGCGAAGCGACTGGCGAATTCAGTCTTCCCGACTCCGACCCAGTCGTCGATCAGACTGTTCGCCAGGGACCGGAACCGTTCGTGCAACGGCTGAATCCGACGCGGCGAGAATGCCGGATTGACCAGTCGTCGAATTCTGTTGTGCTCGTCGCCCTCCAGGACGAGCAGAGTCTTTTGCCACCAACGGTCGAAGTGTCCCTCCGTCACTCCGTGCTGAGCCGGCCACTTGGCTGATCCTTGTGTCAGGAGCGGGTGCTTCAGAAGGAAGCTGCTGTCCTCGTAGGAGAGGACGGCCATACCCCAGTCGGTTCGTGCGTACCAATGAATACTCCGAGCCTTCCGCACTTCTTCCGAGTCCATGCGGAAGTACTCGGAACTGATGTCGAGATGCAGAGTTTCCGGTTCCTGCGCCATGGCGTGTGTTCCCTCCCATCGAGTGTTGTCCGGTCGGGTTCGGTATCGATCCGAACGGATCGATGTCAACCAGCACTCAACGGGCCGATACGGTAGAGAACCTCATCGTGGTGACTGTCAGGGAAGAGGCTGCTGGGAAACAGCACGCGCTTCTCGACAGGGACCGAGTGCTTCTTGGCGAACTGCTTCAGCACCATGATGATCGCCTTGTTCTGGGCGGATACCGTGGCCTCGACGTAGCGCACGCCCTTGGCCACCTGCTGGTCGGCCGCGGCCTGGAAGAGCTTCACGCCGAGGAAGGGGATACCGTGGCGCGGATTGACGGCGGTCTGCCACACGAAGTAGGTGTCGGGCTCGTCAGGACGCCGATACCCGGTCAGGAAACCGACGAGCTCGTCATCCACGGTCGCCACCAGCGAACCGTCGGCGAAGTCCCGGAACCACAACGTGTAGTAGTAGACGCTGTTGGAGTCCAGGCCGGGGGTGTTCTCGACCAGCTCCCACACGATCGGCCCGTCCGCGGGAACCGGCGCTCGGAAAGCGACTTGCTTGTTCGTGTCGGTGGCCCGATCCGCTTCGACTTCGGTTCCGGAAATGGTCGTGATCGTCATGGTTGAACCGCCTCGGTCAGCAGTGGGTGTACACCGTTCTCGTCGTGGTGCTCGCGGCTGGTGACCAACGAGTTGAAAACACGCATCGTGGAGTGGGTCCTTTCTGTCTCGGCCGTACCGGACGTGGTCACGCCGTTTCGTAGACGGCGCGCTGCACTGTGCGCAGCCCTTCGTCCAGTTCGTCGGTGGTGATGATCAACGGCGGTAGCAGCTTGAGGACCTGGTCGTTTACTCCCGAGGTTTCGACAAGGAGTCCCAGGTCGAAGGCCCGGCGTGCGGCGCGGCCGGCGTGCAGTGGGTCGGAGAGCTCCAGGCCCCAGACCATTCCGCGGCCGCGGTAAGCGGAGCCGCTGTGGTGAGCGGCAGTGTCGCGCAGCGCAGCCTCGATGATCTGCGCGTGCGCCGAGGTCTGCTCCTCCAGCTTGTCGTCGGCCCAGTAGGTGTTGAGGGCAGCGGTCGCGGTCACGAAGGCAGGGTTGTTGCCGCGGAACGTGCCGTTGTGCTCGCCCGGCTCCCAGACGTCCAGTTCCGGGCGGAACAGGCACAGGGACATGGGCAGCCCGTACCCGCTGATGGACTTGGAGACGGTGACGATGTCCGGAGTGATGCCGGCCTCCTCGAAGGAGAAGAACCCTCCGGTACGGCCGCAGCCCATCTGGACGTCGTCGACGATCAGCAACATGTCATGTTCCTGACACAGTTTTCCCAGGGCACGCAGCCACTCGGCGCGAGCCACGTTGACGCCGCCCTCCCCCTGGATCGTCTCCACGATCACTGCGGCCGGCCGGTCGAGGCCGGAGCCGCGGTCGCCGAGCAGCCGCTCGAACCACAGGAAGTCAGGTGTCTTCCCGTCCAGGTAGTGGTCGAAAGGCATGGAGGTGGCATGCCCGAGCGGTACGCCGGCGCCGGCCCGCTTGAAAGCGTTGCCGGTCACCGCCAGCGAGCCCAGTGACATGCCGTGGAAGGCGTTGGTGAAGGAGACGACCGTCTCGCGCCCCTTGACCTTGCGCGCCAGCTTGAGAGCGGCTTCGACGGCGTTGGTGCCCGTCGGGCCCGGGAACATCACCTTGTAGGGCAGATCCCGCCGACGCAGGATCGTGTGGCCGAAGGACTCCAGGAACGCGCGCTTGGCAGTGGTCGACATGTCCATGCCGTGTGTGACGCCATCGCGCTGCACGTAGTCGAGCAGAGCGCGCTTCAGTACCGGGTTGTTGTGTCCGTAGTTCAGAGATCCGGCGCCGGCGAAGAAGTCCAGGTACTCGTGTCCGTCCTCGTCGTACATGCGGCTGCCTTGGGCCCGGTTGAACACGGTGGGCCAACTGCGGCAGTAGCTTCGCACCTCCGACTCGAGAGTCGTGAAGACGCTCAGGTCGGCCTGCGTGATGGTCATGCCGCCACCTCCCGGAGCTGTGCGGAGAGCACGAAGTCGGTGAAGGTGTCCACCGAGAGGAAGTCGTCCGCGTCCAGATCCTCCGGATCGACGACCAGGCCGATGGAGTCCTCCAGGTTCATCAGCATCTCGAGCATGGTGGTGGAGTCGAGGTGCAGGTCGTCGAAGAGCTTCACGTCGCCGGTGAGTCCAGTGACGGAGCGCTCCAGGACATCGGTGAGGGCGTTCTCGAGGGCGGTGACAACATTCTGACGGTCCATGGTCATGTCCTTACGTCTCGTGAGAAGTTGGTTGAGATCAAGGTCAGTAGGCGAGGCGGATCTACAAGGCCCCGGTACTGGATGAGGCGGCTGTGGCCTTCCCGATCAGGGCGGCCAGCTCCTTGCGGTCGACTTTGCCGTTGCCGTTGACGGGCAGGGCGTCGAGGCGGACGCAGCGTCGCGGGATCTTGAAGGGCTCGATGTGTTCCTGCATGCCGTCGAGCACCTCGTCCGCGGTGATGTCGGCGACCACCGCAAGGAGCGCGGCCCGCTTGCCCTCGGGCGGCAGCACGGCGGCGGAGGTCACTCCGTCGACACGAGTCGCGGCGGCCTCGACCTCGGTGGCGCTGAGTCGGAATCCGCGCTCCTTGTACAAGTCGTCGCGGCGGCCGGAGAAGTAGAGGTAGCCCTCCTTGTCCTGCCAGCCGTAGTCGCCGGTGCGCAGCTCGGGAAAGAGTCCCTCAGCGCGGGGGAAACGCTCGGCGGTGAGCTCGGGGCGGCGCCAGTAGCCCGCCATGACGTTCGCACCGCGGACCACGAACTGGCCGATCTCGCCCGGCGGCAGGCGTTCGCCGTCGTCGCCGATGACGAAGACCTCGGTGCCGGGCAGCGGTATGCCGCAGGAGCCGGGGTGGGTCAGGTCGCCGTCAGGCGGCATGATGGCGGCGCGCTTGCACTCGGTCAGGCCGTACATCACCTGGACCCGTAGCTGCGGCAGCGCCTCGCGCAGTGCGGACATGGTGCTGTCCGACAAGGCGGCGCCGGTGTTGGTGAGCAGGCGCAGCTTGCTGAGCTTGCCGGCATTGCGGCGCAGCAGCCAAGCGAGCCGGTCCGCGACGGAGGGCACGCCCGGCAGAACCGTGGCACCAGCCGTTTCCAGGCTGCGCAACAGCGGCGGGCCGGCCTCGACGACGGTGCCCAGATGGAGCCGGGCGCCGCTCAGCGCGGCCAAAAACACCTGGTAGAGACCATAGTCGAACGACAGTGGCAGCGGGCAGTACACAACGTCATCGGCGCGGTACTGCAGGCAGGTCTGAATGGCCGTCGCCGCGAACAGAACCTGCTGGTGTGTGCTGACCACGGCCTTGGGCAGGGCGGTGGTGCCGGAGGTGTAGATGAGACTGACCGGGTCGACGGCGAGAGGGCCGACGTCCTCGAGCAACGGGGCGGTGCCGGACCGGGCGTCGAGAGCGGAACGTACCAGCTCCTCGATCCTCAGGAACGTCAGCTCGTGCCGCACCGCGGTGTGCGCCACCTCGGGGTCGTCGGACACGAGGAGTTCGGGCTCGCAGTCCTTCACGACGTGCTCCAGCGGGGCGCCGCGCACCTGCTCGTGCAGCACACTGAAGACGGCGCCGAGGCGGGATGCGGCGTACACGAGAAGCGTGATGCCGATACCGTCCGATGCGGTCACGACCATCCGGTCGCCTCGTCGCAGGCCCTCCTGATGGAGTCGGGCCGCCATGTGCGCGCTGGCGTCGGCGAGTTCGGCATAGGTGAGACTGCTGCCCTGACTGCTGAGCGCAACGGAATGCGGGGTCCGCTCGGCAGCGTGGTCGAGGAGTTCGTGCAGCAACTGCGCTGTGCGGGTCATCAGCTCTCCTCGGTGGTGCGGTCGAGGACGGTTGTCGTCTTCGACCTGGGGTACGGGACAACGGTGGTAGCGGTGGCGGTGCAGACGAGTTGGGGCGCGTCCAGGACTGCGGCGGCACTGTCGCCTGCTTCCGGGAAGGCGCTGAGGACCGTGTGCGCCTCCAACTCGACCACCCGGCGCAGCCTGGTCTGCCGCACGAGCCGGCCGCGTGCCTCGATGTAGTCGCCGGGCTTCACGGGGCCGGTGAAGCGGACGTCGGTGTACTGAGCCAGCAGGCCCTCGTCGCCGTCCGTGCGGATGGTGATCTCAGTGACCAGGTCGCCGAACAGGCGCAGGATGCGGGCGCCGTCCACCAGGTGACCGCCGTAATGGGCGTCTTCCTGGCCGATGCGCACGCGGAGGAAGGCTGTGGTCTCCGGAGTTTGTTCGTCGGGGGCGTTCTGCTGAATTACGGCGGTTGAGCCGATGGTGGGCGAGGACACGGCGTCAGACTCCTTTGCTGTTGTTCGTCCTTTTCCGACCACTGCGTCGATGGAAGAGGAGAGACCGATGGCGACTGCGGCCACGACGTCCCGCTTGTGAGTGATGGACACCGAGATGGCGAACGGAGCGCGTCGGGAGGCCCGTTCCTGAAGGCGGACGACCGGGGCACCGTTCGGTGTGTGCTGCACGCAGATCTCCCGCGGCGCCACGCCTTGCAGGAAACCGGTGCCCAGAACCTTGAGGACGGCTTCCTTGGCGGCGAACCGGCCTGCCAGGAACTCCAGACGCCGGCGGGCGCCGAGCGTCTCGGCGTGGGCCAGTTCCTCGGGTGCGAAAACGAAGCGCAAGAACCAGGGGCGTTCGAGCAAGCGGCGTAGTTCCGAGCGCTCGAGGACGTCCACGCCGACCGCGACGCCCCGGTCCGCTGCGGTGCTCATCCGGCTGGGGTCCGTAGATCGACGAGGCGCTGCTTGGCCAGCATGTCCTCCGTGCTGTCGCGTTCCCGAACCAGATGAGCCCGCCCGTCGTGCACCAACACCTCGGCGGGGAAACCGTGGCTGAGGAAGAGTCCGGGCGAGGCCGAAGGCCCGTACGCCCCGGACCGCTCAACCCCCAGCAGATCTCCCGGGCGTACCTCCGGCAGGCGGGCCTTCTTGGCCACCACGTCGTTGGGGGTGCACAGCGGTCCGGTCACGGTGTAGAACCGCAGTTCCTCGTCCTCATGGTTCTCGAGATGGCGGATCGGGAAATTGCGCTTGACGAAGCTGCCGGTGCCGACGGCGGCCATGTGGTGGTTGGTGCCGCCGTCGGCGACCACGAAGGTCTCGCCCGCCGAGGCCTTCACATAGCGGGCTCGGACGACGTAGGTGCCCGCCATGGCCGTCAGGTATCGGCCCAGCTCCATGATCGTCCGGCAGTCGGGGTTGCGTGCGGAGAAGGAGGACAGCGCGTCCGCCATTCCTCTCCCGAGTGCGGCGAGGTCCAGATCCTTCTCATTGTCGAAGTAGGCGATGCCGAGCCCTCCGCCGAAGTCCACGGTTTCCAGCGGAAATCCGAGCCGTCCGGCGAGGTCTTCCGCGAGGGCGAGGATCCGGCGGGTGTTGTGGACGACGTTCTCGTGGTCGAGGAATCGCGTCCCCATGTAGGCGTGCACCCCCTTCACCCGGATGTGGCGCAGCTCCGCCAGCCGGTTCTTGGAGTCACGCAGTTCGGCCTCGTCGATGCCGAACTGCCGCGGCTTTCCCCCCATGGCCAGTCCCGAACCCTTGCTGCCGAAGGCAGGGTTCACTCGCAGGAGCACAGGAAAATCGTCGCGGCCGGACGTGGCCAAAAGCGAGTCCAGCAGGTCGAGTTCATCCAGCGACTCGCAAACGACCGCATGGATTCCGGCCTCGATGCATGCGGTCAGCTCTCGCTCCTCCTTGCCAGGACCGAGGAAAATGATGTCCTCGGGCGCGACTCCGGCCCGCAGAGCGGTGACCAGTTCGACATATGAGGACACTTCGGCGCCGGCACCCACTGAGTTGAGCACGGCGCAGACGCTGACGTTCGGGTTGGCTTTGAGCGAGTAGAATATGTCGGTGCCGGTGGGGAGTACGTGGCGCAGCTCGCGGAATGTGCCCTGCAGGGTGTCTGCGTCGTAGACGAACAGCGGGGTGCCGAACTCCTCGGCGAGCGCGGTCATCGTGTTTCCCTGGATATGGACCTTCGAAGGATTCATAAGATCACTGCCATCCGCCGTCGTCGATTCGGCGACATACTGTCCGCTGCTCTGCGAGCGCGTTGTCTGGAGTGAATATCCGGAGTTTCATCATTCCCTCTCTCGCAGATCTCGTCATCAGTGACCACTATGTTGTGAGCGAACAGGCGAGGACGGAAGGAGGAGCGAATGGACCGAATCGGTCGTGACCTGTTTCGTCCGTGGTACCAGGCATCCGACTCCTGGATTGTTCCGCGCGGGACCAGGCCGCCGGCGTCACCGTTCGCGCCCTCTCCTACCGCCGCCGCGAACTCCTCGAGGCGTTTTCGATCTGCGGTTGAGCTGGTGTGATGCAGGGTGAGCCCGGCCTGAACGAGGGTCTTGTGCGGGGTGGTCGAGCACCGAAGTGCGCACAGTAACCGCCAAGATCTGAGGAGTGCCTTGGCCGGCTCGCCGAGGGCAAGAATCTTGGTGATGGGTCGGTCCGCGGCCTGCTGGCCGGTCGAGAGCGCGCGTGCGGAAGGAATCCGGCCGCGCCACGGACACGATGGCCCGCATGTTCATGCCTCGCGGTTCTTGCCGGAAAAGAAGGGCCGATCGACCGCGATTCTGTCGATCGGCAGGAGCGTGCGCCGGTGAGCGGGTTTGTCCCTTCCGTCTCAGGTCCTGGCGACCACTGCGGCGAGCAATCGGTTCAACCGGCCGCACCGGCGCAGTCGTCGGACCTGTTTTCGTCCTCATGTCTGAGGCACTGAAAATGAAAACAGTTCATTGGCACATTCGAGACTTATTCCAGTTCGAAAGGAAGCAACGGCACTTCAGCGCGCCGCAGCCGCCATTCGGCCAACTCGGGAAACGCAGTGGCCGCTCGTTCCCAAATAAGCTTCGCGGTCGCCTCGGCCTCGTCCAGGGAAGCGACACGGAGAAAAATACCGATCACCAGGTGACGTCGCGTCCTGGGGTGCACGCTGACGTGTTCGAGAACGTCAGATGCGACGGATTCGAGTGCCTGCCTGATCTCAGCAGGCGGGCAGGCATCGCCCGGGGCGGAAATAGCGAGATGCACTAGATACATGAGGCAACTGTCCTATTGTAAGTATTGTCAATCTCCTTCGACTGCTTGTCGTTGACCAGTAGACGCATGCATCGTCAAGGCCAAATCATTCCTTGCGCGACCGCATGCACACCGGCCTGGAACCGGCTTCGGGCACCGAGGTCGTTCATGAGTTTCGTGGCGATGCGGCGCGCCGTGCGCGTCGAAACACCCAGCCGCGCCGCGACGGACTCGTCGGTGTGCCCGAGCGACAACAGTCGCAGGACTTCCGTCTGTTGCTGACTGGTCCGCTGCGTAGCGGCAGGTGTGTCGGTCTCGCCCAGCGGCTGGGCGGACTGCCAGACGTTCTCGAACAGGGCTTGCAGCGACGAGACCACTCCTGCTGTCTGCAGAACCACCGCTCCGGCCGCTGTGTCATCGGAGTCAGCGGCGACGACAGCGATCCTGCGGTCACAGATGATCAGACGGTTCGGCAGCGAGGGAACGGTACGGATCCGTCCGCCGTGCGCCGCCAGCCAGTTCGCGTGCTCCATCGTGTCCCGATCGTTGCGCGCACTGTCCAAGTACAGGGTGCGCAGTCGGACTCCGCGTTTTAGCAGGTCCTCGGCGAACGGTCGCGAGCTGCGCACATTGTCCGCCGTCTGCGCGCCGTCCGGAGCGAAGGTCAGCAACTCACTGTCGATCTCGGTGTACAGATTCGCCAGGTAATCGCGGACATGGTCGACTCCCCGCAGACGGTGCAATTCCTCTCTGTCCTGGGTGAACTCCGATTTGAGCTGTACGACGACGGTCTCGGCCTCCTTCACACGTTGCTGTTGCGCGGCGAGCTCGGCTCGTTGCCTGGAGAGCAAGATTTCTGCGGCCAGATGCGGATCAACCGCATGGAAATTGCGGGAACCTTCTGATGAGTTGCGCACCAGGGCCATTTCGCTCAGAGTGTCGAGTGCCGCCAGTACAGCATGTTCGGAAAGCTGAAGACGGTTGATCAGCTCGGCCACGCCATCCCGCGGATGCGTCACCATCTCGCGGTACACCATTTCTACCGTGGATTCCATTCCGAGAACGTCAAACATGTGTCTTCCTATCTTGAGCAGCCCAAGTTTTTTCGACTTCGCGACGGTGTGAGATGAAGAAGGGAATGGCTCCCGTGATGCCGGTGGTGCGGTGAGGGACCGCTGCTGAGGTCTCAGCGGAGATCCCGCGGCGGTCGCCGGCTCTCCACGAACCACGGCCTGCGCGAGGAGAGAAGATGCGGGGTTGCGGTGTCGCCTCCCGGCGAGGGCCACCAGTCGCGTGCCGCAGGTTCAGCCGTTGCCGTCGTTCTCCTCCACCGTGACGGAGGTGCTCGTCAAGGACGCGGAGACGCCGGAGCTCTGCAGGACGGTCCGAGGCGTGGCGGCGACGGCGGAGGAAGCGGTGCCCCCTCGACGAGTGCTCCGCGGACGATGGACGTGGCGCATGAGGAACTCCTTTGAAGGACGAACCTGTCGACGCCTCGGATGCTGCCGATCCGTCTTCCCGACCTCTTCCCCTCTTGATACCCGCCGATCCCCGAGCTGTGGGCCGCCCGGCTCGACGTGTCGTTTCCTGCGCACCAACACATGGGCTCCGCGGGTGAGTCGAAGCGAGGAGCAAGGGAGCATTTCCAGCTCCGGGAAACTTTTCAGAGCCATGTGAGCCCGGGCATCGCTTCCTCGAACCGTCAAAGCCACACCGAGCTCATCTCTGCTGCGGTCACCGTCAGGGGTCAGCTCTCAGCGTTCTGAGTCTTTGATTCTGCTGCGCAAGTGAAAGTTTGTCGTCTGGATGTCAGACGATCTCGATGGCGCGAACTGCTCCGGTGCGACCCGTCTGACCAGAGCGCCGGCGGGATCTCTCGAGGAGGACCCTCCAGCGCTCCAGGCAGGCCAAGACCTGAGCGGGCGGCGCCGGGGTCGGGCGCTGCTCGCAGCGCCCGACCCCGGGCCCCGCGAGTCGAGTCCGGTCTCAGCGGCAGCCGCGGGCGGCGATTCGGGTGCCGGCCGCGCCGACTACTCGGACCTGGAGTGCGCCGCAGGTGCAGCGCAACCAGATCGTGATGCCCGTGGACGTGCGGTGCCGGGAGAGGGTCTGGAAAGCCTCGTCGCGGTCGGCACCGCAGTGCGTGCACAGCGGAGGCTGCGGGCTCGGGGCGATGCCGCCACGGGTGGGCTGAGTGGTGAGGACGGGGGCGGTCTGAGCGGTCATTTCGGGTACCTCCTGCGAACGTTTGGCGAGTGCGGTGTTTGAGGCAGGGCCAGCGGTGTGGCGAGGTCGGACTAGTCGGTGGACGGGGCAGCGGCGGGCCGGGCGGAGCGAGGGGCGCGTACGACCAGCGCCAGCAGGGCCGCGATCAGACAGGCAGCGCCGAGTGCGGTCCACACCACGTCGTAGCCGCCGAACACGTCGCGGGCGGCGGCTCCGAGGTAGGCCGAGGCGCCCGCACCCAGTTGGTGCGTCGAGTTGACCCAGCCGAACACGATGGGACCGTCGTCACCGTAGGCGCGCTGGCACAGCGCGATGACCGGAGGAACGGTGGCCACGTCGACCACTCCGTAAATCACCGAGAAGGCGATCAGAGAGGGATCGGCGGTCGCGGCGAGGAGCTGAGGCAAGGCGATCAGCGTGAGCGCCCGCACGGTGAAGTAGACGGTCAGCAGCCGACGCGGGTCGAAGCGGTCGGTGAGCCAACCGGAGAGGGCCGCGCCGATGGCGGAGAAGATGCCGATCAGGGAGAGCAACGAGGCCGCGACGGTGGCGTGCATGCCGTGGTCGTGGGCGGCGGGGACCCAGTTGCTCCACATGATGCCGTTGGTGGAGGCACCACAGATGATGAACATTCCTGCCAACAGCCAGAAGAGTCGGGTGCGGCCGGCCGAGAAGAGGACTGCCAGTGTGCGCCGTGCGGCGCCCTGAGCAGGGACTGGCTTGGGCACGAACTCCATACCGCCGTACGGCCTCGCGTTGATCTCGGCCGGGTGGTCCCGTAGCAGCAGCGCGACCAGGGCGGCGACGGCCAGTCCGACGAGCGCCAGGGTGACCACCGGGAGCCGCCAGTCGTAGCGCTCGATCGCCCAGGCGAGCAGCGGCAGGAAGAGCAACTGTCCCAGGTGGCTGGAGGCGCTGAGCGCCCCGGTGACCAGACCGCGCCGTCGGACGAACCAGCGGCCAGTGATCAGGGCGGCAAAGGTCATGGTCAGGCAGCCGGTGCCCAGTCCGATCAAGACGCCCCAGTAGAGCAGGAGTTGCCACGGCGAGGTCATCCCGCTGGTGAGCAGGGCACCCACTGCGATCAGCAGCATCGCGCCGGTCGCCACCCGGCGGATACCCACGCGCTCCATCAGCGCCGCGGCGAAGGGCGCCGTGAGGCCGAACAGGACCATGTTGATGGAGGCGGCCATCGCGATCTGGTCTCGGTCCCAGGCGTACTCGTCGTGCAGCGGCGTAACCAGGAGACCGGGGACGGTCGTGAAGGCGCCGGCGATGACGATGGCCGCCCCTGCCACCACTGCGATGGCCCAGGCGCGGCGCGAGGCAGCGCGCGGGGGCGGTAACGCCGTGGGCTGTGCGGCGACGGGAGTCGGAGTGTGCTGAGCCATGACTCCAGGCTCGCGCCGCAGGCTCGCACCAGCGAGTGTCCAGACGGCCATGCTGCGCAATAATGTGGCCATGTCCAACGCAACGGCGTTCAGTCACCCCGACCGGCACCACATCGCGATACTCGCTCGCCAGATGACCCTGCCGATCGAGCTGGGCATCATCCACCAGCTCTTCGGCCAGGCCAAGGCCGGCGCCTCGGCGGACGGCGAACCGCTCTACGAGGTCGTCACCTGCGCGCTGCGCCCCGGAAAAGTGCGCACAGACGCGGACTTCACCATCGACGTCGAGCACGGCCCGGAAGCGCTGGCCGAGGCCGACACGGTAATTGTGATGGCCTCCTACGAGGACTACGAGCAGCAGAAGCCCGAGCTCGCCGCGCCGCTCGCCGAGGCCCTGGCCGGCGTCCGCTCCGGCACCCGTGCCGCCTCGATCTGCACCGGCGCCTTCGTGCTCGCCTCGGTCGGCTGGCTGGACGGCCGGCGAGCCACTACGCACTGGCGCTACGCCGACCAGTTCGCAAAGCTCTTCCCTCAAGTGGAGATGGACGCCGACGTGCTCTACACCGACGGCGGCGACGTACTCACCTCGGCCGGTTGCGCCGCCGGCATCGATCTGTGTCTGCACATGATCCGCAGCGACTACGGCATGGCAGTGGCCAACGACGTCGCCCGTCGCACCGTGGTCCCTCCGCACCGGGAAGGCGGACAGGTGCAGTACTTCCGTCTGCCCGTTCCCGAGCCGACCTCACCTTCCACCGCGGCGGCGCGCAGCTGGGCGCTGCAACGGCTGGAAGAGCCCATCACGCTGGGACAGATGGCCGCTCAGGAAACCATGAGCGTACGGAACTTCACCCGGCGGTTCCGGGAGGAGGTCGGCACGACGCCGATGAACTGGCTGACCCAGCAGCGCATCGAGCGTGCCAGGGAACTGCTGGAGGAGTCGGACTTGGCCGTGGAGCAGGTGACTGAGCGGACCGGACTCGGCACAGCCGCCAATCTGCGCCAGCACTTCCACCTGGCGCTGGGCGTCTCCCCGAGCACCTACCGCGCCACCTTCCGCAATCCAGCAGCGACTTGATCTCGTGTCGCATCCGACCAACCGGGGCGCCAGCGCCGACCGCCGGCCTGCACCGTACTGACGCCGCCGGATTGGTCGGTGGGCCGTTGCCCGGCGGGCTGGTCAGGACGGTGGCGGGGCATGGCAGGCGGCCCGTGCTCGTCGGCCCGAGCACGGCAGGATCCCGGTTGTGCTCTCACTCGACAAGCAGGCCACCGGACGGAGAGCGCCCGCCGGCGGGGCTGACGGGAACTCGTGAGCGGTGGCGACGGGTTCGGTTATGCGGTGAGAACCCCGCGGTTGAAGCGGCAGATCCAGCCGACGACGGCGACAGTGATGGCGGTGATGACGGCCGTTTCGGTGACCGAGCCGGTGACTGCGAGGAGGGCTCCGAATCCGGCCACCCCCAGCGCCGCCCCCACCGCGAGGCTGGTCTCTTGGAGAGCCGCGGCGCGTGCGACATCCCGGGGCGCGACACTTCCGAGCAGGTACGCGTCCCCGGACGCCATCCCGACTCCCACGCCCAGACCGATCAGGAAACCGGCCGCCCACAAGTTGACAAAAGCGGCTACGACCAGGCCGAGAGCACAGGCGGCCAGGCTGACCTGCAGGATGTGCACCGGAGAGAATCGCGACTGCAGTCTGTGGAAGACGAATCCTCCGCAGGACACCCACAGCGCCAGGACCGCGACCGGCAGGATGGACACCAGCGAGTCGGCCTCGGAGCTGAAGAGATAGACCGATCCGGTGTAGCACGCCGAACCGAAGACGAGCGCGAGCGAAGGAACGCCCAGTCGCGAGAAGTTGAGCATCCGTACGTCGATGAGTGGGTCGTACGAACGAAGTTGGCGCACACAGAACGCGGCCAGGACGGCGCAACCGAGAACTGTCGCGAGCAGGCGTACATATACCTCGCCGTGACTCTGCAGACCACCCACGAAGAGTCCGAAGCCAAGAAGAGCCAAACCCGAAGAACCGAAATCGACCTTCGCCGATGAGGCCTGCCCCAAGCTGATGCCGCGTAGTAGCGACCATCCGAAAAAGGCACACACCAGCGCGACCGCAGCCGGCAACCAGAACAGCAGCCTGTAGAGGCCGAGTTCGACGAACGCCATGCCGATCAGCGGCCCAGCGCCGGCTCCGATGCTGTACGTGCAGATCCACAGCGAGTAACCCAGAGTCCGCTCCGCGGTGTTCGGGAGACCGCCGATGACCGAGGCGACGCTGGAGACGATCAACGCGTAGCCGAAGCCCTGGACGAACCGGGCCGCCGTCCAGGACGCCGATCCGTCCAGCAGTGCTGGAGCGGCGCCCGCGATCGCAAACACGACAAGTCCGACCGCCAACGTGACGCCGGGGCCCATGCGTGCACCGAGACGGGAGCCGAGGACGACGCTGGACGCGAGCGCGATCGAGTATCCGTCGATGAACCAGAGGCGCCAGGAATCAGTAAGAACCGGCAAGTCGTGGGCGACGGAATTGAACAGGGTCGAGTCCACACCGCCGAGGAACATCGGAGCCAGGAGCAGCGGGAAGAGAATTTTCTTGGGTACGGCGGACCGCGCCGGCAAAGAGGTGGTTGTGGACATGCTGAACCTCGCCTTGGCTAATGCCGTGCGAAACGGGGTGGTCAGTGGAATCTCGGCCTTCGCATGTGTCATGGCGGTGTTGATGCGCCAGGAATCGTCATCTGCTCGTCACGGTCCTCCGCACGGCTTATGAGGCTCGGCCCCAAGTTGATCCTGGGGGCGTCATAGGCTCTCCGAGCCTGCATGGAACCGCCTATGATGGTTCTATCACGCCCGCGTTGCGGCGGCAACCGGCCAAGGTGGTTCCCGGTCGACCATCGGGCAGCCCGTCCCGCTGAACGAGCACGCGAAGCTCCTGGTGACCAACGGGAGCCCTGCCACGACCTCGTCACCGGGAGCCTCAATCTCTCTCAGCGGGTCAGTCCTGACGACCGAGCAGTCACGCTGGTTTGCCGTGAGTGCGGGTGAACATCCGTGAGGAAAGGCTGCGACGGCGGTGGGTCCCAGCTCGGCCTGTTGCTGGAGCAACAGGCCGAGCTGGGGCGGCGGTTGAGGCCCCGGTGCCCGGCGGTCGACGAGGTGAAGCGGGCCGGGAGGAGCCGACTGCCGGCCGGAATTCGTCCGCTCTACTTACCGCCTGAGTCACCGGAATTGAGCGCACCTTATGCCTGAGGCGCTCGACTGAGTACGACACCCTGCCTGTCGCACTTTGACACGACGAGCCACCGCGGTTAATTGGCCGGGTACGGGAACTCGCGGTTGCTGAGGTGCTGAGGACGCGGCTGGGGCACGGAGAACGGCTCTTCCAGCGTGTTCTCCACGCTGTTGTAGACAATGAAGATGTTGGAGCGCGCGAAGGGCGAAAGGTTGCCGTTGGAGCCGTGCAGCAGGTTCGAGTCGAACATCACCGCTGATCCGGCCGGACCGGTGATCTGCTGGATCCCGTGCTCGTCGGCCATGCGCGTGAGGTGCTTCTGATCAGGAGAACCGACCGAGGGAGCGGCTACTTGCAGCGACTCCTTGTGAAAGTCCAGCGGTGTCGCCCCGACCGTGGGGAAAAACGTCTTGTGGGTACCGGGAATGACCATGAGCGGACCGTTGAACGGGTGGTTCTCGGTCAGCGCAATGGAAACACTGAACGCACGAGGCTGCGGCATACCGTCCTCGGAGTGCCAGGTCTCGAAATCCGAGTGCCAGTGGAACGGGGCACCGCCGAAGCCGGGCTTGTAGTTGACCCGGCTCTGGTGAATGTAGACATCCGAACCGAGGACCTGCCGAGCGATGTCGGTGAGTCGGGAGGAATGCAGTAGTTCAGCAAAGAGGATGCTGACCTTCTCGACTTCGAAAACGGACCTGACCTCGTCGGAATCCGGTTCCAGAATCATGCGCTCACTCGCACGCAGCTCCGGATCCTCGCTGAGTCGCTGGAGTTCGGCGCTGTACAGGCTCACTTCCTGCTCGGACAGCAGATCGTCGAGAACCAGATAGCCATTCGACTCGTACCGGTTCAACTGCTCGCCGTCGAGCGGCCCCGGACCCTGCCCCCACACGGTCGGATCGACTCGCTGCTGAGGAATGGACTCGCCGGTGACTCGGGTCGGATAGAGATCGCGACGCACGGTGGTGCTCATACGGAAGACTCCTTTGCGGAAGAGTGGCGATTGTTTCCCGCATCCATTCATGAGGCACCGGCCATGCGGGGCATCAAGCCCCTCAGTGCTTTCTTGGTCGCCTCATTCGCTGATTCGTCTTTTCCAGCGATCTCGATTCTGCAAGCTCCCGCGCGGCGAAGGAAGACGCGACGGGCGGACTGAAGCGGCCCTGTCCCAGTCAGGCCGCTCCGCCCGCAAGGGCTCGCCGATCCTCCACGACGAGCTCGGCGTTCGCGGCGGTTGAGCTCTACAATGGAACCGTCTACAGTGGTTCCATGTCCGCCGAGCGATTCCCCGAGTTCCGTCTTGGCAGCGTACTGGCGACCAGCTACACGGCGACTCTGACCGAGCGCCGCGGCAAACCGGTGGAACGCCTCCCAGTGCCGTCCCGACTGGTGGACTGGCTGGCAGTGAACGGACTCGTGGTCGAGTCCTGTAGTGAGTTGCAGCTCGACCGTGCCCGTGAGCTGCGGGAGGCGATCCACACCGCCGCCACCAACGTCGCGGAACAGAGCCCGCTTCCCTCTTCAGCCGTCCGCTTGCTCAACCACTACAGCACTCACGGTGTGTCCGCCACGACCCTGACGTCTGACGGTCGCCGGGAGTGGTGGCTGGGCTCCGGTTCCGTGGAGGATGCGCTCAGCGTGATCGCCGCGGATGCGATCAGCATCGTCTCCGGAGAACGAGACGGAAAGATGGCCTTGTGCGCCTCACCGACATGCCGGGCCGCGTTCTTTGACACAAGTAGATCCCGCACACGTCGATGGTGCGAAATGAACACGTGCGGGAACCGCGAGAAGAAGGCACGCTTCCTCGCCAACAAGCATGAGAACGCAAGCTCTGCCGGCTGACCAAGAAGCACCTCAAGACACCGGCACCATACCCGCGCCGCATACTGTCCTGGTGACTGGCAGGCTCAGTGGGGCCCTCACTCGCGGCAGCACCGACGGCAGGTCAAGGCGGATCTCAGCGGTCGGTCGTGCGAGGTCAGTCACAAGCTGGTCCCGCAGACTTCCGCCCTGACTCGTTCGCACCCAATCCGTACGAGCCGACCTCACCGGCAGCACTGCACACCTGTCCAACCCTTCTCCAAGCAGGACTCGCGCAGACTCGCGCCGAATACGCATTCGCCTCTCGGACCGACCTCCGGACACGAAAAAGCCCAGATCACACTGCGTGTGACCTGGGCTTCGCCGGAGCCGCCTGGGGGAGTCGAACCCCCGACCTACGCATTACGAGACCGAGAGCGTTCATGTCGGGTGGTGCCGCACAGTGTCGTCTGGTGACGTCTTACCTGATCAGACGATGCGTGTCAGTCTGCCCCGTGCGGCCCCGTACTGGCCCCTCCGAAGGCGTCTGTCCACCGGCTGTCCACCGGAGCTGGTCACCGTACGGCTGTCAGTGATCAACCGCTTGCGCTGATGCAGGGGTCGATGCCGATCGCGTGCACCGTCCGACGTGATTGTCAGGGTTCCACAGTCGTCACATTGGTTCCTGCCGATGGCCGATGATGCGGCCGGCCTGGGCACCGGCGAGTCACTCCACCTCCGTGCCCAGTGCGCCATCGGCATCGCCGGCGTGGCTCGAACCTAAAGGTCCTTGATATGCGTATCGGCGATCGCGAGAGCGATTTCGGGGCCGTAGGCGGAGGAAGGTGACTGGAACCCCGGTGTGAAGGAGCCGGCCAGCACACGGCGGGCGATTTCCACGGACGACAGCTGGGTGAACCGGTAGCCGGTGGGCGTGTCGATGAGGGAGCGGGCCACGCTGCCGTCCCGGCCGGTGACCTCGGCGACGACCTTGCTGCGGCCCACTTCCCGTTCTTCGGCGGTGGGACCGTCGGGCAGTGCGGAGAGGTCGAGGTCGATGGGCAGCGGCTGCCCGGCCTGCACGTAGACCTCGATCGAGGGGATGCCGGTGGCGAAGTAACTGGTGACCAGGTCGCCCATGGACGCGGACACGGCTTCCTCGGGACCGCTGTCGCCGAAGTCGAAGGAGGCGACCTTCGGCTCCTTCAGGGTGACGATGTCTCCGTCGGTGCGGACGAGCACGCCCAGGTCACCGATGCCTTCGGTGGCGCTGACGATGGAGCCGCGGGAGAAGAGGTTGAGGCCTGCCGCTTCCTCGGGGGTGGCGCTGAGAAGTTTGAGGGCGAGTCGGAGACTGACCGGGTCGGTGACGCGCGCGGCGGCGTGGGTGGCCACGCTGTCGCTGGGTACGACGTCCCACCCGGCGCCGGACATGATCATCACGCCGGCCGCGTGAGCCTGGGCATGTCGGGAGCGTGCGGCGGCGAAAATGTCGTACTCGGCGGTGGTGTCGAGGTAGTGCACCCCGGCGTTGATACTGGCGTCCATCAGCGGGCGCGCGGTGTGGCGGAAGGGGCCGGCGACGTTCAGGACCACGGTGATGTCGTCGAGCGCGGCCCGCAGGATCTCCGGGTCATCGAGCGCGACTGCTCGGCTTTCGACACCGAGTTCTTCGCCCAGCGCGGTGATGCGCTCCCTGTTGCGTCCTGCCACGACGACATCGAGGCCCGACTGCTTGGCGTGTTCCGCCACCAGCCTTCCGGTGTAGCCGGTTGCTCCGTAGACGAGCAGGCGGGGAATGGCTGCCATGGGGTGCTCCTGTGAGAGGTACGGCTGAAGGGGGAGGGCCCGGCCGAGGGGTTCGGCCCTCGGCCGTGGGCGCCTCTCCTTCAGGCTAGGAGCAGATCCGGACAGCTACGGTCCTTGTCTTGTGCCGCCTGGCGTTGCTTCGCCGGTGCGGCGTCACGCGCTGGCGGCGCCCCGCTCGGCCGGCGTCCGCAGGGACTCGATCGCGGCGGCGCTGGCGCTGCCGGGCTCCGGAACGCCGACCAGGAGCTGCTGTCCGGGGGCGTCATGGACGTCGAAGGTCTGGTAGGTCAGTTCGACGCGGCCGATCTCGGGGAGCACGAACACCTTGAACGCTCGGGCCATGTTCTCCACCTGGTTGTCCTGCCACAGCTTGCGGAACTCTCCCGAGGTCTCGGACAGCTCGGACACCAGGTCGTCGATGTCCGGGTCGTCGGGGAACCTGCCTGCGTGCAGCCGCAGCGCATGCACCGTGGCGCGCGCCACCGTGGGCCATTCGACGAAGACCTCACGCGCGCGGGGGTGTCGGAACAGCACGCGGACCATGTTCGGGGTGCCCTCGAAGGGGGCAAGAAGGGCTGCGGCCACGGCGTTCTTCGCCAGGACGTCGAAGGCGGGGCTGAGTACGTAGGCGGCGGCCGCCGGAAAGGCATCCAGGAGGTGGAGCAGGGAGGGATGGACCAGGTCGCGGTCCGCAGCCGAGGTGAGGGCCGGATGCAGACCCGCCAGCCGGAAGAGATGGGTGCGCGCATCCGGCGTCAGTCGCATGGCCCGTCCGACCGCCTCGATGACCTGTGGCGACGGGTTCCGCTCGCGCCCCTGCTCCAGGCGCGCGTAGTAGTCGGCGCTCACTCCGGCCAGGACGGCCACCTCTTCCCGGCGCAGTCCCTTCACCCGGCGGGCCCCACCGCCGGGGGGCAGGCCCACGTCGGCGGGCTCGATACGGGCGCGGTTCGACCGGAGGAAGTCGCCGAGTTCGTTCTGTGCCTGCTGCATTTCCGACCTACTGGCTGGTGGGGAAAGGGGTGCCGAGGAGCGGCGGTGTCGTCGGACGCTGCGCCCCGCTGCCAGGACGGTACGCGCTATTCGCTTCAGGTGGTCGCGTACGGAGTCGGGATGGTCCAGGTTACCTCCGGCCACCGCCCCGCTCCGCAGCAGCACCAGCCCGGTGGTGGGCTCGCTGTCCGGAAGACCTCCGTCACCGCCGTCCTGATCTGCGGGTCACGCTGCTCGACATGGACGAGTACCAGATCGTTCTCGCTGGTCGCAGGCGTTGCTGGGGAGCAATAGCACCACCCACATCCCGTACCTCGAACCACCCCACACGACACGTCCGGGCAGTTCGCACGAGTCGTGTGGCCGCCCCTGCTCCGAAGGCCTGCCGGGCGCGGCACCGAGCGGATCGCCGAGCCCTGGTAGAGCTCGCGGCCCGCGAGGCGCTGATCAAGCCCCGGCCGGACCGCTGAACCTGGGTGCCGCACACCCAGGTTGACACGTCCTTCCCAGCCCGGCGCAGCGGCGAAAGACTCAGGTGAGAGAAGACCACGGCCGGGAGCCACTGGGCGACACAGATCCTCACCCGCGGGCCGGCACGGGAATACGCGTCACGCCCCGGAGCAGGGGCTGATAACGGAGCACATCACCATGGCCGAGACACTCGAAATCACCACCCTGCGCCCCGCTGAAGGCCACACCGCCAAGGACTTCATCGAGGCGAACGCCGACATCAACGCCTACCTCCACCGCCGGCCCGGATTCCTGTGGCGACGTATCGTCGAGACCGACGACGGACGCATCATCGACATCGTCGCCTACGACAGCCTGCCCCACGCGCGCGCCGGGGCGGCCGGCATCACTGGAGAGATGGCGGACTCCCCCGTCCACGCCACGATCGACCACGACAGCGTGGACTGGCAGATCACCCGCACACTGCAGCGCGTCGCGTAGGGCCCCACTCATGCCTTTCGCCGACCAGCTCATCAGCCGCCACACTGCCCGCAACCTCACCCGCGCGATCCACGCCGCCGCCCCGGATGCCGACCTCACGACGCTGCGCGCGGCGCCCCCGCAGATCGACGCACTGCCCCTGCGCAAGCGCGCCGACCTGTTGCGCGACGCGCTGCTCGCCGATCTTCCGGGCACTTACGCAACGCTGGCGCGCACCGTGCGTATCGCTCGCGAAGACGCACAGTTCACCGGCTGGCTGATCTGGCCGGTCACCAGCGCTCTCGCCACTCGCGCCGTCCAGGAGGACGAGCCGGCGGTCTTCGACGACGCGATGGAACTGCTGGCCGGCCTCACCGGACGCCTCTCCTCGGAATTCGCCGTCCGGACACTGCTCCGGCACGATCTCGACCGGGCCCTCGACACCATCGTCAGCGGCTGGACCGGCTCACCCGACCCGGACGTGCGCAGGCTCGCCTCCGAAGGAACGCGCCCCTATCTGCCCTGGTCGGTCCGCATCCCGCACCTCCAGGCCCGCCCCGAAGCGACCGTCCCTGTCCTGGACGCCCTCTACCGGGACGAGAGCGAGTACGTGCGCCGCTCGGTCGCCAACCATCTCAACGACCTCAGCCGCGACCACCCCGAGGTGGTTCTCGACACAGCCAGCCGCTGGCTGAACCACCCGGCGGCCACCACCGAACGCGTGGTGCGCCACGGGCTGCGCACTCTCGTCAAGCGCGGCCACCCAGGTGCGCTGGAACTGCTCGGCTTCGCTCCCGCAACGCTGGACGTCGATGGACCCCACCTGGACCAGGAGACCGTTGCGTTCGGTGGGACGGTCCGCTTCACGGCTTCGATTCGCAACATCGGCGAGGCCGCGGCACGGCTCACCATCGACTACGTCGTTCACCACCGCAAGGCCAACGGGCAACAGCGCGGCAAGACCTTCAAGCTCACCACCCGCGCTCTTGCTCCGGACGAACAGATCGAGGTCGCACGCGAGCACTCCTTCCGGCCGATCACCACACGCCGGTATCACCCGGGCCGACATGCGATCTCCCTCCAGATCAACGGGATCGAATCGCCTCACGCCGAATTCGAACTGGCACCCCCGGATACGCCATGACCTCCACCACGGGAGACATACCGCTCTCATCGCATCACCGGCCAGGACACGCGTTTCAGCGCGGCCAACCCGTGACGTCACGCCGAGACGTTCGGTGAACACCTTGACCGTCGGCCATGCGCTGAAGGTCCTCCATGTGCCGACCCATTCGATGGCCCCAAGAGCAAACCAGGACTGATCGCGACCGCATCTGCTTCTAGCGTCGTTGATGACACGGACATACCTTCGAGAGGAAGCCCAGATGAGCGAGACGCCGGCACACGAGAACAAGGCTGGACTTGGAGAAGCTGACGACAGGGCCCTGGAGGTCCGAGCCCAGTACGAGAAGATCGAACAGCGAGTTCTGGGCAGGACCTGGACCCTGCCGGAACTCGCGGTCGGCTTCACCAACGACGCCGCCTACGTCGGGCGTCTGGTGCTGGCCGCCGAGCGCACCTGGGGCATCGACGGGGATGTGGACGCTGAACTGCAGCACAAGCTGGCCGAATGCCTGTGGTGGGTCTTCGTGCTCGCCGACCGTCTCGATGTCGACATGCCCGAGGCATACGCAGCCACCATGGACCGCATCAACGCCGGTCTTGAGCGGACCCTGCGTGGCATGGGCGCTTGAGAGCGGATGCGCACATCCGCGGGCCAGGAGCGGCCGCATCAACTTGCCAAGAACTCCGTGATCCCAGCGCAGGCACTGTCTTGGGTCTCTGGCACGGCCAAGCACTGGCCCACCGCGGGGCCCGGGACACCGCACGCAGATATCCCGCCCACGGGCAGACCCGTGAACTTACTCGTGAGGCGCGGCTGACAGCATGTGCCCTGATCGAGAAGAACCGCCGACTACGCCAGACCAGCCGACGCTGAGCGGTCAGCACGTGGTTCTCCTCGCGCCCAGTCGAAGGTCTCCCTCGGCCGAGCCCATTGCACCGCTCACAGTTCGCCGCGTTTCAGCGGCCCTGGCATGCCCACGCCCGTCCGGGCGTCCTGCTCACATGAAAGCTTCGCCTTTCGGCGCGTCGATCAAATAGACCGGAAGCGACTGACGACTGTCACGCCTGGGGAACGTGCCCTCCAGAGGCGGTACGAATCGGCCTCGACGAGATCCTTCCAGGGGAGAAACTCCATTCCTGGGCGTCGTACACCCCCTTTCGCACAGCCTTCTACGCAGGCGCCTGAGCAGCGAACGTTGTCTTCGAAGGAAGAAGCACCCGCCTCTCCCGGTCAGACAAGCCGCCGTGAACACGGGTTCCGGGAATCGCCTCCGTAAGTACCGGAGCCAGCCGCCGACATCGCGCTGGTTGTTCAGGCTTCTGCCCGCAGACCGCTCACAAGGAAACGACGATGACCACAACCTTCATCACCGGTGCCAACAAGGGCATCGGCTATGAAACCGCACGCCAACTCATCGAGTTGGGCCACCACGTCCTGGTCGGGGCCCGCGACCCTGAGCGGGGCAAGGCGGCCGCTGTTGAACTCGGCGCACGCTTCGTCCAGATAGACGTGAGCAGCCAGACGTCGGTCGAGGCGGCAGCGGCGGACGTCCTCGACCAAGAGGGCGGCATCGACGTCCTCATCAACAACGCCGGCATTCCGGGCCCGCGTGTCACCAGCATGCTCGAGGTGACTGCCGAGCACGCCGAGCGAGTGTTGCAGACCAACTTCCTCGGGACGCTCCGCACCACGCGTGCCTTCCTGCCGCTCTTGGAGAAGTCAAAGGCCCCTCGCATCGTGAACGTGTCCAGCAGCATGGGATCCTTCACCCGTTCCGTGGATCCGAGCACGATTGAGCATGCGAACCCGCTGCCCTACTACCAGCCGAGCAAGGCAGCCATCAACATGCTCACGCTCAAGTACGCGGAGGCGTATCCCCACTTCCGTATCAACATCGCCGACCCGGGCCCGACTGACACGGACATCAACGACCACATGGGTACCCAGACCGTTGCCGAGGGCTCCGAAGCCATCGTGCGACTGGCCACACTCTCTCCCGATGGACCCACCGGAATCTTCCTCAGCCGAGAAGGGGTCGTCCCGTGGTGAACCAGGTGCCGACGGTGCCCGCGGAAGACCGGGCGGCCATCCAGGAACTGATCCTGGCGCGTGCCCGGGCGGTCGACGACGGCGACAGGGACGCTTTCTGCACACTGCTCCAGGACGCGACCTTCGTCGCCGGCCCTCACCAGGTGACCGGGGCCGCCATCGCCCGGCTCATCGAAGCCGGCCCGCAACCCACACGGCACCTGGTGACCAACCACCGCTTCCGGTATGTCTCGGGCCTGGACACGGTCGAGGCCGAGAGTCACTTCGTTCTGCTGAGCGGAATCGGACTGCCGGGATCCAGCCATCCGCAGCCCAGGACCATCGCGGCCACCGGGCGCTATCTCGACCGATTCGCCCGGCAGGACGGCCGCTGGTCGACGACTCGGCATGAGGTACTCGTCGACCCCTGATCCATCGGTGGGGAACGGCCCCCAGGACCTCACCCGGCCCTTGCCGTCCATCCGTCTTGGCCTGCGCAGGCGACCGCCCTGCGCAGGCCAAGTGGTTCGCACCGTCTCCCGGCCACGCGGGAGGAAGGTCGTACACGAGACGCACGTCTTCCGGCCTGAGCACCTGACGGAGCAGGCCTCACGCCCCAGGGCCTGCACCGGGCCGTCCGAGCCCCACGGCACACGGCACACGGCATGCACGGAGATCGGACGTCATCGTGGCCCCCCGGGTTCCGGTCGCGGCATGTCATTGGCGTGGTAGAGGGTGTCGAGGCGTGCGCGCAGTGCTTCACGGACGGAGTCGGGCGACAGGATCTCCAGGGGCGTCCGCAGGCCGAGCAGGTAGCCGGCGAGCTGGTCGGGGTCGGATCCGCCGATGGTGATGATCGTCCGGTCCGGTCCGTCGGACTCGTGGGTGGCGACGATGGGGGCGACCAGCCGTCGGGAGTCGTCGAAGGACAGCGGAAGTCGCACCCGCGCGAAGAGGGGGTAGCCGGTGCGGGTGATGGTGTCGGAGACCAGCTGCGCCGCGTCCGGGGCGTCGCTCAGGTCGACCGCTTCGCCGGTGGACTCGACGTCGATCACCCGGTCGGCACGGAAGGTCCGCCACGCGGAGCGTTCGACGTCGCGGGCCACGAAGTACCAGTGGACTCCGGTGTGGACCAGGCGGTACGGGTCGACGCACCGGACCGTGGTGGCACCGTGCATGTCGCGGTAGGTGAGTGTGGCGCGTTCGGATGCCCGGCACACGGAGGCCAGGAGGAACAGCACGTCCGCGGAGGCCCGGGGAGACTCACAGCGCGGGGTGTGTTCGACGGTGGCGTCCAGGCTCTCCAGGCGCCTGGCCATCCGGGCGGGGAGTATCTGACGGAGTTTCAGCAAAGCTGACAGGGCCGCCGGATCGGCGCCGAGGGCGGCGCCCTGAGCTGCTTCCCGCAGCGCCATGGCAACGGCGAACACCTCGTCGTCGTCCAGGTTCAGCGGAGGTATGCGGTTTCCGGCCCCGAAACGGTAACCGCCGCCCGGGCCGGGGACCGACTTGACGCCGTAGCCGAGTTCACGCAGCCGGTCGACGTCCCGGCGTACCGTGCGCTCGGTGACGTCCAGGTGCCGGGCCAGCTCCGCGTTGGACCACGTGGGCCTGGACGAGAGCAGTGAGACCAGCCGCAGCAACCGTGCAGAGGTAGCGATCATCGCCTGTCCAGCCGCTGTTTCCGCTGCTTCCCCGCAAGAACCGACAAGCTGAGGGCCGGGTAGTCGGTGTACCCCTCCGGGCCGGACGTGTAGAACAGCTCCTGGCGCGGCTCGTTCTCCGGGTGTCCGCCCTGCCAGCGTTCCACCAGGTCCGGGTTGGCGATGGCAGCCCGGCCGACGGCCACGGCATCGGCGTGAGCGCCTTCTATCAGCTCCGTCGCCTCCTCGCGTGTGGTCATGAGAGCAGTGCCCCTGTTGACCACCAGCCGCCCGCCGAAACGGCGACGCAATTCCTGGACCAGCGTGCCGCCCAGGTCCTCGTGTCGGATGGACAGGTAGGCCAGGTTCAGCGGGCGCAATTGGTCGAGCAGGTGGCCGTAGGTGGCCAGGACGTCGTCCCTGTCGGTCTCCAGGACGTCCTGGATGTCGCGCTGCGGTGAGACGCGCAGCCCGACCCGCCCGGCACCGATGGCCTGTGCCACGGCCGTCACCGCCTCGATGACAAAGCGGGCTCGGTTCTCGGGCGGCCCGCCGTAGGAGTCGGTGCGCCGGTTGGAGGTGGACGAGAGGAACTGGTGCAGGAGATAGCCGTTGGCTGCGTGGATCTCCACTCCGTCCAGGCCCGCCTCGATCGCATGTCGGGAAGCGGCGACGAAATCCGTGAGGACCGAGCCGGCCTCAGCGGCTGTCAAGGCCTGCGGCACCGGAAAAGGCTGTTTGCCCCGTGCCGTGTGCCCCGCGCCGTCGATGGCGATCGCACTGGGCGCCACGACCGGCCGGCCGCCGTTGATGTCGGGGTGGGTCACCCGGCCGCTGTGCACGATCTGCATGACAATGCGGCCGCCGTGGGCGTGCACCGCCGAGGCTACTCGTCGCCAGCC
Organism: Streptomyces xiaopingdaonensis; assembly: GCF_000262345.1. Classification (GTDB taxonomy): domain Bacteria; phylum Actinomycetota; class Actinomycetes; order Streptomycetales; family Streptomycetaceae; genus Streptomyces; species Streptomyces xiaopingdaonensis. The sequence goes on along the minus strand of NZ_AJTQ01000078.1, from coordinate 358 downwards.
GGCCACCTGCTCATCTGTGACGATGCCCGGCTGGCCGACGAATGCCTGGGACTCGTGACTGCAGTAGATCCCCTCGGTCACGATCAGGCCGAGAGAGGCCCGCTGCCGGTAATGCTCGACCATCAGGTCGCCGGGGACGCCAGAAGCTCCCGCCCGCATTCTGGTGAGTGGGGCCATCACGACACGGTTGGCGAGTTCGATGTCTCCGAGTACGACAGGCGCGTAAAGCGACGGGCTCACCGAAGCGGACGCAGGCGTCACCGACACTGGCTTCCTCCGGGTCGAGTAGTTGTTGGCGCGGGTGCCGGGCCGTACGCACGAGGGCATCGCCCTCACCGCGAAGGCGCGGGCCACGCAG